>JANMOP010000083.1:0-49097 GCA_031369365.1 Methylotenera sp.
GAGTTTCATTTATTTAACTGGCTAACTTAGACAAATCTGCAACGCGGTTCATGGTTTGGTGCAAAATCGCCAATAAACCCAAGCGGTTATTTTTCAAATTAACGTCGTCAGAATTCACCATCACGTGATCAAAAAAATCATCCACAGGCGCTTTTAAGGCCGCCAATGCTTGTAGGGAGGCCGTGTAATCGCCGCTTTCAAATAGCTTATCCGCTTGTGGTTTTACTTTACTTAAAGCCGCGTTAAGCGCGATTTCAGCAGGTTCTTGTAATAAGTTAGTGTTCACTTCTGCCTTCACTTCGCCCTCTACTTTTTTCAAAATATTGCTAACGCGTTTGTTGGCGGCGGCTAGGGCGGGAGCTTCGGCAAGTATGGAGAATGAAAGCACAGCAGCCAATCTAGCTGGTATTTCGTGCAATAACTCAGGCACATTACTTAGCACCGCATCAACTTCTTGCGTGCTGGCGCCTTGTTCACGCAGGTTTCCAGCCAAACGTTCATATACAAAAGGCATTATATAAACTGCGTCAGATAATTTACCTATAGAAAACTGATCTAGAACACTAGCAAATAAAGCGTTATTTCCGCGAGCATCAAATGGGATTGGCAATTTCTTCTCAATTAAAATACGAATAATACCTAAAGCATGACGACGTAAACCAAACGGATCTTTATCACCAGTCGGTTTTTCACCAACGCCAAACAAGCCAACCAAAGTTTCTAGCTTGTCTGCTAATGCTACACAAATACCCACTTGATTGCGTGGCAACTCATCGCCTGCAAAACGTGGTTTGTAATGGTCTTCAATGGCATAAGCTACATCATTATCTAGGCCTTCATGCTGTGCATAGTAGCGCCCCATAATACCTTGCAACTCGGGGAATTCACCCACCATATCTGTCACTAAATCAGCTTTAGCTAGCATCGCGGCTTGGTCTGCTTGAGCAGCTAATTTGTCGCCACCGAGTTGCTGGCCAAGCGCTTTGGCAATAGCCCTAACGCGCGCTATACGCTCACCTTGCGAGCCAAGTTTATTGTGATAAATCACTTTATCTAAGCCCGCAATGCGACTTTCTAGCGTTTTTTTGCGGTCTTGGTCAAAAAAGAATTTGGCATCAGCCAAACGCGGGCGCACTACGCGCTCGTTGCCTTGAATCACGGCACTTGGGTCTTTTGGCGAGATGTTAGAAACGATTAAAAACTTGTTCGTGAGTTTGTCGTTTTTATCTAACAGCGGAAAGTATTTTTGATTCGCTTTCATGGTCAAAATCAAGCATTCTTGCGGCACTTCTAGGTAAACTTCCTCAAACTGGCCAAGCAATATATTGGGGCGTTCTACCAGTGCGGTCACTTCATCTAGCAGCGCATCGTCGTCAATCGGTTTCAGGTTTTCTTTTGCTGCGGCAGCGTTTAGTTGCTTTGTAATCTCGGCTTTTCGCGCTGCAAAGCTGGCAATTACAGCACCTTCGTTTAATAACTGCTCGGCGTAAGTGTCGGCATGATTTAACGTAATTTTTTCATTTTTAGCTTCAAACCGATGACCACTAGTGGTGTTGCCAGATTGCAAACCAAGTGTATTAATACTGATGACGCTACTGCCGTGCATGGCCACTAAGCCATGTGCAGGGCGCACAAAATTGACGCTATTCCAGCCATCGGCTAGTTGGTAGGTCATCACTTTTGGAATGGGCAATTTTGCCAATGCTTCGTTTAAGGCTTTTTGCAAGCCATCTTGCAAGGTCACGCCAGCTTGTAGCGCATCTAAAAATAAAGTGTTATTTTCATTTTTAAGTGATGAAACCACAGATTCATCCACACTTATATCCACACCTAGACTTTGCAATTTTTTAAGCAAAGCAGGCGTCGCTTTACCGTTAGCATCTAAGCCCACACTGGCTGGCATAAGTTTCTGTGAAACCTGTTTATCAGCCGCTTTATCGGCCACATAACTCACATGCGCGGCTAATCTACGGGGCGTGGCAAAGGCGGTAACGATTGAATGATCAAAAGTTAAACCTTGCAACTTTAATATCTGAAACAATACGTTAGCAAACGCTTCGCCTAATTTATTTAAGGCTTTTGGTGGTAGTTCTTCTACAAAAAGTTCTACTAATAAATTTTTGTTATGTGGATTCTTTTCCATTCTTATGCAACTTTCTTAGCTAATTCTGACAGCACTTCATCCGCATGATCTTTTGAGGCAAGCGGGAAGCCAAGCGCAGCGCGGCTCTCAAGATAGCAAGCTGCAACTGCGCGTGCAATATTGCGAATTTTCCCAATATAAGCCGCGCGTTCAGTCACGCTAATTGCACCACGCGCATCTAGCAAATTAAAGGTGTGTGCGGCTTTTAACACTTGCTCATAAGCGGGCAGGGGAAGTTTTTCTTTGACTAAATGCTGCGCCTGCTTTTCGTGTGCAATAAATGCGGTGGATAAAAATTCCACATCAGAATGCTCAAAATTATAGGTTGATTGCTCTACCTCGTTTTGGTGGAACACATCGCCGTATTTTACGTTTTCAGAATACTGTAAATCGTACACGCTATCCACGCCCTGCAAATACATTGCCAAACGCTCCAAACCATAAGTGATTTCACCCGTAATTGGCTTACAATTAATGCCACCCACTTGCTGAAAATAGGTAAATTGTGTCACTTCCATGCCGTTTAGCCAAACCTCCCAGCCCAAGCCCCAAGCGCCTAGCGTCGGGTTTTCCCAATCGTCTTCCACAAAGCGGATGTCATTTTGCTTGAGATCGAAACCAAGCGCTTGCAACGAGCCTAAATATAGCTCTAAAATATTGGCAGGCGCAGGCTTTAACACCACTTGGTATTGGTAATAATGCTGTAAACGATTTGGGTTTTCACCATAACGACCGTCTTTTGGACGGCGACTAGGTTGCACATACGCGGCTTTCCAAGGCTCTGGGCCTAGTGCGCGCAAAAACGTGCCAGTGTGGCTAGTGCCAGCCCCCACTTCCATATCATAAGGTTGCAACAAAGCGCAGCCTTGTTGATCCCAATAGTCTTGCAGGGTTAAAATAATTTGTTGAAAGCTTAATACCATGATTATTTATAGATTGTTCTAAAGGACTGATTTTACCTTAGAAACTGCCTTTTTCACCACAGAGACACTTAAGGCACGGAGAAAAGCTTTAAAACTTAGCACCCGCGCCATTCTAAGCCTAAGTTTTATCTAGGCGAAAGAATCCAGCTTTCTGTTAGACGGTTCTGGATTCTTTAGCTGCGCTTCTAGCATGAATAATCTGCTTTAGCCGATATATTCTGCGGCGATGCCAGCACTGGTGCAGAATGATGGTGGCAGATGCTTAAGGTTCTCACTGCGCCTTAAGTGTCTCTGTGGTGAAAGTTTTTAAATAACATAAACCCTAAAACTCCAAAACAAAACACAATAAACGGCCAATTGCCCCAAACGACATAGGGCGTGCTGCCGCTGAAGCCTTGTGCGGTGATGTCTAGCGTGGTTTGCACGTCGTGCGGGGCGTGGGCAAAAACATAGCCTTTTTCATCAATCGCCGCAGTGGCACCCGTATTGGTGGCGCGTAGCATCATACGACCTGTCTCCATAGCGCGCGCCTGGCTAAACTGCATGTGTTGGTTTGCGGCATAAGATTTGCCGTACCAAGCATCGTTACTTATGTTCACTAGCAATGTTGCATCGGGCAATTGGCGGATAATTTCTTCGCCAAAGACGTCTTCGTAGCAAATATTCACCGCTACTTTTTGATTCACCAAATTCATTGGCGTTTGATGCGTGCCGCCACGCGATAAGTCGCTTAAAGGCATGTTGAGCCAATCGCGATATATCCAGCCAAACACTTGTTTTAATGGAATAAATTCACCAAATGGTACGAGGTGGTTTTTAGAATAAACTTGGGTGGGTGCGTTACCAAAACTTAGTGCGCTGTTAAAGTATTGGCTCGGTGCATTATTGGTGGCTTCATTATATTCCACTAAACCCACAATGAGGTCACCATTATTTTGCTTGGCGTGCGCTTTTAATGTTTGTTTAACGCTGGGATCTAATTGGCTAGAAAGCACAGGCAGAGCCGTTTCTGGCAAAATGATGAGCGCGGCCTTGCTGGCTATTACCATGCTTAAATATTGATTAATCGTACTTTGCGCTTTTTCTGGCGACCATTTTTCTGTTTGCGAAATATTGCCTTGCACCAGAGCTACGTTAATTGGCAAGCCAATTGGCGTGGTCCAGTCTATAATTTTCAGCACATTACCTGTCACTACAATTAACACAAACATAGCAATAGCATTGCGTTTCCAAGCTAAGTTTCGCGGTGGATTTGCAAACCAGCTTGCGATTAACGCCGCCATCAATACCGTAA
The DNA here is from genome assembly GCA_031369365.1 of Methylotenera sp. Lineage (GTDB taxonomy): Bacteria > Pseudomonadota > Gammaproteobacteria > Burkholderiales > Methylophilaceae > Methylotenera_A. The sequence continues at coordinate 4,361 of JANMOP010000083.1, forward strand.
TTACAGTAACACCATACACGCCTACAAGCGGTATAAAGCCAGCCAGAGGGCTGTATGGTACTTGGCTATAGCCCATTGTTAGCCAGGGGAAGCCCGTAAAAATCCAACTGCGAACCCAGTCGCTTAAACCCCATAAAACGGGAATGCTTAACCACAACCAAGACTGATTTTTACCAGCCAGTTTTTTACTGAAATAACCGACCAAGCCAACAAACAGCGCCATAAACGCACACAAACAAAAGGTGCTAAAACCCGCAAACCACCACGGCATTCCGCCAAAATCGTGTAGGCTGATATATATCCAATAAATGCCAACACAATATAAGCCAAGACCATAGCCAAAGCCCAGTATCCATGCGGCTGCTGGCGTGGTTGATTTTAGCCATAAATAGTATAAGCCTGCAATGGCAAGGATAGGTAAGGGGAAGATGTAAAAAGGCGCGAAACCCAATACAGACAGTGCGCCCAGCGCAAAGGCTAACAAAATTTTTTGAAATCTAGTGGTTAAAATCATTGTGCTGTATATGAATAAAAGTCGAGTGATTGTAGCTTGTAATTCAGCATGTAATTCATCATTATTTACATTATTTTCGTCAAAGTTTGTATGTTAAAGGTTGACAGAGCCTTTGTTAGGCGACTATATTGCACCTAGTTTAGGCCTTTTAGGCTTTAAACGTTTTAACCATAATACTTTGTAACAATAACCATTAGGGGGTTGCATTATGAGTGAATTTAAAGAGTTTATTATGAAGGGCAATGTGATGGACCTAGCAGTAGGTGTCATCATTGGTGCGGCATTTGGTAAAATTGTCGATTCATTAGTAAACGACATTATTATGCCAATTGTTGGCAAAATAACTGGCGGTGTTGATTTCAGTAATATGTTCGTACCACTCGCAGATATACCTGCAGGCAATGCGGGCACTTATGTGGCACTTAAAGCTGCAGGCGTGCCAATGCTGGCTTACGGTAATTTTATTACGATTGTGATTAACTTTGTTATTTTGGCGTTCATCATCTTTATGATGGTAAAACAAGTGAATAAAATGAGAAAAGAGCAACCAGCAGCGCCAGCAGCTACTCCAGATGATATTTTGTTATTACGTGAAATTCGCGATGCTTTAAAAAAATAAGCGGATATATGGACTAGAACATATGAGTAATAAAAAGGACGCTGTAGCGTCCTTTTTTATTGTAAAAAGCAATTATAAAGTGGGTGGAATATCTTCCAATTTTTCCATTTCTGGCATGGGTTCAACTTTAAAATTTTTGCCAGCCCCATCGTTTGCTGCAGAGCCATCGTGATTTAAAAACACCACTTGTACTACTTTATCGTCTATAAAGTCCAATTCGGTAGTGGGGTAAAAGCTGCCATCCGCCGCAGTATTAATATTGTGATAGTGCCAAATAGTGGCAACAATTTTACCTGAATTTTTAATTTTCACATCCTCAGCTTTGGCTGGCTCGCCAAATTGGGCAATTATTGTGGCTTTATCATATTTATTAATCGCATCTACAAATGCCTTTTCTTCGGTAGGGATTGCTGTATTTAGGGGCTGTGTTTTGGCTTCGTCAGCAAATGCGACCGATGTCAGTGTAGTTGCAAGTAAAGCTGCTAATATCCAAGTTTTCATATTAATCTCCAATAGGTAAATTTAAGAGAATAGAAATAAGTTTTAGTTCACTAGCTTATAGTTGTAATTTAAGTTGATTCAATCGGAAAAGACTCACTTGGAAGCACCTCAATCAGCATAGAGTGTAGGCGCCTACTATCTGCACGCAGTACAGAAACGCTCAGATTATCGATCATTACCCTATCGCCTCGTTTGGGCAAGTGACCAAACTTATTCACCACCAAACCACCAATAGTGCTGAACTCTTCATCGCTAAATTGTGTGCCAACTGCCTCATTAAAATCGCTAATTTCGGTCAAAGCTTTAACACGATAATGCCCGTCTGCGTTTTGAATGATATTGTCTTCGTCTTCGTCGTAATCGTATTCATCTTCAATATCGCCCACAATTTGCTCAAGCACGTCTTCAATTGTCACCATGCCCGCCACACCGCCGTATTCATCTACCACAATGGCAATGTGATTGCGGTTGCTACGGAACTCTTTTAACAATACGTTCAGCCGTTTAGCCTCGGGGATAAACACTGCTGGGCGCAACATATCGCGCACCTCAAAATCTTCGCCAGCGTAATAACGTAATAAATCTTTGGCCAGCAAAATGCCAATCACATCATTTTTGTCGTCTTCGATGACGGGGAAGCGGCTATGCGCGGTTTCAATCACATGCGGAATGAATTTTTCGGGCGGGTCGGTAATGTCAATCACATCCATTTGCGAGCGCGGAATCATAATATCGCGCACTTGCATCTCGCTCACTTGCAGCACGCCTTCTATCATGGCGAGCGAATCAGCATCCATTAAATGATTTTCATACGCGCCGTGTAACAGCTCAACCAGCTGCTCGCGGTCTTCAGGCTCGCGTAGCAAAAAATTGCTTAAACGCTCTAATAAACTGGCTTTATTACCTTGCTTTTCCGACTCACTAGCCATTAATGGCCCTTACGTAACGAGATAAGGGTTAGCATACCCTAATTTAGCCATAATTTGTACTTCTAGCGTTTCCATCAACTCGGCTTGCGGCTCGGTTTCGTGGTCAAAACCGCTTAGATGCAACATGCCATGCACAGTTAAATGCGCGAAATGCGCTTCTAATGACTTATGCTGCAGCTTGGCTTCATCCGCCACCACAGGCGCGCAAATCACAATATCGCCCATAAGAATTGGTGTTTCGGTGAGCGGAAAAGTCAGCACATTGGTCGCATAATCTTTACCGCGATATTGGCTGTTTAGTTCAAGTGCTTCTTGCGCATCTACAATGCGAATTGTTACTTCGGTATCGACACGCAGCGCGGCTTTTGCCCATTTTTTAAATTGCATTTTTGTGGGCAAACTGGCTTGGTGCGAAGCCAATTGAACAGAAAGAGAAAGTTGCGGCATGGCTTATCTATGCAGATGCTCTGTAAGCCAATACCCATGAGGATTTCGCATTCTACTTAGTGCTTTAGCACTTAGCGAGAATGGTGATGCCAAGTACTGGTACAGGGCATCAATGTCCTCTAGGCGCATTTTCAGCTTGTTTTGCATCATATTCTTCGTAGGCATTAATAATTTTTTGCACCAATGGGTGGCGCACCACATCGGCGCTTAAAAACTGTGTAAATGCTAAACCTTTTACATTTTTTAAGATTTTTTGCGCTTCAACCAAGCCGCTTTTTTGATGTTTTTGCAGGTCAATCTGCGTCACATCGCCCGTAATCACCGCTTTGGTACCAAAGCCAATACGGGTTAAAAACATTTTCATTTGCTCGGGCGTGGTGTTTTGCGCTTCGTCCAAAATAATAAAACTTTGGTTAAGCGTGCGGCCGCGCATGTAGGCCAGCGGGGCGACTTCTATTGCACCGCGCTCAAACATTTTATTCACCGTGTCGTAGCCCGCCAAGTCATACAGCGCGTCATAAAGCGGGCGCAAGTAGGGATCCACCTTTTGGTTTAAATCGCCTGGTAAAAAGCCCAATTTTTCGCCTGCCTCAACCGCTGGCCGCACCAGTACAATTCTTTTAACTCTATCGCGGTTCATGGCATCTATCGCGCTGGCAACAGCCAGATAAGTCTTGCCCGTGCCCGCAGGGCCAATGCCAAAGGTAATGTCGTAATCTTGAATTTGCTGTAAATATTCCAGTTGGCGCGGTGTACGGCCATGCAAATCACCGCGCTTGGTCATCAAAATTGGAATAGCAGTGCTGCTCACATCTTCAGGTTTGAGCTTGTCGATTTCAACAAGGCCGAGTTGAATCTCTTCTAGCTCGAGTGGTTTCTTAGCGTGCACATAAAAATTCTCAAGCAACTGCGCTGCCAGCCGCGTATTATCTAGCTTGCCGCTGATGCTAAACGTACTACCACGCCGATTAATATTCACCTCCAGCGCAGTTTCAATTTGCTTGATATTTTCATCTAACGCACCGCAAAGGTTATTCAAGCGCACGTTATCTTCGGGTTGTAAGGTAATTTCCATGGATGTTAATTATATGGTTAAAATTCTTCTGGCCATTGCATAGATTCGTGCATAAGCGCGAGTATCTCAATAAGATTATTAGAAAAATCAATACGATACGCGGCAACGTAACGTGTTTGATGAATCACTAATTCGCGCGTACCTTCTATTTGGCCGACGCGCCCCAATTGCGGATATTTTTGCAGTTGCTTGATTTGTAAATAAATAAGATGAGTAATGCGTTTAGCGGCTTCAGGATTACGTTCTCGAATCCACTCAACAGCATTCAATAAATCGTTGTCTGCTTGGTCTAACCAAACTACATTCATAAGTCGTAATCAACACCAAAGCGCGCAAACGTTTCGCGAACTTTCTCAGCGCTGGCAAACTCGCCACGATCAGCCGCCGCAATACGCTCTTGAATCAGCTTACGATATTGCACGTTCATCTCAACATAATTATGAATCGCTTCTGCCACTAGTTTAGATTTGCTCACGCCCGTGGCTTCTGCCATTTGGGTGAGTATTTGCTCATCTTTTTCGTTGACTCTAACACTTAACACTGAAGAAACTGCCATGATGCGCTCCTAAAAGACTTTAAAAACTACAATTGTAAACATTGTAGTTTTTTATCATTGATTTGTCACTATTTCACCCAACAATCGTCTCGGATTCGTCACGTCAGTAATTTTTACGGTCACAAAAGTGTTAATCAAACTCACATCACCCGCAATATCCACCACGCGGTTGTTATCGGTTTTGCCTGCCAATAAACTCGCATTTTTGCGTGATGCGCCGTCTATGAGTACACGCTGCACCGTGCCTAACATATTGCGGCTAATGGCATCGCCTTGTGCTTCGTTAATAGCTTGCAACTTGCTCAAGCGCGCTAATTTATTGGCTTGCGGCGTATCGTCTTTAATAAATGCGGCGGGCGTGCCAGGGCGTGGGCTGTATAAAAAGCTAAAACTGTAATCAAAACCTACGTCTGTCATCAGCTTTACTGTCGCTTCAAAATCGGCCTCGGTTTCACCAGGGAATCCAATAATAATATCCGATGTAAAGGTGAGGTTTGGGCTGGCAACTTTGAGTTTGCGGATAATACTTTTATATTGCAAAACCGTGTAGTTGCGCTTCATCGCCATCAAAACACGGTCAGAACCCGCTTGCACTGGCAAATGCAGCTGCACGGCTAATTTTGGCACGGTGGCGAAACAATTAATCAGCCGCTCGTTCATTTCATTGGGGTGGCTAGTGGTAAAGCGGATGCGCTCGATTTGTGGGATTTCGGCGATGCTTTCAATCAGCATGGCTAAATCGGCCTCAACGCCTTCAAAGTCTATGCGATAAGCATTCACATTTTGCCCAAGCAGGGTGATTTCTTTCACGCCAGCTTCGGTCAGCTGTGCGGCTTCCAGCAGTATGTCGGCGAACGGGCGCGATACTTCCTCGCCACGCGTATAAGGCACCACGCAAAAGCTGCAATACTTGCTGCAACCTTCCATAATACTCAAAAACGCGCTTGCACCTTCCACCCGTGGTGGCGGCAAATGGTCAAATTTTTCAATTTCTGGAAAGCTAATATCCACTTGTGATTTGCCGCTGCTTTGCGAATTTTTAATCATCTCAGGCAAGCGGTGCAAGGTTTGCGGGCCAAAAACCACATCTACATACGGTGCGCGTTTAATAATGTTATCGCCTTCTTGCGATGCCACACAGCCGCCTACACCGATGATTAAATTAGGATTTTTTGCTTTTAGCGGAATAAAACGACCAAGGTGACTGAAGACTTTTTCCTCGGCTTTTTCGCGCACACTGCAAGTGTTGAGCAAAATCACATCGGCTTCATTCACATCGTCAGTTTGCGTCATGCCGTTATCCGCATGCAGCAAATCTGCCATGCGCGACGAATCGTACTCGTTCATCTGGCAACCGAAGGTTTTAATGAAGACTTTTTTAGCTAAATGTGGTGGCAAAGACATAAATGCTATTTTAACGCAAACTGGCTGTTTAAACTGCGCATAAAATCAGGTATATTTCTGCCGTCCGTTTGAGACTTTTAATTACGCATTTAACACTAAAGGATGTACATGAAAAAATTAATGACCGCAGTATTTATTTCAACATTTTTGATGGCGGCCAATGCAGGTGCTGCTATTGATGAAACCATTCGCTTAAAAGAAACCATCGAAATCAATGCACCTGCCGATAAAGTGTGGGCAAAAATTGGTAGCTTTGCCGATATGAGCTGGCATCCAGCCATTGCCAAAACTGAAATGACAGGCGGCAAAGCCGAGGAGGTAGGCGCAACGCGCGTGCTAAGCATTAAAGATAATGGTGGCAACATAAATGAAGTATTAACCGCGATTGACGCAGCTGGTATGACCATGAAATATGAAATCACAGAAAGTGTTTTGCCAGTGCGTGAATACGGCGCTACACTCAAAGTAGAATCAGCGGGCGAGGGCAAAAGCCTAGTTACATGGCGTGCAATGTTTAAGCGTAAAGACCCAGCAAATCCAGGTGCTAAAGGCCAAGACGATGCCGCAGCAAAAGAAGCGATTGGTGGTATTTTTAAATCTGGCTTAGAGAATCTTAAAAAGATTTCAGAATAACGCGTCACTGTTTTAGTAGTTAATCAACCCCAATGTGCATACATTGGGGTTTTTTATTGTCGGCTTAATGTGCTTGTGAGGTCGCTTGGCTTATTAGGCTGTTTATTAATTGCCCATTTATTAATCATTGAGTTCGGTTAAAATAGCTTTATCTTTTAAGGCTATTTAATCATGCAAGCACTGCCCATTTTTTTAAATATACAAAACCGTCATTGCGTGGTGATTGGTGGTGGTGATGTTGCTATGCGTAAAGTGAGTATGTTGCTTAAAGCCAACGCGGCGATTACACTCTATTCGCCCGAGATTTGTCATGAATTATTAGATTTAGTAGATGCACAAAAAATTAAATTTGTGCAAATACATTTTGAGCCAAACCAGTTGGCAGGCGCGTGTTTGGTGATTGCAGCAACCGACGATGAAGCGGTGAATATGGCGGTTTCCGTTGCGGCCAAAGCGCAGAATATCCCCGTAAACGTGGTGGATGCGCCCGATTTATGCACGTTTACTATGGGCAGTATTATTGACCGCAGCCCAGTCGTTATCGCCATTTCGTCCGAGGGCAATGCGCCCGTATTGGCGCGCTATATACGCGCCAAAATTGAGACCATGCTGCCAGCTACGTATGGCCGCATCGCGGATATTGCGGGTGAATTTCGCGAACAAGTGAAAGCTAAATTTGGTACGACACAAGCCAGAAGAATTTTTTGGGAAGGCATATTGCAAGGCCCAGTGGTGGAGCGTGTGTTATCTGGCCAAGAGCAAGCGGCGCGCGAGTTGCTGCAAAATATTTTGGACGGCACGGATGAAACCGCCAACAAAGGCGAGGTGTTTTTAGTCGGTGGTGGCCCAGGCGACCCAGATTTGCTCACTTTTCGCGCGTTGCGCTTAATGCAGCAATGCGATGTGTGCGTGTACGATAAGCTGGTCAGCCCAGAAGTGATGGAGCTGGTGCGGCGTGATGCCGAGCTGATTTTTGTGGGAAAATCGCGCGATCAACACACCATGCCGCAAGAGGAAATTAACGAGCTTTTAGCTAAATTAGCCCTGCAAGGCAAGCGGGTGCTGCGCTTAAAAGGTGGCGACCCGTTTATTTTTGGGCGTGGTGGTGAGGAGATTGAAACGCTCATGGCGCATGGCGTTCCGTTTCAAGTAGTGCCTGGCATCACCGCCGCTAATGGCGTTTCTAGCTATGCGGGCATCCCGCTTACGCATAGAGATTATGCACAGGCTTGCTTGTTTATTACTGGGCACTTAAAAGCCAACCAAGATTTAACAACAGGCACTAAAGAATTAACACTAGATTTAGATTGGGTCGCTATGAGCCGCCCGCGCCAAACTGTGGTGATTTACATGGGTTTGGTTGGGCTAAAACAAATCTGCGAAAAGCTGATTGAACACGGCGTTGCTGCCACCATGCCCGTCGCCGTGGTGCAGCAAGGCACAACACAACGCCAAAAAGTAGTCACCGCAACCTTAGCTGATTTGGCCGAAAAAGTCGCCGCTGCAGGCATGAAACCGCCGTGTTTAACCATTGTTGGCGAAGTAGTAAAACTACGCGAGAAGTTGAATTGGTTTAACCCTTAGAAATTTTGTTTAGCTAAATACCAAGCGATTCCAAATTATTGGCTAGCGTTGTATCGGCAGCGATAGCCTGGCTTCTAAGCCGCCTTCAGGGCGGTTAATTAATTCTAATTTGCCCCGATGCAGTCTGGCAATGCGGTCACAAATGGCTAAGCCTAAGCCACTGCCACCTTCGTTTTTGGTGCGGGCACTATCCATGCGCTCGAATGGGCGTAGTAGCCGCTCGGCGTGTTCAGGTGGTATTCCTGGGCCATTATCTAGCACGCTAATGATGATGTTTTCGGCAGTGATTTTACTCACCACTTCAACCATGCCTTTTGAGTAAGTGTATGCATTGCCCACTAAATTATCTAGTAGGCGTTGCATAGCAAGTGGGCGTAATGCAATAAAGTAAGTACTGCTAAGTTGTAGCTTAAGGTCGCGCCCAGCGCGGGCTTGGCGCTCTTGCAAAGCTTGCAGCAGCACATTGATGTCCATCATTTTGGTGGGCTCGCCTTCAACACCACGCACAAAATCTGAAAATTGGTGGATGATATTGTCCATATCGGCAATGTCTTCAATCATGCCAGATTTTAGGCTTTCGCAACTATCGTTTAGTAGTTCTACAGCAATTCGCAGCCTTGCTAACGGCGTGCGAATGTCGTGCGAAACGCCCGCTAATAATAATGTGCGCTCGCTATCAAGCCGCACCAATGATTCAGCCATTTCGTTAAAGGTTTTGCTCACTTGTTGCAATTCGTCCATGCTGTCCTCGGGCAAGCGCGGCGCGGGCTCGCCGTGGCGTAATCTATCTGCTGCATACACCAGCAAATTAAGGGGTCGATTAATGCGCGAGGCGATTAAATAAGCGCCTAGCAATGATAATAAGCCAATCAATGCGCCCCACCACAGCCAATGCCATGGGAACGGCCTATCGACTTGAATTTTAGGAATCACCACCCAAAAGTCGTCCTGCTCTACGTTAAAACTAATCCACAGGCCAGGAATGCCGTAATGATTGACAGTGATAATGGTTTCAACGCCCAGCCGCTCGCGAATTTTGTTAGCAATTAAATTAATGAAAGGATCCTCTGGCAACGGCTCAATATCTTCTAAAAAATCGGCCACATACACGCGCACGCCTTCACGCTCAGAAAGTTCTGAAAGCAAAGCTAGGCGACGACTATCTTGTGCGGCGATAAGTGAGGCTCGCGTGTAATTGACGATGGTAACGGCTTGCAGAGCTGCCGTAGTGGCGCGCGGTTCACGCTCAAAATAATCAAAAATTTTGAGCGATGCGTAAATGCTTATCGCCAATAATAGGGCGATAAGCAACATTAAGCGAGAGAGTAGAGAGCGCGGTAAGTACTTCAATGGGCTTGGCTATAGGTTTATTTTAAATAGCTTAGTTTAATGCGCAGCTTCGCCATCTGGAATAAACACATAGCCAAAGCCCCACATGGTTTGCAAATAGCGCGGGTGCGCGGGGTCTGGCTCTATAATTCGGCGCAAGCGAGATACTTGCACGTCGATGCTGCGATCAAACACATCTAGCTCGCGTCCGCGCGCAAGTTGCATCAACCTATCGCGTGAAAGCGGCTGGCGCGGGTGTTCGGTAAACACTTTAAGTAAAGCAAATTCGCCGCTGGTAATAGTGATTTGCATGCCGCTACGGCTTAAGCTACGGGTAGAAGTGTCGAACACAAATTCACCAAAATTAAACGTTTCCGATTTACCTGAGCTTTCAGCTTCTGGGCTATGTTCATGGCGGCGCATCACCGCGTTAATGCGCGCTAACAGCTCACGTGGATTAAACGGTTTTGGCAAATAATCATCCGCACCCATTTCTAGGCCAATAATTCTATCTACTTCGTCACCACGTGCAGTGAGCATAATAATAGGCGTGGTAACGTTGTTAGCGCGTAGGCGGCGGCAAATACCTAAACCATCTTCACCTGGTAACATTAAATCCAACACCAATAAATCATAGCTATCGGCACTCAAAGCAACATCCATCTCTTTGGCTTCAGCCACTGTTTTAACGCTAAAGCCTTGTTCTGTTAAATAGCGTTGCAAAAGCTCACGAATACGGACATCATCATCCACCATTAATATTTTTTTGCTGTTGTCGCTCATGGTTTAAACTTTCTTGCGTTAGAATTTTGTATATGGAGTTAATTGTTATTTTTGTTAGTATATGTTTTAAGAAATAATAAATCTAGAAAAGTAAAAAATTTCTGCACTATTATATTTTTCTGTAATGTAAACTTTCCTACACTAATCGTATCCAAAAAATAATCAAACAAACGTTACAATTAGTTACAATTTGGGATTAATATGAAACATTACATTTACAACCTTAACTCAAGATAGCAGTCTTTCGCTAACATAATTTCCACTGGTAAATTAGTTAATGCCATTGCAAAACTCCTTTATAACAACAAAAACGGCTTCTATTTTTTTAATGGGAGCTGCAGTTTTATTGAGTATAGCGACTTCAACATTTGTGTCTGCGGCAGATAAGAATTCTTTAGTGGCTGATGAGCTTACCAAAGATTCAGGATTAGATAATGGTGATAATGGTGTAGAACAAACGCTAGAGCATAATTTTAGCCCAGATGATAGAGCGCGTTTACGCAAAGCATTGGCCGATTATGCCAAATCTACCGACCCAGAACACAACCAAATCGAGCAAAAGCGCAAGGCCATGAAAGAGAGCGTAGCAGCGCGCTTTAATGCCTGTGATAAAGATAGCGATGAGTCTTTAGATCGTGAAGAAACCACAGAATGCTTACCGCAAGTTGCACGGCATTTTAGTTATGTCGATGTGGACGAAGACGAATTGATTACACTAGAAGAGCTTGAACTGGCGCAGGCTAAATCTAGCGAACGTCAAAAAGCCGCAGAAGTCAAAATGGAAGCGCAAAAAATTCAAGAGGCAGAAGCCGCCATTAAAAGTAAAAGTAAAACTAAAATCAATAAGCAAGCCGCCAATATCCGTAAGCGTCCTAGTTAGTTCCGTAGCAAATTATTTAGTAAATCCATTAGTAAATCTTGATTTTTTGTGTGCATAAGCTCACAGTGCTTTTATGACAGCCACTCACAGTTTTGCGCCACAAATTTCCATAGAACTCATCACCAGTATCAACGAATTATCCGCTGCCGATTGGGATTTATTAATTGACGGCACGCCATTACTAAGCCACGCATTTCTTAGCGCGCTAGAAAAAACGGGTTGTGTGGGCAAGGGCACGGGTTGGAATCCGCACCCATTAATCGTGAAGCAAGGTGACCAATTAATAGGCGCAATGCCGCTTTATCTAAAAAGTCATTCGTATGGTGAGTATGTATTTGATTGGGCTTGGGCCGATGCTTACCAGCGCAGCGGTTTTGATTATTACCCTAAATTGCTGTCTGCGATTCCATTTTCGCCCATTACCAGTGCGCGCTTATTAAGCAAGCACGCAGAAACTCCTGGCTTGATGATAGAAGCGCTAGAAGCTGCGATGCATCAGCACAAACTCTCTAGCGCCCACGTACTTTACCCAGATGAAGCTTGTGCCAAGCATTTTGAAACCGCTGGTTGGTTAAAACGCAAAGGCGTGCAATTTAGGTGGCACAACAAAAATTACCCAGATTTTGAAGCGTTTTTAACGACGTTAAGCCATGATAAACGCAAAAAAATTCACCAAGAGCGTAAGAAAATCGCCAACGCAGGTGTAACTTGCAGGCAAGTTAAAGGTGCAGAAATCACAGAGAACGATTGGGATTTTTTCTATCGCTGTTACAGCAATACTTATCGCGAACACCATTCCACACCCTATTTAACGCGTGCATTTTTTAGCGAAATCGGCAAAACCATGCCGCAAAATATTTTACTTATTGTGGCAGAAATAGAGGGTGAACCCATTGCTAGCACGTTTAATATTGTGAATCAAAACACGTTGTTTGGCCGCTATTGGGGTGCGATGCAGTTTGTTTCAGGTTTGCATTTTGAGCTGTGTTATTACCAAGCACAAATGTTTTGCATAGCAGAAAAAATAGAATTTTTTGAAGGTGGCGCACAAGGTGAACACAAGCTAGCACGCGGCTTTGAGCCGCGATCCACCTGCTCGTATCACAAAATTGCACACCCAGATTTTGAGTCGGCGATTAAAGACTTTTTAGCGCGCGAAGCAAAAGGCATTGCTGCCTATACTAGCGAGCTAGAAGAGCGCGTGCCGTTTAAGGCATTACAAGCCTACAAGTAACGTGCGCTAGAAACAAACCGTTCGGACTGAGCTTGTCGAAGTCTGTAGTGAGTTAAAACAATACTTAGCGACCTTTCGACAAGCTCAAGGCGAACAGGTTTGTAAGGATTTTACCAAGCAATCTCTTTGCCATCATAAGCAATAAATTTTCCCGTACTTTCAACGCTCAAACGCTCAATGACATGGCGCAAACCCGCCACACTAGTGCTTGTAGAAACCAAGGCATTTTTTCCGCCCATATCGGTTTGTACCCAGCCTGGGTGCAGCGTCACAACACTAATACCATAAGGCTTTAAGTCAATTGATAAACTTTTCATGACCATATTCACTGCGGTTTTACTGGCACGATAACTATAACTGTCGCCGCTGCCATTGTCGTCAATACTACCCATTTTGCTAGACAGCGTGGCCATTTTTTTAAGCTGACTACGCGTCACATGCTGAACAAAAGCTTCGGCCATTTTCAGTGGCGCCATGCTGTTAATTCTAAAGCCATCGGCCCAATCCTCGTAATCAACATCACCAAAACTACTGCTGGGATAAACACCTGCATTATTAATCAGCACATCAATTACCGACTCTTTTAGTTGCAAAGCCAGCGCATCAATTTGCTTAAAATCAGCCACATCTAAAGTCAGTATCTCAATATTGCTATTAGTGCTAGCCAGCGCCTGCAAAGCAATTGCAGATTGCGGCTCGCGGCAGCACGCTAACACTTTCCAACCATCGGTCGCATATTGTTTGGTGAATTCCAGCCCTATGCCACGATTGGCACCTGTAATCAGTACTTGATACGAACTCATTATTTTTCTCCTAAACAACCATAAAAAATTTAAGCTAAACTGAACAATTATGCTTATTTTGCATCATACATACGGTTTTTTTAAAGAGATATTTTAATGAATAAGTTAATCACCTTAATAGCAAGTTTCATATTACTCAGTGTAAATCATGGCGCATATGCCGAAACATTTTTTAATGCCAACTTTACAGGCAAACATATAGAAAAATTTGCCGATGGCACGCCCAAATACGAAGTGAATATTGTCAAAGGCAAAAAAGAAGGCTTAGAGATTTTTTGGTACCCAAGCGGTAAAAAGCAGATTCAAACGCATTATGTAAACCAAAAAGAAGATGGCGTTTGGAACCAATGGTACGAAACTGGCCAATTAAAGCTAGAGGCATATTACAAAGCAGGGCGTGAGCATGGCAGTTTTACACAATGGTATGACAATGGCCAAAAACGCGTACAAGCTAACTTTTTAAATGGTAAAAAAGAAGGCTTGGAAACCGCATGGAATAAGGATGGTAGCGTTAAATATAAAAGTAACTATGTCAATGGACAAGAGCTTAAGCAATAAACTATTTAAATAACTTTAAGTAAAATCATTAGGCAAATTTACGCACTGTGCATAGGGTAGTTTTTTTGCATAAGCTCATAATGTGAAACATACGAACACGACATATTGTTGTGAGTACATTAAAAGGAATTTATCATGTGGACAACTCCAGCAGCTACTGAAATGCGTTTTGGCTTTGAAGTAACAATGTACGTTATGAATAAATAAGCTTTAATCAGCTTTAAACAGCCTAGTGAGCAATCACTGGGCTTTTTTATTTTTATACAACTCTATTTGCTAATAAGTTTAAATGTGCCATACTCAAAAATCATCAAAGTTTCATTAATACCCTAATCAACAATTAAGGATAGAAAAATGGCAGAAGCAAAAGGTTTAAGCACTCCAGTACAAATGAAAAGCGAGCTAGCCGCTTTAGTTGGCGCAAGCGCACTACCGCGCACCGAGATCACAAAAAAAATATGGGATTACATTAAAGCCAACAAATTGCAGACTAAAACTGTAAATGGCAAGGCTGAAAATGCAGGCAAATATATTGTATGTGATGATAAATTACTGCCAATTTTTAAAAATACAAAATCAACCAGCAAAACAGGTAAATTAACTGATTTAACCAATATTAAAGTGGGCGAAACCATCGACATGATGCAAATGGCCGCAGTTGTTGGTGCAAATATTGCCTAATTATTTAAAAGATAGTTTATTAAAAGATAGTTTAATAAAAATAATTTAATAAGTGCATTTAAAAACCCAGCAAACAATTGCTGGGTTTTTTATTGCCTGTATTTTTAAAATATCTGCCCTGCAACCCGCATGGATATTGCTTGCTAGGACATGCAAGATATTAAAAATTATCTGATGTTTTAAATATAATTACTTAAGCAAAATTACTTAAAGTTAAGCAAAATCACTTAAGTTTAAGCAAAATCACTAGCCAAATTTACGCAGCATACATAGCGTAGTTTTTAAGTGGCGGCGCATAATGCATTCATACGAACAAGACATGTTGTCGGTTCGAAACCTAAATAAATTGGAGATTATTATGTGGACCACACCAGCAGCTACAGAAATGCGTTTTGGCTTTGAAGTAACAATGTACGTAATGAACAAATAATTTTAATTAATTCGTTTAATTAAAATCAGAAAGCCCAGTGAGTAATTGCTGGGTTTTTTTATTTTTGTTACAAATACGCTTTTAAATCTAAAAATACCTGCTCTGTAACCCGCATAGATGTTGGCTTCCAGAGCATCGTCATTTACTCTTTTTAAGTGCTTTTTTGGGTTTTGTTAGGCTGGGTAGCAGGCTGGTGAGTTGTTGGTAGCGCTCAAATAAAAACGCAACGCGAGCGGCGTCTGTTGCTGCGCCTTTGTAGCCATAAGCGACATCTACCGCTTTATCCAAAGCTTGATGCGATTTTAGCAAGTTGGCGGGCATGGTCAGTGGGTCGTACAAATCGGCGAGAGATGCGTTTGGGTGCGCGGCACGTGCATCTAAAACAGCTTGCGCGCGAGTTTCAATCGCCATCACTGCTTTATCACTGCGAGAAACTTCATGTTCTGCAGAGGTTGGCTGACGTGACAATCCATTGGTTTGTTGCTTAGATTGCTTCGCTGCACTCGCAATGACAGGCCATGGGAAGTTATTGTAAGTGATTTTTGCTGAATATTGATAACGGCTTTCAAGTCTGCCAGCCGTTGTGCGCATCCAAGCCATGTGCATGTTACTGGTAATGACGCCAAACTCGAATAACGAGGCATTGGGGATGGTTTGCAGCTTGTCGCCTGCAATTAAATTACTGCTAGCGTAGGCAATAGGGATGTAAACGCGGCGTTCCGAAGAAACTCTGGGCAAAGCCAAGTAATTGGTTTTGGGCTGCCGAATTTCGGCAAAAATAGTTGGAAAATTTGCCATTTCTCTAGTTGGCACTTTCGTACTTGCTAAGCGCATTGCTTTCACTGCTTGCACACGCTTAAGCACTTCTGGCATGGCACGCAAGCTTTGCGGTGGGCAATCTAACAACCAAATGCAATAACGCGCAACACCGTTGATAAACTCATCACCCATTGCAAATGGTTTAATCCACAAGGCTGCTAGCGGCTCTTTAGCAATCAATTCGGCCTTTTCTGTTTCTGACAAAATCAAGTTGCCGCCATCGGTTGGCTTACTACCGTTAATCATAGGCGACACTTTGCAAATTGGGCTGGTGCGCGGCAGCATCACCAAATTTGGCGCATCGGCTAAATAAGGGTTTATGTTAATAGCTTTCACTGCATGTGGCGCGCCTTTAATATCCGCATATTCGTAAATAGTTTTATCAGCTACATCTTGCAAACCAAAACCCACAATCACACAATGCACAGCCGCTTTGCCACGTGCTTCGTTGTTCCAGCTAAACGTGCGGTGAGCAAAATGAATTTTAATGCCTTGCGCCAGCATCCAGCCCCATAGCACGCCCACTTGCTCGCCTTGGGTAATGCTGTTGGTGGAGACGAATGCACACTTAACATCCCCTCCCCCAAGTAGGGGGAGGGCTAGGGAGGGGGTTGAATGTTGCATATACTCACCCCCATCCGCACCTTCCCCCTGAAAAGGGGAAGGACTTAAATGCATATACCGCACGGCTTTAATATACCAAGCAGAGACAAAATCTAATAAGCCTGCATTTTTTATGTTGCCACAAACCAATTGCATAGCGGCCTTTTGCGCGGCAGATTGGTTGCTCTTGCCCAAAAATGGTGGGTTGCCCAAAATAAAACTACATTGCACTGGTGGCAGTACTGCTGCCCAATCTAGTTGCAATGCATTGCCACACACTATATGTGGCGTAGCTTTTAGCGGAATGCGCGCATAGTAATTGCCAAATTCTTCTGAAATACGCATGTTCATTTGATGGTCAGTCAACCATAGTGCCACTTGGGCGATTTGCGCGGGAAACTCTTCAATCTCAATGCCATAAAACTGGTCAACATTGATCTGAATTAGCTGTTCTACATCTAGCACTTGCTGGCCAGTGCCGTGCAAGGCGCGTAAAATGGCGAGTTCCAGCAATCTTAACTCACGGTAAGTAATCACCAAAAAATTGCCGCAGCCGCAAGCGGGGTCAAAAAAAGTTAAGCTGCGCAGTTTTTTGTGAAACTCTGCCAAGCGGTTTTTGTTGCTTTTAATTTTTTCAAACTCTGCCCAAAGCGCATCTAAAAATAAGGGCTTAATCAGCTTTAAAATATTTTCTTCACTGGTGTAATGCGCGCCTAAATTGCGCCGCGCATCCGCATCCATAATGCTTTGAAACAAGCTGCCGAAAATGGCGGGCGAGATAATGCTCCAATCCAGCGCGCATAAATCCAACAGCGCCTCACGCATTTTGCTATCAAATTGGGCTGGTGGCAGAGGCTCCTCGAACAGTTTGCCATTTACGTAAGGGAAAGCGGCAAGGTGTTCGTCCAGATTTTTCAGTCGCTTGTTTTTATCTGTGTTGAGCACATAAAACAAGGTGTTGATGTGATGCGCTAAATCGCTACCATCTTCAGCGGTTTTGGTTTCAATGTAATCTTGAAACAGGCGCTTTTCAAAAATGCTGGTGTCTTCTGCAAACAGGCAGAACAATAGACGCACCAAATAAAGCTCTAGCGCATGACCCTCGTAACCCACGGCGTTAAGCGCATCGTGCAGCTTGCCCATGCGCTCGGCGGCTTTAATATTAATGGGGTCTTGCGGCTTGATAACTTGCGTTTGGTAGCCCGCAATAAAGCCGAACAGTTTGACGTTTTGATATAAATCCTTGAGCGCAAATTCAATTTGTTCATTCGTCTCAAGGTTATAAAGCCGAAACTTTGAGAAATCTGAAACAAGAATGTATTTAGGTAAATCGCGCTCTTTTAGGCCTGGGAAATATTCTTTGGCTTGCGTAAACGCTTTATCTAGGCTTTTGCCACGCGATTTATGCTCCACCAGTAATTGGCCGCGCCAAAGCAAATCGATAAAGCCGCCTTTGTCATCTTGCTTTTTAACGGGCTCTTCAAAGCTGGCAATGCGGCGGCGGGTGATACCAAATACATTAAAAAATGCATCCCAAAATGATTTGGCTTCGGCATCTTCGCGAGATTCCTTTTCCCATTCTTTTGAGAATGTACTCGCGCGGGTTTTAATCTCGTTCCATGAAAGTGGCATATTTAGAAGCTGCTTATTATTTTAATATTTATCGTGTATTTACAGCGAGTGTACATGATATGAGCGTAATAAAGCCACACCCGAAGGTGTGGCTGTTTATTTGTTAGTAGAAGGAGTACTTGAACCCTAGACCCCAGGATTAATGAGTTAAGCCGCTATCTCATGCTGTATGGCGCGCTCTATCAGCGCATTCAAGCTTACTTTTTGCGCTTTTGCTGTTTCGGCTGCTAGTGCATGCAAATCGGGCGATATACGCGTAATTAACTTGCCAGAATATTGTTTGTAAGGGTTTAAGCCATCCGCTTTGCAGGCATCTAAAAATACTTTTAGTGAAATCTCACCTTCTTTTTTTAAGCCTGCCACATCGGCCGCATAAAAATCTGCATAGCCGTTAAGCCCTACAAATTCACCACGAAATAGGCTGATGTCTGCATCAAAGCTGATCACAGCGTTTATGCCGTTAATGTTTAATTTATTCATTTGGTTTTACTCCGTTTACTTGTAACCATTTTTTAATAGCTTCCGTCGCGCCTTTATCTGTATTGGGGCTTGGGTGCGGCCTGTGAAAAACTCGCCTTTCATCAAATAGTTTGATTAACACTCGCGAACCCTCGCGCTCGCTTATTTCAGCACCTAAACTGATTAGCAATGCTTCAATATCACGCCATTGTATGTTTGCTGATATAGGCTTGCTGTAAATCAGCTTGAGGGTTTTGGCGTGTTTGGTTTTCACATGCAATCATTTATGATGACTTTTAATAAAGTAATAGTATCTTTAATTAGTATCATTTTCAAGTAGAAAGTTCAGGATAAGGTTAAATAAAAAGCCACACCCGAAGGTGTGGCTTTTAAGTGGTGGTGAAAGAGGGACTTGAACCCTCGACCCCAGGATTATGAATCCTGTGCTCTAACCAGCTGAGCTACATCACCGTGTAAACTTTGTGCTTAAAATTAATAACTTAAACTTTACGCAAGGGCGCAATTCTAGTGGTTTAGGCGCCTATTGTCAAAAATAGTTTTTAAACTGGACGTTGAACCTCGCGCAGCTAAACATTAAACCTCGCGCAGCTAAACATTAAATCTAAAGTGCATCACGTCGCCATCCTGCACAATGTATTCTTTGCCTTCCAGGCGCATTTTGCCGGCTTCTTTGCTGCCTTGCTCGCCTTTGTTTTTCAAGTATTCGTCGTATTGAATCACTTCGGCACGTATAAAGCCACGTTCAAAATCGGTGTGGATGACGCCTGCGGCTTGTGGCGCGGTGGCGCCTTTTTTAACGGTCCAAGCGCGTACTTCTTGCACGCCAGCGGTGAAGTAGGTCTGCAAGCCAAGTAAATCGTAAGCGGCGCGAATAACACGGTTTAAGCCAGGCTCTTCTTGGCCTAGCTCGCTTAAAAATAGCAGCTTATCTTCGTCATCCAGCTCTGAAATTTCGCCTTCAATTTTGGCACAAATGCACACTACTGGCGCGTGTTCAGCTTTACCTAGGGCGACAACTTTGTCTAAAAATGGATTGTTTTCAAAGCCTTTTTCATCCACATTGGCAAGATACATTACAGGTTTTACGGTAATTAAGCACAGCGGTTTTAGTAGCTGCAATTCGTCGTCATCTAAGCCCAATGTACGCACCGCCTTGGCTTCATTCAAGCACGGCAGCACTTTATCTAGCACAGCCATTAGCGCAATCGCGTCTTTATCGCCACTTTTGGCTTTTTTACCTTCGCGTTGCATGGTTTTTTCAACCGTTTCCATATCGGCCAGCGCAAGTTCGGTGTTAATCACTTCAATGTCAGAAAGCGGATCAATTTTATTGGACACATGAATTACGTTGCCGTCTTCAAAACAGCGCACAACGTGGACAATAGCGTCGGTTTCGCGAATGTTCGCCAGAAACTTGTTGCCCAGCCCTTCGCCTTTAGATGCGCCCGCTACAAGACCGGCAATATCCACAAACTCCACAATGGCGGGCTGCACTTTGTGCGGTTTAACAATATCGATTAACGGTTGCAAGCGCGTGTCAGGCACTTCTACAATGCCCACATTGGGCTCAATGGTGCAAAACGGATAGTTCTCCGCTGCAATACCCGCCTTAGTGATGGCGTTAAATAGGGTGGATTTGCCTACGTTTGGTAAACCTACGATTCCGCATTTCATAATTTTTTCCAGTTTTACAAGTTTTAGCCTCTCGCCCACAGGCGGGAAAGAGGTTGGAGAGAGGGAGCAGGGTTAATAACCGTAGCCCCTCACCCTAGCCCTCTCCCGCTTGCGGGCGAGGGGATTGTTTAGTGTGAAGCTTTAACATGGCGCTTTCAAATTCGCCTTTTAGCAATAAAGGCACTATGCCAGCACCCGCATGGATACTGGCTTGCAGGGCATCCATTTCAGCTTTTGTGGGCATTTTAAGCACATAATTAATGACTTCATTACGATCACCTGGGTGACCTATGCCCAAACGCAAGCGCCAATAATCAGCGGTGCCAAGCGCGGCGTGAATATCTTTTAAGCCATTATGGCCGCCGTGACCGCCACCAAATTTCAGCTTCACGCTGCCTGCAGCTAAGTCTAATTCGTCATGCGCAACTAAAATTTCAGCAGGCGTAATTTTGTAATAATTGGCCAGCGCTGCGACCGCTTTGCCGCTGTTGTTCATAAAAGTGGCGGGCTTTAGTAAGTAATTATCATGCTCAAACTTACCCACAAAGCCACACATTTTTGCATCCATCGCCAGCTTGCTATTATTTTGTGCGGCGATTAGGTCAACAAACCAAAAGCCCGCGTTATGGCGAGTACTTTCGTATTTGTCGCCAGGGTTGCCTAGGCCTACGATTAATTTTATGCCATGCATGTGTATCAGTATAAATAAAAAACGCGCACTTAATATTTAAGCGCGCGTTTATATTTGCAACTGCTAATTACTCAGCTGCTTTTTCTGCTGCTGCAGGTGCGTCGGCAGCTGGCGTTTCACCATCAGCCGCATCATCAGATACACCACCGCGGGTTTTGGCAATTGCCGCAACTGCTGCATCGTTGCCGTGTGCTAATGCTACAAACTCAACACCTTTTGGTAAAGTAATTTGTGATAAATGCACTGAATTGCCGATTTCAAGCGCACCTAAATCTACCTCGATAAACTCAGGCAAATCTTTTGGCAAACAGCTTACTTCGGCTTCAGTCAAAATGTGCGCCACAATGCCGCCGCCGACTTTAACGCCAGGCGCTGTATCTTCGTGCAGGAAGTGGAAGGGCACTTTAACGTGAATTTTCTCGTTAGCAGAAACACGTTGAAAATCAATGTGTTGAATAGTGTTACGCACTGGGTGCATTTGAAAGTCGCGCAATAATACGCTTTCTTTTTTGCCATCTAAAATTAAATCTAAAATAGAAGCGTGAAAAGCCTCATGACGGAATTGTAAAAACAATTCTTTATGATTCATTTCAAGGTTTACGGCAGCTTTACTACCACCATAAACCACGCCTGGCACATTGCCAGCGCGACGTGTACGGCGGCTCGCACCCGTACCTTTTACATCACGCTTGACTGCATTAATTTCGATACTCATGTTAATACTCCTAAAGTTACTGCTAGGCGGTTGAAGGCCTTACTACACAAAAACTGCTTTCCGCGACCAGAAAACAGGGTTAAAACTTAAAATTTAATCTTAAAATTTAATCAAGAAACAAGGAAGACACCGACTCTTCTTGGCTGATACGTTTAATGGTTTCGGCCAAAAGCGGCGCTGCGCTTAATTGGCGAATTTTTTTGCAACTGGCTGAGGCTGTACTGAGCGCAATGGTGTTGGTGACCACTAATTCATCTAGCGCAGAGTTAGCAATGCGCTCTGCTGCGTTGCCCGATAATATGGGGTGAGTGGCATAGGCATACACATTTTTTGCACCCTGTGCTTTTAGCGCTGCTGCTGCTTCACATAGCGTATTGGCAGTATCCACCATATCGTCCACAATGACGCAATTGCGGCCAGCAACATCGCCAATAATGTTCATTACTTTGGCTTCGTTTGGTTTTGGGCGGCGTTTGTCGATAATGGCTAAATCAGTGCCTAACACTTTGGCCGCCGCACGCGCACGTACTACACCGCCCACATCGGGCGAAACCACCACTAAATCTTGGTAATTTTTCTCAAGTAAATCGTCCAACAAAATGGGTGTGGCGTAAATATTATCTACAGGAATATCAAAAAAGCCTTGAATTTGATCCGAGTGCAAATCCATGGTGAGTAAACGATTGACGCCGACGCTGGTGAGCATATTCGCCACCACTTTTGCCGTAATCGCCACGCGAGCGCTGCGTGGACGACGATCTTGTCGCGAATAGCCTAAATAAGGGATTGCAGCAGTGATACGGCCTGCGGACGAGCGACGTAGCGCATCGACCATCACCATGACTTCCATCAAGGTGTCGTTAGTGGGGTGGCTGGTGGATTGCAGCACAAAAACATCTTTGCCGCGCACGTTTTCTAAGAGCTCTAGCATGACTTCGCCATCACTAAAACGGCCAACATCGGCACGACCAAGCGCGATGCCCAAATGTTTAGCCACTTGCTGAGCAAGGGCTGGGTTGGCGCTACCTGTAAAAACCATCATGTTGCCGTTGCTCAAAGTAACATCATCCCTTTTAACTTTTGCTTTTAACTTCTATTTTATGCCTTTTCTACTTGCAAGGCTTAAAAAATTAAAGCGTGTAAATTACATAATCTACACGCTTTATACTTTTAAAACTATGCAGACTGATGGTCTGCACTCTTTGATACATGCAGACTGATGGTCTGCATTGAGTGGCTGAGGAGGAAGGACTCGAACCTTCGGATGCTGGGATCAAAACCCAGTGCCTTAACCAACTTGGCGACTCCCCAATAAAACTTTTTGCTAACGCGTTAACGCATAATGCGGATGTTTAACGATTCCTTTCGCAACAAAACCCGTGGTATTGGCAGGTTTTTTTGCTAAAAGTTCATCTGCGCTTTGCTTTGAATTAACTGCTACAAACACAGAGGCACCCGAACCGCTCATGCGCGCTAAACCGAATTGATTTAACCATTTGAGGGTGGTTGCAACTGCTGAAAATTCTTTACAAACTACTGCTTCAAGGTCGTTTCTAAAACCGCTAGAATATGCACCGCTCGAAAAGTCCGCTATTTTCAACGGTTTCGTGTCTCTTGTCAATGTAGAATTGGCAAAAACTTGAGCAGTTGACACATGCACTTGCGGCGTAAGCACTACATAATATTGTTCGGGTAAGTCAATCGGACTAAGCATTTCGCCCACACCCTCAGCCCAAGCGGCTTGGCCGAAGATAAACACAGGTACATCTGCGCCTAATTTCAAGCCAATTTGCATCAACTCCTCACGGTTTAAACCAGTTTGCCATAGATAATTAAGCGCAATCAACATTGTCGCTGCATCTGAGCTACCACCACCCAAGCCGCCGCCCATGGGGATGCGCTTATCAATAACATATTCAACGCCTAATTTACAACCCGTTTTTTGTTGCAAAGCACTGGCCGCTAAGGCGCATAAACATTGGCTTGCAGGCACACCGTTTATGTCATTAATGCGCTTAATTTCACCATTTTTTGTAGGTTTTATATTCAGCGTATCGCAAAAATCCAGCAGCTGAAACACGCTTTGCAAAGTGTGATAACCATCGGCACGCTGGCCTGTAATGTGCAAAAACAGATTTATTTTTGCAGGGGCGATAAAAGCTTGAAAGTCTTGCATAGCGTTAGTTTGTAACACTTATCCATTTTTCTACCAGCAATTTTAAATTCACTTTTTCACTCTTTAGCACAATTAAATTAGGTAAAGAAACGCCATGATTGTCATTATAATTTTCGTAGCGAATATCCCAGCCATCTTGTTTTAGTGCTATCAACTTTCCCTGCTCATCCCAGCTAGAGGCCTCTATTTTGCTGGCATTTGGGCGGCCAACAGCCCAATCACTTAGGCCGCTTAAGGGCAACCTAAAGCCTAGCGTGGTTTCGGTAAGGCTTTCTGCATCTTGCGCGCTTACACTGTGGCCTTTTTGATCGGTGAGTGTCACACCGCTTGAGTTTTTGGCGATGTTAGCCACTTTGCCGCCAACGGGTGAAAATACGTCGATATTATCGGTGATTACTTGGTGTTGCCAATCGATTCCGCCCGAAAAACCTTGCTTTTGTGTAACTACACCCAGCCTGCCTTTTAGCGCAAAGGCTTTAATGTTGGCAAGTGCGGCAAGATGCTTTTGATTAATAACAGAGTTGGCAGGTGGCTCCGTTGGCGGTAAAGGTTGCGTAATTGTAGCGCACCCCGCCAAAACTAATAAGATGATGACTAAAAGCTTATATTTAAAAAACAAATTGTATCCAAATGATTAAGTTAATTACTAAGTCAAAATTCACCTCTACCAGCTCGCTCCACACCCCGCAAGCGAGAGAGGGACAAGACCCGCACACTTGGCTTGCGAGCGAGATGGCTTGCGAGCGAGAGACTAAACCCGCATATCACATCCTCAACAGCTTGCAGGAGAAGGAATAAATTTCGCACATCACAACCCTCACCCCCTAGTGGGAGAGGGTGCGCGACAGCGTGGGAGAGGGTGTTTAAATCTCAATGACTAAAATTAAATATATTATGAGCTAAACTTTTTGGCTGTTGCCATTAAGACACCGTTCTCTGGAAAGGCCTTTAACGCGCTTGCCCAGATTTTTTTGGCTTCTGCCTGCAAACCTTGTTTCCATAATACTTCGCCTAAATGCGCGGCAATTTCTGGGTGGGCTTGAATCTCATAGGCTTTGCGTAGGTGTTCTGCAGCTAGCGCTAAGTTGCCTAAACGATAATGCACCCAGCCCAAGCTATCTAGCATGTAATGATCATTTGGTGATAATTTAAGCGCGGTTTCAATTAAAGTTTTAGCTTCGTCTAGTTTGATGCTACGGTCTGCAAATGAGTAGCCAAGGGCATTATAAGCAGCTGCGAAATCTGGCTTTAATTTAATCACTTTGCGCAACTCGGTTTCCATCAAGTCTAGCTTGCCAATGCGTTCTGCAGCCAAGGCATAATCGTAACTAAGTTCAATGGAAGTAGGCCAATTTTTTGCCGCTTTTTCAATTAAATCGAAAGACTCTTGGTTGCGCTTGGCTTGGCTTAATAGATTAGCCTGGGTTTGAATGACTATAATTTGTTGCTCGGGCGTAATGTCATCTACTTCATCTAACATTTTAATGGCAGCATCTACGTTTTTAGTACGTGCAATCACGCTAGCAGCAGAGAGTCTGCCTTCTAAAAAGTGTTCGCCAGGCTGAATTTTATCGTACCATTCTAGTGCCTTGGCATCCATTTTTTGACGCTCTGCACTACGCCCCAAGTAAATATGTAGTTGATCGGGGTTCTTAAATCCCGAGCTGATAGATTGTTGAAAATACTTATCGGCCATTAAATAATCGCTAGATTCTAATGACAGCAGGCCAACAACGGCACTGATTTCAGGGCTGCCGTTAGAAGATTCAACCAGTTTTACAAACTCAGGTTTTGCCTCTGCATGGCGTTTTTGGTTGACCAATAGTTTGGCGTAACCCATGCGTACATCGTTGGCTTTGGGGTATTTATTTAAAAAAGTTTGGTAAAAATTAACCGCTTTTTCTGGTGATTCTTTAAGTAACATTTGCCCTTGCAGTTGCGCGCTTAGCTCCCAATCGGGGCGCAGCTTACTAGCCGTTTCAAGGGCTTTTTTAGCAATATCAGGCTTGTCTGCGATTAAAGCAGCCTGCGCTATGGCAAAGTGCGCTTCGGGCAATTTAGGGTAGGGCGTAGCAAACTCGGTAATGGTGGCTAATACCTCAGATTTATCTTTTTGATTCGCAAGCAAACTATTTAAATACAAAAAGCCATTAGCGCGTGTTTCTTCTTTGGCTAATAATTTTTGAATGTGCGGTTTAGCTTGATTCAAATTGCCACTAGCCACTAACAATTGGCTGGACGCTTGTTGCGCTTCCAAAGAATTAGGATCTAGCTCAGCCCACAAAGTAGCCGCCTGTAAGGCAACACTTGGCTGGTTGGCATAAGCAGCCGCGCGTGCAGCACGCTCAGCCAAACGCGGGTCGCGCGTTTGTTTGGCTAAATCTAAAAATAACTGGCTGGCTAACGTCACTTCGCCACGTTGCCCCGCAATTTCACCCAACAAATATTTGTACACAAACTCAGCATTGGCCGAGGTGATTGTAGGTGCAATTGTGGACTTAGACGTAGCCACAGCAGGCGCTACTTTAGTTTCTGCGTGTGCATTAATACTGCTTGCACAAGCAAAGGCAATCAGTAAGGCAGCAGCAATTTTCTTAACTTGAGGCATTAAATTGGGTATCCGTTAAACTTGAAATGTAATGATTAGTCCGTGACAGTAAGCGCAAGTTCATCCATAATTAAGGGTTGGACAGCAATTAACTTTGATATATGTGTGACTATAACTTTTTGCATGAAACTAATCCACAATTTTTGTTTCATAACTCTGCAATTTTTGTTTAATAACAACGGTTTTTACATGGTAATTTGTAAACAATGATAAATAATTTAACAGTAGAAGCCTCCGAGTTAACGCGTCTTTACGGCGGTCGCGAGGCGGTAAGTAACGTCAGTTTTAACCTTAAGCAGGGCGAAGTGCTCGGCTTCCTTGGCCCAAACGGCGCGGGCAAATCCACTACCATGAAAATGCTCACAGGCAACCTCGCACCAAGCGCAGGTAGTGTGAAGATTTGCGGCATCGACATGATAGAAAACCCCAAAGAAGCCAAGGCGCTGATTGGCTATTTGCCCGAAATGCGCCCGTTATATAAAGAGTTTACCGTTGACGAGTACTTAACCATCGCCGCGCGTTTACATCGCGTGACTGGCAAAAATATCAAAAAAGCGGTAGAAAATGCCAAAGATCGTTGCGGTTTGGGTCACATGAGCAAGCGCTTAATCGAGAATCTGTCTAACGGCTATCAACAACGCGTAGGCATCGCGCAAGCCATTATTCACAATCCCATGGTGGTGATTTTAGATGAGCCAACCGTGGGTCTAGACCCGATTCAAATTCGCGATATTCGCGCGTTAATCCGTGAAATTGGCGGCGAGCATAGCGTTATTCTTTCTACACACATTCTGCCAGAAGTAGAAATGGTGTGCGATCACGTGCAGATTATCGACAAAGGCAAGCTGGTGTTTAACGGCGGTATTGATGTGTTAAAACGTCAACGTATAGGCAATAAGTTGTTGATTGGCTTTAGCAATGCGCCAACGGTTGAAGACTTGCTTAAAATTAAAGGGGTTACCGAGGCGGAAGTTGCAGACAGTAATATGATGCGTGTGCGCTTTGCTGAAGGTGAAGCGCCACACGAGGCTATCGTGCAGGCTGCGGTAAAAAACAAATGGGGCTTATACCAAATTGCACCCGACCAAACCAGTTTAGAAGACGTGTTTGTACAACTTACCTATCAAGACTCTGCTGCGCCAGAAGCCGCATAGATATTTGGCTTGTACAGCACGGGTTTAGGACACATGTTTCGGAGTAGAAAATGATATTAAATATTGCAAGAAAAGAACTCAAAAGTGTATTTGCATCGCCAATGGGTTGGATTATTTTGGCGCTGCTGATGTTCGCTTTTGGCACTTATTACCTGAACGGCGTAAATGATTACTTTGAGGTCATGTCTGGCGCAATACGCCCAGCCGAGCGCACAGGTGTGACGCAGTTTGTGGGTCAAAACGTGTATGGCTTGGCTTCGTTTATTATGCTGTTTGCGGTGCCATTGCTATCTATGCGGCTGATTTCTGAAGAACGTCGTAACCAAACGCTACCGTTTTTATTCAGCGCGCCTTTATCTTTAACTGAAATAGTACTGGGCAAATTTATTGGCTTGGTGGCTTTTTTAAGCATTTTGATTGTGTATATTGCGCTCATGCTGTTTACGCTTAATATTTGGACAGACATCGATTTTGGCTACATTTTAGCCAACTCACTCGGTTTATTTTTATTAGTTGCCAGCTTTTCAGCGCTTGGGTTATATTTTTCTAGCTTAAGTTCGCAGCCAGTAGTGGCGGCTATTTTGAGCTTTATTGCACTATTCGCATTGATGATTTTAGACCGATTTTTTGCGGGTGACCCTAGCAGCACCATGGCGAAATTATCTTTAATGCGACATTTTCAATCGTTCGCAGGTGGATTAATTGATACTGCCGATATTGCTTACTTTGTTTTATTTATTCTCACTTTTTTAATTTTAACCATTCGTCGCTTAGATGCTGACCGTCTAAGAGGATAAGGTTTACCCGTCGCTATGAAAATTAACAAAAACCTTCGTTTACAAATGCTGGCGCAAAGCTGGCTTTTTGTGGTGTTATTTATTTGCTTGGTTGTGTTGGCAGGTTATTTGGCCAGCCAATATCGTTACGCCAAAGACATCACGCAAGCTAATCGCAACATCCTCACGCAAGGCAGCACCAATATCATCAAGTCAATTAAAGGCCCAATCAATGTAACGGTATATGCCACCAATGATGATGCCAACCGTGGTGATACGTTTAGAAAAGGCATCATCGATTTTATGGCGCGTTACCAGCGCGAAAAGAAAGATATTAACCTTAAATTCATTAATCCAACTACTGAGCCAAAACTTGCGCAAGAGGCAAATATTAAAGTTGATGGCGAAGTGGTGGTGGAATACAACAAGCGTACCGAGCATATTACACCGCCCATTGCCGAGCAGGATATGACCAATTTGTTGGTACGTTTGGCGCGTACTAATACGCAGGCCATTATGTATTTGGATGGCCACGGTGAGCGGCATTTGCAAGGCGTTAAAAACCACGATTTAGGCGAATTTGGTAAACAGCTTGAAGTGAAAGGCTTTAAGTTTGCTAACCCCGATTTAACCATCGCGCAAGCGGTACCAGCGAACGGTGCCATGCTGGTAATTGCCAGCCCGCAAGTGGATTTAAGCGAAATTGAAGCGAAAAAAATCAAAGCCTATTTAGAATCAGGCGGCAATTTATTGTGGCTACTAGATGATGATAATTTGCATGGTTTACAAGAAGTGGCGGATTATTTGGGCATTAAAGTTTCGCCAGGCATTGCGGTTGATATGACCGCCGCGCAATACGGCGCAGATGCTAAGGTGGCCTTCGCCAGTTTGTACGCTGACCATGCTATTACGCGCAACTTTCAGCTTCGCACATTGTTCCCAGAGGCGCATGAAGTAGATGCAACCGCATCTTATGAATTTGGCTGGAAAGTGTCGCGCTTAGTAGAGGTTGCGCCCAATGGCTGGCTAGAAACAGAGAAAATTGTAGATGGTGGCAAAAATCAAAAAGCCGTGTTTGATGAGAAAACCGATAAACGCGGCCCCATTAATATTGGCGTAGCGATGGAGCGTGAATATGGTAAAAAAGGCCAGCGCGTGGTGGTGATGGGCAACGGTAATTTTCTATCTAACACCTTTATTACCAATGGCGGCAACTTAGATTTTGGTGTGAATATCGTCAACTGGTTGGTAGGTGACGATAGCTTGATTACCATTCAACCCATGCCGCTTAAAGATATAAACGTGACGATTCCAAGCGACGACAAAAGCCGTGTGGTGGCTTGGACGGTATTTCATGGCTTTCAATATTTTGTGCCACTAGGCTTTTTCGTCGCAGGCTTTTGGCTGTGGTGGAAGCGCCGTAAGGCCTAAAAAAACTTAACGCAAAGCATAAGGAATTTTGGCATGAAAGTTAAGCAATGAAAAATAGATGGCTCCTTAATTTGGTGATGCTGGCTGTTGTAGCTGGGCTAGTTACATTTTTGTATATGCGGCCACAAGCCAATATTGGTGCGCCTCCCCAGCATGAGGTTTCCACACTAAAACTAGCTGATTTTACTGTAATTAAGGTTGAGTTTCCTACTAAAGCGCCTACCAGCTTCGAGAAAGTTGATGGCCTTTGGCGCATGACAGCGCCGCATAAAACGCGCGCTGATCAATTAGCGGTACAGCGTATTTTGTCGATTATCGCCGCCAAGAGTGCAGAGAAATTCCCAACTAACGATTTAACCAAGTTTGGTTTAGATAATCCGCGATTAAGGCTAAAGCTTACCAATACAGCGGGTGTACAAGAGTTTGTTTTCGGTACTTTTAACCCAGTAACAGAAGAGCAGTATGTGGCTTTTAAAGATGCGATTTACCTACTGCCAGGCAGCTACGCCGAGCTGGCGAGCACGCAGCCTATGGAGTTGATTGACAAAAATCTGCTGGCAAATGATGAAGTAAAACAAATGGCAGGCTTTGACTTTTCTCGTTTAGAGCAATGGCTAGACGTGCGTTTAAATGTGGATTTGGCCAATGGCAAATGGAGCGTTAATGCGCCTAAAGCTAAAATCACCCAAAACGAGATGAATGAATGGTTAGATTTTAGCTGGAAACAAGCGCAGGCCAATAAAGTAGAGCTTTATACGCCAGATCGCAATGCGGGTTATCCATCATTCGACGTGAAATTAAAAGATGGCAAAAGCGTTACTTTTGACAAAATTCAAGAATCACCAGATTTGTTACTTGGCCGCCCAGATGAAGGTTTGATGTATCATTTTCCAAGTGATGTTGGGTTTAATATGCTTAACCCGCCGCTTAATATTAAATAAGGTTTTGGTAACAAAATGCCAGAACTGCCCGAGGTAGAAATCACCCGTCGCGGGCTGATTCCTCTTTTAAATCAAACGGTTGAAAACGTAGTCATTCGCAATGCCAGTATGCGCTGGCCTATCCCCACACACTTACCCGCAACATTAATCAATCAAAAATTACTATCGCTAAACCGCCGCGCTAAGTATATTTTGGCGGATTTTGAATCGAGTGACGCAAGTAAAAGTGGCACATTACTGCTGCATTTAGGCATGTCTGGCCGTATTAGCTTACTAGATAGAAATTACCCACCCGAAAAGCACGATCATTTTGACATTCACTTTAATGATGGACAAGTATTAAGGCTGCGCGATCCACGTCGCTTTGGCGCGGTTTTGTGGGCTGGCAGTGCACCCAATAGCCATGCGTTGCTTGCGCCGCTTGGCCCAGAGCCACTTGAAGACATTTTTAATGCAAGATACTTGCATGAACAATTAAAAAGCCGCAATGCCGCCATTAAAACCGTCATTATGGATAGCCATTTAGTCGTTGGCGTGGGCAATATTTACGCCTCAGAATCCTTATTCCGCGCGCGCATTCACCCAGAAACGCCTGCCAAAAATCTCACAGTAAAACAATGCAAGAAATTGGTGGCAGAAATAAAATTAACCTTGAATGCCGCGCTGGAAGCAGGCGGCAGTAGCCTGCGTGATTTTTTTGGTGTCGATGGCAATATTGGCTATTTTCAGCAAGAATACTTTGCATACGGGCGTACTGGTCAGCTTTGCAAAGTGTGCAGCAAGCCTATCAAATGCATTCGGCTAGGGCAGCGCTCTACGTTTTTTTGCCAAAGTTGTCAGAAGACATAAATTTCCCCAAAAGGCTTGTTTCATAACAGCCTTAGCGTACAAGCAGCAATAAGGTTGCAATTTGCAACAGCACAAACACCGCAACAACTAATGCTAAACGTTTTTGCCAGCGCGCTTGTTTTTGTTGTGCTGCAATAAGCGCATCAATACTGGCTTGTAGCGGCTCTTCCTGTTCGGCAAGCGTTTGTTGGCTTAAAAATTGATGCACTAAACGTGGCATTTGCGGCAGGTTTTTTAAAATAAACGGCAGCTCTTTTTTTAAGTTATTAGCCACACTGCGCCAGCCAATTTGTTCCGACATCCAGCGTTTTAAAAACGGTTTGGCAGATTGCCACAAGTCAATATTCGGATCTAAGTCGCGGCCTAAACCTTCTATATTCAGCAAAGTTTTTTGCAGCATAACAAGTTGCGGTTGAATAACCACACCAAAGCGGCGCGACATTTGAAACAGGCTTAACAAGGTGCGACCAAACGAAATATCTTTCAACGGTTTGTTGAAAATTGGCTCGCATATAGCGCGGATGCAGGTCTCTAGCTCATCTACATTGGTGTCCTTTGGTACCCAGCCCGATTCAATATGCGCCACCGCTACATCACGATAATCGCGATTAAAAAATGCTAAAAAGTTACGTGCGAGATAATATTTATCGGTATCAGACAGCGTTCCCATAATGCCGAAATCCAGCGCAATAAACTTACCTTTATCTAAGCCATCATCGGCCACTTGGATATTGCCAGGGTGCATATCGGCATGAAAAAAGCCATCGCGAAACACTTGGGTAAAGAAGATTTCTACGCCGTCGTGCGCAAGTTTGGTGATGTCGATGCCTTTGCTACGCAACACCTCAATTTGGCTTACAGGCGTGCCTTGCATGCGCTGCATGGTCATGACTTCTTTGCGGCAGTAATCCCAATATACTTTTGGGATAAGTAATCTCTTATCTGGAAAGTTACGCGCCAGCTGGCTGCAATTGGCGGCTTCTAGCGTTAAATCTAACTCGTGTTGCGTGTGGCGCGCAAATTCTTCCACCACTTCTAGCGGTTTTAGGCGTTTGCCTTCGGCCGAAGCAGCCTGCAAAAGCCTAGCAAGTGATTTTAGTATGGATAAATCTTGGTTAATAATTTTTGAAATGCCTGGACGCAACACTTTAACCGCAACTGGTGTGTTATCTGGCAAGTGTGCAAAATGCACCTGCGCAACCGAGGCACTGGCGATTGCCACTTCGTCAAACTGGCTATAGATTTGATTGAGAGGCAAGCCAAACGCGGCTTCTATGCTTGTTTGTACATCGGAAAAAGCAAACGGCGGCACTTGGTCTTGCAGTTTTGCCAGTTCGTCCGCCACGTCGGGCGGCAACAAATCACGACGCGTAGAAAGCATTTGACCAAATTTAACAAAAATAGGACCTAACTTTTCTAAAGCTAAACGTAGCCGCTCGCCACGTGCTTGTTGCTTGTTGCGCCAAAAAAATAGTATTTGAATAAGCTTGCGTAAGGGCTTGAACGGCGCGTGTTCGTGAATAAAATCATCTAAACCAAAACGCAAGGCAACGAAAACAATATGAATCAGCCGAAAGTAATGCATGTCTATTTCACGTTACTTTCTAGTGATTTTGCCAGCTTATTTAACCTTTTTTCAAAACGCGCTACATCACTTTTAATAGTGTCAACCTGCGCATTAAATTGTTCCACATGACGTTTTTTAGCCAGCAAGGGCTGCTCTTCTTGCCAGTATTCGCTTAGCATTTCGGCTAGGTTAATACTTTGTTTTTTAGCTTCAGATAAGGTTTTGCGGGTTATTTCACCAATTTTATGCGCTGCAATATCACCTGTTAGCTTGCTTAAATCTTCTTCCATATCCCAGCGCATATTTTGCAACACTTTGCTTAATTCGGTTGCAAGATGTGTGTCGCCATCAATTTTAATTTGCATTTTTGCATTTTCGTCATTGGCAAGCAATCTAAGAGCAAGGCTAGGAGGCACGTGGATATTGGCTTCTGGCGCAGCTGTTTCGCCACTTAAAGCTAAACTACCGTCTTCTAAAATCAATAGATTGACTTTAATTAAAGTAAAATCAAACTGTACGACCTTGCCCGCAAAAGGCTGTAAATGCTGGCGCGACCAATTATTTTGATTGGTAATGTGTTGCAAAAAACGTGTGACTATTGGTTTTAACATCATGGTTTTAACATTATGGCTTAAGCATTAGGTTTTATAACCCTTATGTAAAGCGACGACGCCAGCGCTTAAATTGTAGTAATCCACCTTAACTAAACCCGCGTCTTGCATCATTTTTTTCAACGTTTCTTGATCTGGGTGCATGCGAATACTCTCGGCCAAATATTGGTAACTGGCTTCATCTCTAGCGATTAATTTACCCATAAACGGCAATAATTTAAACGAATAAATATCGTACAGTTTTTCTAATGGTTGCCAAACTTTCGAGAACTCTAACACTAACAATCGGCCGCCCACTTTTAACACGCGCTGCATTTCTTTTAACGCAACCTCTTTGTGCGTCATATTGCGTAGGCCAAAAGCGACGATCACGCAA
This sequence comes from Methylotenera sp., assembly GCA_031369365.1. GTDB lineage: Bacteria > Pseudomonadota > Gammaproteobacteria > Burkholderiales > Methylophilaceae > Methylotenera_A. The sequence continues at coordinate 38,424 of JANMOP010000083.1, forward strand.
TCGAAGCTATTATCTGCGAAAGGCAATTTTTCAGCGTTGCATTGCGTTGCGGGTACGCTGAGACCCGCGTCAATCATGCGGTCGCGGCCAACTGCCAGCATAGATGCGTTAATATCGGTTAAAATAACTTCGCCAGTCGAGCTTACTTTTTTGGCAAATAACTTAGATAAATCGCCACTACCGCCTGCAATATCCAATACTTTATCACCCGCTTTTACGCCGCTAATATTCACCGCAAAGCGCTTCCAGCCACGATGTAAGCCAGCCGACATGACATCGTTCATCAAGTCATATTTGCTGGCCACCGAGTGAAATACCTCGCCGACTTTTTGCTGTTTTTCGGTTTCTTCAACCGTTTTATAGCCAAAATGTGTGGTTTTATCGTTCATGCTTAAATCCTTAAATCGTTTATCCTTAAATCATTTCCTTGCGCTTGTGCCCAGCCATTTCAAGCCTGCCAATGTATTCCAGCCACATGGCCTCGTAATTTTCGCCCAAATAATACAGGTAATCCCACGAATACAGGCCAGTATCGTGGCCATCTGAGAACACCAGCTTGACCGCGTAATTGCCGACTGGTTCGATGGCGGTAATATTCACGTTTTCTTTGTCAAATTGCAACGTTTCTTGCCCTGCACCGTGGCCGCGCACCTCGGCCGAAGGCGAGTGAACACGCAGAAACTCACAAGAAAGCATACATTCGGTATTGTTATCAAATTTAATTTCTAACAAGCGCGACGCTTGATGCAGGCGAATATCAATCGGTTTTGGGGTGTTTAGATTTAGGCCGCTCATTTAAACTCATCACAATTTCACAAAATGAAATGATAGCAGAACCTGCCTGCTAGCTAGTTAATTAGGGGTATTTACCACAAATTTTTTAAGTGATACACCGCTTGTCGTTTAAATATCACCTTTCATCAGATGCTAGATTAATTATTCAGCAGAATGTTACTGATTTATTTGACTATTTACATGGGCATGATAAAGTGCAATTACTAGAAAAGTAGCCATTTGGGCATCACTTTTGGGGGTTGGAATGGCAGAAAATAAATTAGCGCATCAGTTTGCAGCTTACTCTGAATGGAGGAAAGCGCTGGTTGATAGCATTTGTGATTATCGTAGCTGGTTAAATGAGCAAGAGTTGAATGACGCGCAAATTGATCAGCGCATCATTAATTTGTTAGAGCGTTTGCGCGAAGACAAGCTTAATGTGGCCTTTGTGGCGGAGTTTTCACGCGGTAAATCAGAACTCATTAACGCTATTTTCTTTGCTGATTATGGTCAACGTTTGCTGCCATCTAGTGCTGGCCGCACCACCATGTGTCCTACAGAATTGTTGTATGACCCAGCAAAACCGACTTCAATTTCGATGTTACCAATTGAAACGCGCGCCTCTGATGCAACCACTACTGAATACAAGCGCTACCCTGAAGAATGGCACACCGTTGCATTTGATGTAGATAAGAACGACACCATGGTAGCTGCGTTTAAAGAAGTGAGCAGCACCAAAACTGTGACAGTGGAAGAGGCCGAAAAATTCGGTTTATACGACCCAAACAGTAGTGATGATGCAATGAGCCTCAATAAAGACGGCACCATTGATATTCCTTGTTGGCGCTATGCGATGATCAATTTCCCACACCCATTGTTGGAACAAGGCTTGGTTATTTTAGATACACCAGGTTTAAATGCGATTGGTACCGAGCCTGAATTAACACTGAACATGCTACCAAACGCGCATGCGGTATTATTTATTTTAGCGGCTGATACAGGCGTAACTAAATCAGAAATTGATGTTTGGCGTCAATACATTAGCGGCACACGCTGGAAACAAAAAGGCCGTTTAGCCGTTTTGAATAAAATTGACGGCCTGTGGGATGCACTTAAAAGCGAAAAAGAAATTGAAAAAGAAATAAACAAGCAAATTAAAACCAGTGCTGAATTGCTTGGTTTAGAAATTAATCAAATTTTCCCAACTTCGGCGCAAAAAGGGTTGCTTGCCAAGATTAATGGCGATGAGGCTTTGCTGATGCAAAGCCGTTTGCCAGAGCTTGAAAAAGCACTCTCAGATGAGCTAATTCCATCGAAAAAAGAAATCGTTCGCGATAATACCAAAAACGAGATTGATGATTTAATTAGTAATTCAAATATGATTTTAGAATCGCGTGTATCAGGCGTGGTGGAACAGCTTGACGAGCTTCGTGGTTTGCGTGGCAAAAACGAAGATGTGGTTGAACACATGATGAACAAAGTGAAAGTGGATAAAGAAAACTTTGAAAAAGGGCTGCAACGCTTTCAAGCGTTACGAAGCGTATTTTCGCAACAAAGCAATAAGCTATTTACCTTGCTAGGTATGGAAGCGCTTAAAGTGCAGGTGCACACCACACGCGAAACCATGATTAAAGCCAGTTTCACTAAATCTATTCGCGGGGCGATGGATAGCTTTTTTACGGATCTTAAAAGCCGCTTGGTTTCATCAGATGCACAAATTGATGAGATCAAAAAAATGATGGACGTGATGTACGACAAGTTCTCTAAAGAACATGGCTTGCGTAAATCTGAGCCACCCGCATTTTCAACTTTGCGCTATCAAAAAGAGTTGGCAAAACTGGAGCGTGCTTATAAAGAGCAATTTAATACCGCTTTTAATATGATTGCTAACGAGAAAATGACCTTGACGACTAAATTCTTTGAAACCTTGGCCAGCCGCGTGATTCACGTGTATGAAGTGGCGAATCGCGATGTGGAAAATTGGTTAAAAGCAGTTATCGCACCGATGGAATCGCAAGTGCGTGAGCATCAATTGCAATTGCGTCGCCGTTTAGAAAGTATTAAACGCATTTACAAAGCCACTGATACTTTGGAAGACCGTATTTTAGAACTTGAAAATATAGAGAAAAGTATTCGCGCGCAAATGGCAGATTTGCATGTATTACGGCAGCACATGGGTAATGCGTTAGCATTTGAAAATGATGCAGAGGCAAAAGCTGCTTAGTTTTCAATAGTTAATTAAAAAGCCGCTTTTTAAAGCGGCTTTTTTTATGGCTTAATGATATTAAGCGGCTAACATCAAACCTTTAATTTTTTGCATGGCTTTTTGCTCAATTTGGCGAATACGCTCGGCAGAAACGCTAAATTCTGCCGCTAAATCATGCAGTGTTAATGTTGCGCTTTCGCTTAACCAGCGCGCTTCTAACACGCGGCGGCTACGTTCATCTAGGCTCATCAAAGCAGTGCTTAAGCTTTTAGATTGCAATTGCTCACTTTGTTGATTGGCCAAAAACTCAGATGGCTCGGGGCTTTCATCTTCTAAATAAGCAATTGGGCTATAACTTTCATCGCCATCATCATCAAGGTGTGCGTCAAGCGAGATTTCGTGACCATTTAAGCGATATTCCATCTCCATGACTTCTTCTGGCTTCACCTTCAACTCTAGCGCAATACGCTTAACTTCGTCGGGTTGCAAAGTACCCAAGCCTTGTTTCATACTGCGTAAGTTAAAAAACAACTTGCGCTGCGCTTTAGTTGTGGCGGTTTTAACCAAGCGCCAATTACGCACAATGTATTCATTCATTTCAGCCTTAATCCAATGCATGGCAAACGAGACTAAGCGCACGCCACGATCTGGATCAAAGCGTTTTACTGCTTTCATTAGCCCAATATTACCTTCTTGAATCAAATCAGATTGTGGCAAACCATAACCCAAATAACCACGTGCAATGCTTACCACCAGGCGTAGATGCGAAACAATCAGCATCTGTGCGGCTTCCAGGTCATTGTCTTTTTTAAGACGCGTGGCATAGTCGTGCTCTTCTTCAGCGCTTAAAAGCGGAAAGGCCTTAATCGCACGCATGTACTGATCAAAGCTATCTAATGACGAAATCGACGGAATCGTTAAAGCGTTTATGATGAAACTCCTGAATAAATAGTGAATGCTATTTTAGCACTCTGTGTAAGAGAGTGCTAGATAGTAAAAGTTGCAAATAGCAAAAATTTATTCGTCATTCATTAAAGAGTAGAAGTTTGATTGAGTAGCTGGCTTATTACCAGCTACTAATTATCAACTTTGACTTTATATTCAACTTGCCCAGCAGAGGAGGGCGACAGCGTACCTGTAAGCGTCCATTTAACTGAGCCTGTAGCGCTAACTGCGGGTGCGCTAGTGACTGTACACGCGCTAATTGACGCAGGTAGTGGGAATATGCAGCTGGCCGATAAAAATGTGGTGTAGGTAGGCGTGGCGTCGTTAATTACAACGCTGGCAAGTGGTACGTTGCTATTATTTTGGTAAGTAAGCGTGTAGGTCACTGTTTCCCCCGCTTGTGCGGTGGCTTTGTCTACCGCTTTTTTCAGTACTAAACCCGCTGCAACAGCACCTACTGTGGTGGTGTCGATTACGCTTAAAGTGCTGCTTAGCGCTGGAGTGGCGTTGGTGTAAGTAAACACCGCTTGCACGGTAGTATTGGCTTGCAAGCCAATAGCCGTACCCGTAGGTATGGTTACTTTGTTGATAACACATATTTGTGCGCCTGCCAAAACCGTTGCACTGGTCAGCACAGTATCCGTCGCGTCGATAACGCCGTTGCAGTTAAGGTCGCGGTATAAAATGGTGGGCCAAGCTGGCGCGCTACTGCTGCTAAACACCACTGTGCCACCACTGCCTGCGTCAAACTGGTGGGCGTAAAACAGCACATTGCCTGGCAAGCCTGTTTGTTGGCCGTTAGCTGTAAAGCGGTTCACAGGCACATCGCCAAAATTAACATTGCTGTAAATAATGCCAGCGGTGAAAGTGAAGCTGGTGCTGTCGTTGGTGCGCGTGTAATTGCCAGCGGTATTGCCAACACTACCGCCTGTAGATAAATAATTACTAAGATTGGTTTCGGTAATTAATACTGGGCTGGTGGCTGCGGCTGGAATCCACAGCGTATAGTTACCAGCACCATCGGTAATGGCGCTGTCATGAATAGTCGCGCCAGTACTGGCATTTACCGTAACGCCTGCAATACCAAGCTCGCCGCCATCTTTAAAACCATTATTTGCAGTGCCGCCAGTGATGCCAGTATCGGCAAATACTGTACCGCTTAGGTTGCTGCCGTTGAATAAGCCGAAGTTAAGATTTTGTAATTCTGTTGTGCTTACCAGCACATTGGCACGTGTATAGTTAGGCATTTCTGTGCCAATCCAGCCTGCAGGAATAGTTGGGATAATATCTGTCAACGTATTATTGTCGTCAATAATAATGCTGTAATTGCCAGTAGCAACGCTAGTAAATTGATATGCCCCAGTAGCCACATTTACCGCTACGGCCTGCAATGCAGTAGTACCCCCGTTCGCAATAAGCTTAGCAAAAAGCGTCAGCCCAGTACTACTCTCGCTTGTATCAAGTTGCAAGTTATGATTGGCGTCACTATAAACAATGCCAGAGAGTTGCACCCCCCCAACCCCTACAGTTAACGTCGCGGTATTACTTACCAAACCAGCAGTTGGTGTCTGCGTAGTTGTAACGCCGCTGGATGTATTAGGCAATGTGCCAGCAGTCGTGCTAGTGACCACGACAGTAACGGTGCAGCCGCCTGCAGGCAGGTTTGGTATTGTCAGGTTTAATGCGTTAAGTCCCGTTGCGCCCACCACAAGTGCTGGACTATTAGTCACGCTTACGCAACTACCGCCAATGACTGTCGAGGCCACACTCATATTAGTGAGTGTATCGGTGAAGTTAGCATTGGTGAGGGCTGTTGCATTACCATTACCTAAACTAAAGGTTATTGTACTAGTGCCACCATTGGCTATTGCCGCTGGGCTGAAGGCCTTAGTAATCGTTGATTTGGTAACCACAATTAGATTAACTGGTCCCGATCCCGCACCTGCGACGGGTGTTAATGTTGTAGTCACGCCGCTCACGCTATTAGGGTTATTACCGAGATTAGAACTGGTCACCTGCACTTCTACAGTACAACCACCTGGCGGCAAATTGGGTACAGTAAGATTCAATGCATTTACGCCTGTTGCACCAACAACTAGCGCTGGACTATTCGTTACGCCCGCACAGGTACCGCCTATGGTCGTTGCAGCCACGCTCATATTGGTGAGCGTATCAGTAAAGTTGGCATCATTCAGAATCGCCACATTAGCACTATCAAGCGTAAATCTTATAATACTAATGTCGCCCACCCCAATACTGGGCTGCAGGAAGGACTTAACAATAGTGGGGGGAGTCAGCGGCGGCGGGGTAACAATCAAATCTGCCGATGCAGTAGCACTGGTGTTGGCATTAGTTGACGTCACCGAGCCAGTAGTGTTAGTCACTCCAGGCGAAAGAGCCACAACGGTGCTGGTGACCGAAACACTAATGCTACAACTTGCTGTGCCAGTGGCATTAAAAGGTACTGTAGCAGCATTAATAGCAATAGAAGTATCGCCAGCCACATTGCCAGCAGTCACTGTTCCACCACATGTATTAGTAAAACTTGGAACAGAAAACACCTTCATTCCCGCAGGGAAAATGTCGCTCCAGGCCGCGCCAGTGATGGTTTGCGTGGTGGACGGATTGGTAATCGTCAGGGTCATCGTGCTTGGCGTATTGGCAACAATGGTAGTAGGACTAAAGCTTTTTGCAACGGTGGGTGCAGCCAAACGAACGTTTAAAAGCGCGCTCGCGGCGACCGTGTTGGCGCCACCGTTGGTGGTACTCAACGAGCCCACTGGAATGGTATTGGTGTAATCTCCCGCTACTGCCGCTTTAACGTTTACGGTAATTTCACAGCTACCATTAGACGCAATAGTGCCGCCATTGAGCCTAATGCCCACATCATTCGTTGCCAATGCCGTATTGGCACTGTTGACCAAAGTGCCACCGCAGGTGTTGGTAATAGTGGTATTGGCTATAGTCATTGCCCCAGGTGCAGTTGGGAATACATCGGTAAACGTTGGCCCAAGTGTGGGGCCCGTGAGTGCAACTGAGTTGCTATTAGACAGAACAATCCGTAAAGTTGATACGCCAGTAACGGGCAAAATTGGGCTGGTTAAAAAAGACTTGGTAATAACTGGCGCCGCAAGCACGGTAATGTCATCTGTTGCAGCCGTGCCGCTTGATCCTGCAACTGGTCCAGTCACTGTCAAGCCGCCAGCGGGGATGGTGTTGATCTTTAGCCCGACAGTTGTGCCAGTAATCGTCGCGATTACCGTGCAAGAACCGTTGGCAGGAATCGTGCCTGCCGTAAGTGAAACAGTCGAGCCACTGGCTGTTTTAGTGCCAACGCAAGTGCCTAGTGGTAGAGATGCCGTTAAGCCACTAGGCAGTGTATCCGTGAAGGCTGCGCCCGTCATGGGGGCTGCGGTGGGGTTGCTTAATGTAATGGTGAGTGTCGCCGTGTTATTTAGCGGAACAATGGCAACGCTGAAAGCTTTGGTAATGTTAGGCCGCGCCACGTTTAAGGTGGCGCTGGTTGCCACTGCGTTTGGGCCGATGCTGGAATTTACGCCGCCCGCACCCGCAGGAATTGTGTTGGTGTAGCTGCCGCTGGTGGCCGATTGAACGTTGGCGGTGATTACGCAACTTGCCCCAGCGGCAAGCGTCGTTGCCCCCGATAAAATCAGCGTGCCGGGGTTAGTCGCTGTCGCGCTTGCAACAGCTGTTCCACCGCAAGTGTTGGTCGTAGTGGTATTGGCATTGACCAGCCCCAGCGGGTAGGTGTCGGTAAAGGCTAGGCCAGTGATGGTGGCACCAGTCACGTTGGTGAGGGTAATTCTTAAAATCGTCAATGTATTAGCAGCAACAGTCAGATTTTTCACCCCTGGTGCGGTGCCAAAGGTCTTATCCACTTGGGGGCTGGCGATTTGCAGCGTTGCCTGTGCCAATGCCGTATTCGCGCCGCCGCTAGTGGTTAACGCACCAATTGGAATGACGTTGCCATAAGTGCCGCCCGTGGGCGCTTTGACGCGTACCGTAATTGTGCAAACATTGTTTGTGGGAATCGTTCCGCCCGTAAGCTTAACACTATCGCTGCCCACGGCTAGCGCACCGCCTAGCGTTGTGGTGAGCGTGCCGCCACAGGTATTGGTTACGGTCGCGTCAAACAATGTCATATTGCCTGGCGCACCCGCAGCAGTTGTCGGGAAAATATCGCTGAAACTGGCACTGGTCAGCGCCGTCGCAGTGGGGTTGCTTAGCGTAATTGTTAGTGTTGAAACCGCATTGGGCGCAACCGTACTGGGAACGAATGATTTACTCACCGATGGTGCCGCCGTGACTGTCAACGTCTGACTGTCAGCCGTGCTAACACCCGCGTTGTTGCTGGAGACCGCGTTGGCTGGGATAATATTAGTATAGCTGCCCGCAGTGGCCACCGTGACATCAGCCGAGAAAGTACACGAACCACTGGCTGGCAAGCTGGCACCGCCAAGCGCCAGCGTGGTGCCAGATGGTGTCGCTGTGGCCGTGCCGCCAGGGCAGCTTGTCGCCGCGTTGGTGGGGTTGGCAATCACCATGCCGCTTGGTAAATTATCAGTTACGCTGACACCCGTGACGACCGCCGCGTTTGAGTTGGTTAGCGTGACAGTTAATGTTGATTTGCCACCCGCACCTATGGTTGAAGGTGCAAAGGCTTTGGCAACCGACGGACCAGCAAACCCGCTGTTGACTGCGGAAACGGTTAAGGCCGTACCAGGCCCTGCGCCATCGGGGTCAATGGTGGCCACGTTGTTCACAGTGCCACCACCTGTGGCGGCCACACTGAACTGCACGGTGGCCGTGGCACCAAAAGCAATCACCCCCGCAGGTTTACCAGCACTGTTAATCAGGGCTGCAGTGGCATAGGGCATGGTGCTGCCTGGCCCATCGGCTACGGTAACTCCGTTGAGTTTGGTGCTACCTGCCACGTAAATCGTACCAGCGGGAATAGGGTCGGCCAGCGTGGTGCCAGCGGTATCAAGCAAGCCACTATTTGGAATGGAAATTGTATAGACTGCCGTCTGCCCGCCAACCAATTGCCCCGCTGGCGAAACGGTCTTTACTGGCTCAAGCCGCGCCGCAGGGGTACTGACTGGAGGATTAGTAGTCACTTCACCAGCTTGCGCTACTACCCCGCCACAGGCGATGTAGGTGTAAGTCCATCTGGCCGAGTTGTCGAACTTGGCGGGTGCGGGAGAGGCAGGCAATGATACGACCGTAACATCAAAAGCTACATTTATCACCGCGCCCACCGCCACGTTGCCAATGGGCACCCCAGTTGCAGGGTTAGCCCCTGCCTGTGCCACGCCGTTGATTGTTACGCTGTTAGGCACCAACACCATGCCTGGAGGGATGGCATCGAAAAACGTCACATTGTTGGCGTCGCCATTGCCTGCCGTGTTGTCAAGATTGATAGAGTAACGCAGAGTGTCGCCAACGAAGGTGGAGGTTTTGTTGACTGCCTTGACGGTAACGGGGAATATCGGCGATGTGACGTTGATTTGCATGGCCAGAGCATTGATGGCGTACACGTCGCCCGCAGTAATACCCTGTGCGTATGCTGTGGTTTGGCTTTTGGTCAATTGCGACGTAGCATCGACGTTGGTGATGTCATATCCTTGGCGCGCGCCTGCGGTAGAAGGAGTTGCGGTCGCGGGCGCCGTGCTGTTGAACCCGCCGTAGCTACCCAACGTATCGCGTGTACCCGTATTGCCATTAATTTGGCTACCGAAGAAATTAAGTGATTGACTGTTTAGACCGAACAGATTGTTTCCCGCGTTCAGCGGCAAAGCAGACCCAAAGCGCATGGCGTCATTGACACCAGACGAGTCGCCCTCAATACCGCTAACCATAAGTCTGCCGTTCACGGGGCCAGATACAGGAGTGCAGAATCCGCTCACAGTGGCGGGGGCGGCGCCCGATGGCTCGTTACCGACGAAAATCGTCAAGCTACGCGCCACTTGTGCTGGGTCTGCATACGCCACGGCCAGTGTCCATCCTGCGGCATCTGTGGCGCTGCCCGTACCAATCATGGCGGGCACGCCGCCTACTGTGTAATTGCCGCCACGGCCAATCTGCACCAAGCCCGTCACGTTTGCTGACCGCGTGTAGAAGGTACCTGCATCATTCGCCGTTGTTGCACTGGGCGTGACGGTGTAAGTGCCAGATGGGGTGATAAATTTAACCGCATTGCTTCTAGAGGCATTGATTGCAGCGCCATTGGTGCCTGACCAAATTAACTCGGCATACAACACGGTTGCGCCAGGCGGAATAGTAAGAAAAGCCCGCGACGCATTTTTGGTCCAGTCGCTAGTTGTCCCCACTGCGCCAGCCCCATAAAAAGTAGCGTTATACCCCCCAGAATAAGAGAGCGGCGAAATTCCTTCGGCAATGAACGCCCCGCCCGTCGAGCCAGTGCCTGGACCAGCTAATGTGCCATTTAAAGCCAGCGTATTGCCAGTAAAAGTCACGGCGCCTTTTTGGATTGTGTTGTACACCTGCACATAGGCGGCTTCGGCTGGCAAACTCGCCAACATGATGCCAAACGAAGCAAACCATACAGTACCTAGCTTCAGCAAGGCAGTTACGTTCATGGTTGGTTTCATTTTAAAACGCTTTCATCAAATTTATAGCGCATCCGCAAGAACAAGCCTTTATTGGTGTAATCATCACCCGCTAGTTCATCATCGCGGAAACCGAATACATTATAGCCTACCGATACC
>JANMOP010000106.1:0-25548 GCA_031369365.1 Methylotenera sp.
TGGGGGCACGAATGGTAGCTTGGTTTTCAAGAAAGATTAAAATTAATCGTGTCTGACTTGCTGATTAATTCTTTTTCTTCGAGATTCCTACTTTTAATATCTTTATTATTTCTAGCTTTTTCAGCAAATGGTGGTTACGACCCTAATCAGGATAAAGAAATTGTGGGGAAAACCTTATGGGCATATTACGACAGTGTTGAATGTCAAAGTAATTTTAAAATTTACACACCCAACTCACGGACTGAGATCTTCGTCTATGAAAAGCCAATACAAGTAAAAGTAATCAATTTTTCTGATAATTGGATTACTGGACCTAAGTACAAATTTGCTATTCTTGATGAGAATAAAACAAATGGGTATATGTACTACAATGATTTAAATTTTGAGCGCGGGTATACAAAATACCTGTATTACACTTTGGTGGATGTTGATTTAGTTTTACTTAAAAATGCTTGTTTAACAAACGTAAACCCTAAAGTTAAAGCTAATTTAATTAAAAAAGAACAAGATGAAAGGATTCTTGCTGGAAAATTAGCGACAGAAAATGCTGAAAAACTTAGGCTTCAAAAAGAAGCTGAAAGACAAATTGAAATTGAAAAGAGGATGAGCGCTGAGGCTGCTGATAAAGCTGAAGAAGTTAGAAAGCAAGAGTTAGAGAGCAAAAGAAAAGAAAATGAATTAATTTTAGAAAAAGAGAAATATATTAGCCAGTTTCCAATTCATTTAAAGGAAATGTACACATTTGAATTTTGCATGGAATATGGCAATCATATAAGGCAAGAGAGTGAGAAATACGACCGTGAGGCTAAAGTTATAAGTGCGTTCAATAAAGAGATAAAAAGAAGAAAGCTGACTCTAAATAACACTTTAATCAATAAACAGTCTATTAAGTTGGGTGTTTCTGAATGTCAACTTTATGCTTCTTGGGGCATGGCGAATGATCAGAATGAATCTGTAGGTAGCTGGGGCGTACACATACAGCATATTTACAAAAGTAGTGACACCTATGTTTATACTGAAAATGGAAAAGTTACTAGCTGGCAAGACTAGCACGGTAGCCAAGTAGGGTGGGTTCTTGAACCCACGCGGTTGCAGTCAAGTAGTTGCAGCCGTTGAAATTTCATCTTTGTAACGCGTGGGTCACAAGTGACCCACCCTACAAAATCTAATAAATATCGCCCGCATAGGACGAAAAGTGAAACACATTCCGCCGCATGTTAATCTTTGCATCTGGCGGATAACGCTTTGCTCATCCGCCCTACAGCCCAATATTTATGTGTTACCAGAGCATTGTTTCTCGCTCGGCGTAATTTAATCGTATTTTACTTTATTTTGTGCTTAATTCTGTCTTTTTAAAACGCCTAGCATATGGTTTAATTACACCTCATGGCGCACACTTATTCATATATCATCAACGGCAGTTTCGATCACACTATATCGCCCTTTGACCGCGGTTTTGCTTATGGCGACGGCGTTTTCCGCACGCTAGTGATGCGTGAGGGGTCACCTGAAAGCTGGCCATTGCATTATCAAAAACTGGTGGCAGATTGCAGCGCAATTGGTATTGTTTGTCCCAGCCCAGAGCTGCTCATGAATGATTTAGCGCAATTATTTTTGCTAGATGATTTGTCTGAATACCAAGTGGCGGTCGCCAAAATTATCATTACTCGTGGCGAGGGCAATCGTGGCTACACGCCGCCGCCAATCACTGCACCCATGCGGGTTGTGGTTAAGTCATCCATGCCACAATATCCAGAGACAAGGTTTACTGAAGGCGTTAATCTAACCGTGTGCGAAACACGTTTGGCGCTACAACCAAGGCTGGCTGGCGTTAAGCACTTAAATCGCCTTGAAAACGTGCTGGCACGCATGGAATGGCATAGCCCTGACATTGCGGATGGCATTTTTCTAGACATGAATGACAATGTGATTGAATGCACCGCAGCTAATATTTTTGCACGTTTTGGTGAAACTTTAATTACGCCAAACCTTACAGAATGTGGCGTTGCGGGCGTAACTAGGCAGCGTATTATTGAGCTTGCTCATACACTTGCATTAAAAATTGTAGTTGATACTTTAAGTTTAGAAACATTATTGTCTGCGGATGAGGTGATTATTTGCAACAGTCTTTATGGTGCTTGGCAAGTGAAAACTGTGCAGATGAAAGCGAGTCAAAATAACCCAAATAGCCTAGAAAAATCAATCAAAACAGCTGGCCTAGCAGCCAATGTCCGCGCGGTGCTTCAATCTAGCATCAATGGAGCATATTAATATGATACGCGTGATTAAATATGCCGTTTTAATATGTGTTATGACTGCGTTGGGCTTTGCTGCGTGGCTTTATATGTACGCCAAAATGCCGCTTAATTTAAGCCCGCAAGCGCAAGAAATTAGCATTAAACCTAAAAGTAGCTTAAAAAGCATCGCCAATCAGCTGGTCAAACAGCAAGTTATTGCTAATGCGTTGCCATTTATTATTTTGGCGCGCGTGCTGGGCAAAGAGCCTTATTTGCAAGCGGGTGATTATACGCTGAATAAAAATGTATCGCCTTATCAGCTGATGCTATCGCTCAATCATGGTAAATCTACACAAGGCAGCATTACTTTTATTGAGGGCAAAACTTTCAAGCAAATGCGTGCCAAATTAGCTAAAAACGATGCTGTGAAAAGCACCATTGAGGGCTTAACTGACGGTGAAATAATGCGTTTGGTGGGCAATGGTGAAAAGCATGCTGAAGGCTTATTTTTCCCTGATACATTTTATTTTGACCGCAATACAACTGATACCGTGTTGCTGAAGCGCGCTTACGACATCATGCAGGCCAAACTTGAAGCTGCTTGGGCAAATCGTGCACCAAATTTGCCTTATAAAAATAGTTACGAGGCGCTAATTATGGCGTCGATTATTGAAAAAGAAACGGGAAAAGGCAGCGAACGACCGATGATTGCAGGCGTTTTTCTCAACCGTTTACGCATTGGTATGCGCCTGCAAACTGATCCCACGGTGATTTATGGCATGGGAGATAACTATAATGGTAATATTCGGCGTAAAGATTTAACCACCGATACCATTTACAACACTTACACGCGCGATGGATTACCCCCTACGCCAATCGCCATGCCTGGCTTGGCCTCTATCGAGGCGGCATTGCACCCAGAGAAAACCAAAGCACTGTATTTTGTCGGCAAAGGCGATGGTAGCCACCAATTTTCAAATTCTTTAGTCGAGCACAACCGTGCTGTAGCAAAATACCAACTCAATATAAAACGCAAAAAATAATGGAAATCGCTTAATGGTTGCTCAATCTAAAAAACGCGGCAAATTTATCACGTTAGAAGGCATGGATGGCGCGGGTAAAAGCACGCATATTCCTAATATTATTGCCGCACTTAAAACGCGTGGTGTAGAAGTGGTGTCAACACGCGAGCCAGGCGGAACAAGGCTTGGCGAGCAATTGCGCGCTTTGTTATTGCACGATGCCATGCACCCAGAAACCGAAACTTTGCTTATGTTTGCCGCGCGGCGGGAACACATTGCCAACGTGATTGAACCTGCGCTTAAACGTGGCGCATATGTGCTGTCAGACCGCTTTACCGATGCAACCTACGCCTATCAGTGCGGCGCAAAAGGCGTGGCGAGCACTAAAATCAAGCAGCTTGAAAAATGGGTACAAGGTAATTTGCAGCCCGATATGACGTTGCTGTTTGACGTGCCAGTTGAAATTAGCATGAAAAGGCTCGCCAGTGCACGTGAGCCAGATAAATTTGAGCGCGAAAATGCAGATTTTTTCGTCAAATTGCGCCAAGCTTATTTAACGCGCGCTATAGAAAACCCAGCACGTTTTCGTGTGATCGACGCGAATCAAGCGTTAAATAAAGTTAAAGCTTTAGTTGAAGAAATAATCTCAACACTATGATTTATAATTAAAAATTTATGTATTCATGGCAAAAAAATCAATGGCAACACATCATGCAGCAGCGTACAAACATGCCGCATGCTTTATTGTTGCGTGGACGTGCAGGTACAGGAAAACAGGAGTTTGCGTTAGACTTAGCGCAAACTTTATTATGCAGTCATGCAGGTAATCAAGCCTGCAAGGTTTGTCCAAGCTGCGTGTGGTTTGCAGAAGGTAATCATCCAGATTTTCGCTTAATTACACCAGAAGACGCAGACAACGCTGAAGATGCGCCTGTTAAGAAAAAAACTACCAAAAAAAGCCAAATCTCGGTTACACAAGTACGTCAACTCATTGATTACTTGAGTCTTACCAGCCACCAAGTAAATAGTAAGCGCATAATTTTAATTTCACCCGCCGAAACCTTAAATTTGGCTTCTGCCAACGCGCTGCTTAAAATGCTGGAAGAGCCGCCTGCCAACACCTTGTTTTTATTAGTCACAGGCCAACCACAACGCTTGCTGGCTACCATTCTCAGCCGTTGCCAAGCGATTGATATGCCGCTACCTTGCAAAACAGAAGCGCTGGCCTGGTTAAAAACGCAAGCTGTTAAAGATGCAGAAAATGTATTGGACTACGCAGGGGGCGCCCCATTGCTGGCTTTGCTAATGGCCGAGGAGGGTGAAATTGGCATCAGCCTAGTTAAAAATTTAAGCCTGGGTGCAAAATTAGACCCGTTTGCTTGTGCGCCGTTGTTCTTGAGCATTGGCATGGAGCGCGCCTTAGAAACGCTGCAAAAATGGGTATTCGACCTAGCCGCTTATCAACTTACACAGGTTTTGCACTACCATTTGCAACACACTGGTGCTTTGCAAGTGCTGTGTAAAAGCGTAAACTTAAAGATATTGTTGAGTTTTCATGATAAGTTGTTAGATGCCAAAAAAACGGCCAATCATCCCTTGAGTAACGAAATGCAACTTGAAAATTTATTGCTACAATATACGCAAATATTTAAGCCTGCCAAGTAATATAGCATTGTAAAATACAAAGAAAAGAGCCCACAATTGAATATGCAAGCCACTACAGAGCAAGTGAAAGAAGCGAGTAATAAGCCTGGCGTGCTATCACTGGCTATTAAAGAAAAATCTGCGCTGTATGCTGCTTATATGCCCTATATCAAAGGTGGCGGCTTATTTATCCCGACTAATAAAAACTTCAAAATTGGTGAAGAAGTTTTTATGTTGTTGAGCTTAGTGGACGACCCGATTAAGCTTAAAGTGGTAGGCAAAGTCATTTGGGTAACCCCAGTAGCACAAGCTACTCGCCCGCAAGGTATTGGAGTGCAATTTAGCGAAAAAGATGGTGGAACAGAAGTGCGAAACAAAATTGAAGCGATTTTAGGCGGTGCGCTTAAAGCTAATCGTCCTACTCACACCATGTAAACCATGGCACATCATGTTAACAAAGTGTTAATAAAATAGCGCTTGTCAGACCACTATCATCATTCCATCATCAATATGCTAGTCGATTCACATTGTCATCTCAATTTTTCTGAGTTTACTGAGAATATTCATGCAGTCAGGCAACTAATGCACGATTCGCAGGTTGGTCATGCGCTGTGTGTTTCGGTTACGCTCGATAAATTCCCCGAAGTATTAAAACTGGCCGAGTTATACGACAATTTTTACGCCTCGGTTGGCGTGCATCCAGATTACGAAGATATTGAAGAACCAAGCGTAGAAGCGCTTGTTAAGCTTGCACAGCATCCAAAAATCGTGGCAATTGGCGAGACAGGCCTAGATTATTTTCGCCTTACGGGTGACTTGGAATGGCAGCGTGAGCGCTTTCGCACGCATATTCGTGCTGCAATTTTAACTGGCAAACCGCTTATTATTCACACTAGAAGCGCCGCCGAAGATACTTTGCGTATTATGCAGGAAGAGGGCGCAAATCAAGTGGGCGGGGTGATGCATTGCTTTACCGAGAGCTTGGAAGTGGCACTGGCAGCCATAACTATGGGTTTTTATATCTCGTTTTCTGGCATCGTCACCTTTAAAAACGCCACGCAAATTAAAGAAGTAGCCCTTGCAATTCCGCTCGATAAAATGCTGGTAGAAACCGATTCTCCCTACCTTGCACCAGTGCCATTTCGCGGCAAAACCAATCAGCCTGCCTATGTGAAATATGTGGCGCAAGAAATCGCCAATCTGCGTGGCATCAGCCTAGATGCTGTGATGCAAGCCACTACCGAAAATTTTTTCACACTGTTTAAACACGCGAAAGCAGTCAGTTAAACATGCAACTCACCATGTTAGGCGTAGGTTCCAGCGCAGGTACGCCCGTTGTGGGTTGCGGTTGTGCAACTTGTACATCTAGCGACGCTCGCAATAAGCGCACACGCTGCTCTAGTCTGATTACGCTAGATTCTGGCCAAAACATACTTATCGATACTGGCCCAGATTTGCGCAATCAATCGCTACGCGAAAACATCCAACGCGTTGATGCGGTGTTATACACGCACACGCATGCTGATCATTTGCACGGCATTGACGATTTACGCGCTTTTTGCCAAATCCAACGTAGGCAAATCCCTCTGTATGCCAGAGAAGATGCAGTTGAACACATTAAGCAAAAATTTGGCTACGTGATGCGTGAGCCTAGCGATTTTTGGGATCTGCCTGTGCTTCGCATAGAGCCTGTTCATGCGGCCTTCGAGTTATTTAGCATTACCATTACGCCTATCCCTGTGCTGCATGGCAAAAGTCATATTTTTGGCTATAGAATTGGTAATTTTGCTTACATGACCGATGTTTCAGAAATTCCAGAATCCTCATTTGCGCTATTAAAAGGCTTAGACGTGCTGCTTTTAGATTGCCTGCGCGAAACCTCGCATCCTACACACATTAATATTGAACAAAGTTTAGCTTACATAGGTCGTATTAAAGCCAAACAAAGTTATATGATTCACATGACACATGAATTAGAATATATATCTTTAAGCAAGCAGCTGCCAAAAGACGTTTTTGTGGGCTTTGATGGCTTAAAATTACGCATTAATTGATGTCTTAGTATGGGTTTAGTCAACAAAACACGTCAAAGCTCGTTAAATGAGCTAATACCGAATTTAATGGATTTAAAGGAAAATAAAGCAATGAATAATACATTTAGAAAAATTTTAGTAAGCAGCCTTGCCATTGGCTTATTTGCTGCTTCTAGCGCATATGCCGCAGGCAAAACTTATACCGAAAACGAGTTTTTAAACAATTTTGGCGGCAAAACTAAAAAATTAATCACGGCTAAATTGGGTTCACCTATAAAAAAAGAGCTTTCTGTGAAGCCGGCAAACGCAGGCGCAGTAACAGGTAAAAACGTAGATAATAAATCATCTAAACCAGTTAAAGTAGAAATGTGGTATTACAAAAATATCGTGCGTTACGATCCAAAACGTACTTACAAAGAAACTGAAATTACTTTTGTAAATGATCGTGCAATGAACATTGCATTCTTTAATAATAGATAAGTCGCAAACCTTAATTAATAAGGGATGCAAGATAAAAGGGCTGCTATATTCGCAGCCCTTTATTATCATATTTAACTTCGCATAATGTATATTATGTAAAATAATTACTATAGGCAAGTATTAATATTATCTAGCTGTGAATTTACGCAACCAGTAATCCACACTTAGTTTACCTGCTCCGCTAAAAAATAACGGTAGCAGCATCACTAAAAAGATAAGCGGTAGCTTGTAGTTGCCAAAGCCATCACCCGCTTTGTCGGTTATACGGTAGCCAGTGAATAATTCAGATAATGTGCTCCACTCTGCTGGCCAGTGAACAGCTGCAATGGCCACAATAGTTAAAATGATGAGTGATAAAGAAAAGAAACGTGTCGCAATGCCAAACGCTAATGCAAATGCACCGATAATCTCGAAATACGTAGCCAAGCCCCAACTGATATCTGGCGGAAGCACATTAAATGGAAATGGAAAACTTATATTCGCAAACCAATTAGTGCCGTGCAATTTTTCAAATCCCGCTTCACCAAACTCCCAAGCTAGTATTAGCCTTAGCAATAGCTGCGGTAGCCATGTGCCTACCGCGTTTAATTGACCGCGAACGATATCGTACGTAGATACTATTTGATTTAATGACAAGATAAATTCCCCTAATATTAGTTAATGTAAACATTAGTCGCATTTATCGTTAAACCCTTACAGTACGCTGCACTTTTAATGCCTTTATTCGATATTTAAAATAAAGCCGAATGCCTAATAGAAAAACTAAAACAGCTACATAATATAGCGGCTCAGTGAGATCTTTTTTTACTAGTAATACAAAATGCAATACTGCTAAAATTCCAATTAAATACACAGCTTGATGCAGTTTTTTCCAATTGGTTTTTAGACGCTTAATCATATAGCTGTTTGAGGTGGCAGCCAATGGAATAGTGAGCAAAAATGCACCAAAGCCCACTAATATGCGCGGATGCTTGGCTATATCTTTTACAATCTCATCCCATATAAAATTAAAATCCAGCCAAACGTAGGTGGTGATATGCAGGCAAGCGTAAAAGAACATAAACAGGCCCAACAAGCGCCGTAACTGAATTTGCCACACTAGCCCTGTGAGCAAGCGGATTGGCGTCATACTGAGGGTGATGAGCAGAAAAATTAACGCCCAAGTGCCAGTGGAATGCTCGACAAACTCAATTGGGTTAGCACCAAGACTATCATTAAAGCCCAGCCAGATTAAGCGCGTAAGCGGTAATAAAGCTAAAAGCCATACTGCAGCTTTGATATAAATAATTTGCTGTTTAGTCATATTAGAAGTTGTTAAATCTTAAAATTTTTAAACTTAGAAATTGTTAAACAAGTCCATACCAGCGTACATCTGCTCTACTTGTGCGGTGTAACCATTAAACATTTTTGTTTTAATACGCCCACCAAACAAGCCCGCGCCTATTGGCTTTTCAGATGATTGTGACCAGCGTGGGTGATCGACTTCAGGGTTCACATTGGCATAAAAACCATATTCACTTGGGCCAGATTTTACCCAAGTGGTGAGCGGCATTTTTTCTACAAAACGAATTTTCACAATCGATTTACCGCCTTTAAAGCCATACTTCCACGGTGTTACCAAGCGTACTGGTGCGCCATTTTGATTCGGCAATACTTCTCCATACAAACCAACTGCCAGCAAGGCCAAAGGATTCATTGCTTCATCCAGACGTAAACCTTCGGTATAAGGCCAATCTAAAATAGGCGAACGCACGCCAGGCATAGTTTTGGGGTCGTTTGCAGAAATAAATTCGATGTATTTAGCGTTACCAGTTGGCTCTGCCCATTTCACCAAACTTGCCAATGGCAGACCAACCCAAGGCACTACCATCGACCAAGCTTCAACGCAGCGATGGCGATAAATGCGCTCTTCAAGCGGTGCTAGTTTCATCAACTCTTCAATACTAATGGTTTTAGCTTTTTTTACTGCGCCTTCAATGCTAATTGTCCATGGGCGTGGCTTAAACAGGGATGCGTTTTTGGCTGGATCGGCTTTATCGGTGCCGAATTCATAATAATTATTGTAATTGGTGACATCTTCGTATTTGGTGAGTTTTTCACCTGCGCCGTATGTGGTTTTGCTGTAGCCTGCGATTTTTTGCCGTGTTTGATTTTTTAGTAAGGCTTTATCAGCACCCTTTTCTGCCACAGGCGCATTGGCGCGCCCTATCAAGCGCCCTGCGCCTTCAGTAGCGCCTCCTGAGATGTTTGCCGCGCGCACTTTGCCTGATAATAACAGCGCAGAGCCAGCAACCAAGCCAAAGCCAGCCGCTTTAATAAACTCGCGCCGATGTTCAAACACCTCGCGCGAGGTAATTTCAGAAGGTTGAATATTGCTAGGATTTATAGCTGATTTACTAATAATGATCATTAAAAGCGCCTTTACGAAGTCAAAATAATATTGATACTACTTAGTCGCGGCTTTTTAACAAACCTTACAAACTAAAAGCTTAATTGGGTAGTTTTTTTATTGAAGTCTCAATTTCTGTCGCTAAACCAGCATCACCAATATTCTTCGCAATCTTTAGCGCATCGCTCATTATTGCTTTAGCCTTGCCACTATCGCCTTTAGCGGCGGTCACTTGCGCCAATCCATAACTAGCTTTTGCCTCGTAATAGGCACCGCCATTATCTTTGGTAAATTGCATCAGTTTTGTATAAGTTTTTTCGGCCTGTGGATATTCCTTTGCATTGGCATACACTTTTCCTAGCGCCAAGCTGGCATCAGCATATTGGTCTAGCGTGCCAGATTTTTGCTGCATCAGCATGCCTTTTAATTGGTATTCAATCGCTAAATCATGCTGGCCTAATGCGCTATAAGTAATGCCCAGACGCTCAAAATTATCGGCACGCTCGTTATCGTTTTTAGTAAGTTTAAACCCTGCTAAATAGCTTGCTAATGCGGCATTTAGGTCATTATTTTGTGTGTGTGCTTCGCCCATTAAATTGTGGTTAATCAATCTAAATTTGTCATTTTTCTCAATTTCACTAATTTTTAAACTTTTTTCATAACTAGCAATCGCCTCTGCATTTTTATTGTTTTGTTTATGCAAATTACCGATTAATAAATAACTGATAATTTCTTCAAAGCCTGGTTTTGAATGCTTTGCAGCCATTTCCAGCGCATTTAAAGCTGCGTCATACTTGCCTTGTGCGCCCAGCGCCCTGCCCTTGCACAATAAACCATCACGATTATTGGGTTCTAGCTGCAAAATTTCGTCAGAAACTATAATCGCACTAGCGAAATTACCTTTGTCTAGTGCAGCATTACAGACGATTGCTTTTTCAGAAACGTTTTGAGCGCTGGAATTAAAGCTTATTAGAAACAATACAGTAAATAAATTTATTAAAGTATTAGTTGAAGTTATTGTATATTTCATTTCTTTAAACCTATATTAAAAAAGCGTTAATAAAAAAGTGTATTTTGTGTTTTGATGTCATTATCTGACTTTATTTGACTTGAATTAGTTGCTAACAAACCTAGCAATCCAGCTTCATCAATAATGGTAACGTTAAAAGCTTGCGCTTTTTCTAACTTGCTACCCGCTTCCGCACCTGCTACTACATAATCAGTTTTCTTAGAAACGCTACCACTCACCTTGCCACCAGCCTCTTCTATCATGGCTTGCGCGGCATCACGCGATAAGTTTGGCAGCGTGCCAGTTAACACCAAAGTCTTACCCAATAACACGCCAGAAGCCGCTTGTTTGCCTGCGGTTTCAGGCCAATGCACGCCTAAATTTCGCATAGACGCAATCACCTGCACGTTATGCGGCTCGCCAAAAAATTGTAAAATGGATTCGGCCACAATCGGGCCAACATCATTAACTTGCAACAATGCCTCGAGAGGCGCATCCAGCAAGGCTTGCAGGCCACCGAAATGTGCGGCTAAATCTTTCGCCGTCGCTTCACCCACATTGCGAATGCCCAAACCATAAATAAAGCGCGCTAGCGTGGTTTTCTTGCTTTTGGTTAACGCATCAATCACGTTTTGCGCTGACTTCTGCGCCATGCGCTCCAAATTGGCCAGCGTGGCCACATCCAGCTTGTATATGTCATCCAGCGAATGCACCAAGTTCGCCTCAACCAGTTGATCGGCGAGTTTTTCGCCCAAGCCTTCAATATCCAATGCGCGGCGGCTGGCAAAATGTGTAATGGCCTGTTTGCGTTGTGCCGGGCAGATTAAACCGCCTGTGCAGCGCGCTACGGCTTCATCGGCCAAGCGGATAATGTGCGAGTCGCAGTCTGGGCAAACTGTAGGCATGACGAACTGACGTGCGTTGGCGGGGCGGTTTTCTAATACCACGCTCACCACTTCTGGAATCACATCGCCCGCCCTGCGTACAACTACTGTGTCGCCAATGTGAATGTCTTTGCGCTTTAATTCATCCTCGTTATGTAGCGTGGCGTTGGTGACGGTTACGCCGCCCACAAACACGCTTTTTAGCCGCGCTACGGGCGTAATGGCGCCAGTACGGCCGACTTGCACGGTAATGTCTTCTACGATGGTTGTAGCTTCTTCTGCGGGGTATTTATGGGCAATCGCCCAGCGCGGCGCACGCGATACAAAGCCCAGCTCGGCTTGTTGTGCAAAACTGTTGACTTTGTAAACTACGCCGTCAATATCAAACGGCAAGCTTTTTCTTAGCGTACAAATGTGCTCGTAATATTGCTGCAAACCTTGTGCGCCGTACTTTGTGGCGCGTAAATCGCTCACAGGAAACCGCAATTCAGCCAAGTAATTCATGGCTTCCGCGTGAGATTTAAGTTTAGGCGCACCCATTGTTTCGCTTAGTCCATAGGCAAAACCTAGCCCATAGGCAAAAAAGTGCAATGGTCGTGTGGCAGTAATATTTGGATCAAGCTGGCGCAAGCTGCCCGCGGCGGCGTTACGTGGGTTGGCGAACAGCTTAGCGCCTAATTTCTCTTGCGTTTGATTTAAGCGCTCAAAGTCGCGTTTCAGCATCAACACTTCGCCACGCACTTCTAGTAATTGTGGCGGATTTACGACATTGAGCTTGGTGGGAATCGCCCGAATCGTGCGTAGATTGTGCGTGACATTCTCGCCCGTATAACCATCGCCACGCGTCGCACCCTGAGTAAGTACGCCATTCTCGTAAGTTAAGGTAATAGCTAAGCCGTCAAACTTTGGCTCAAGCGCATATTCAACCGAATCTACACCCAAACCTTCACGAATGCGCTTATCAAACGCCAACAACTCATCGTCGCCAAACGCATTGTTGAGCGACAACATAGCCTGACGATGTGTGACACTTTCAAACGCGCCAACAACGCTGCCACCCACGCGCTGTGTAGGCGAATCTGCTGTAATTAGTTCGGGAAATTGTTTTTCTAATTCAACCAACTGGCGATACAAACCATCGTATGCGTTATCAGAAATAGTGGGTGCATCAAGCACGTAATATTCGTAGTCGTAGCGGGCAATTAAACTACGTAACTCTAAAATCGGTAATTTAGCTTGGTCGGTCATATTGGCTTAAAGGCTGTGTATGCGTTGGGTTTCATGCTTTAGCCCTAGCTACAAAAGCTAAATCTGTCATACGCGGAGCAAAACTAATTAAATAAGCACTAGTTGAAAAGACGCATACTAGCTGGGCTGCCTGGCATTATGCCGCGTGCAACCATGGTGGCATGAATGACTTTGAGTTGCTGCCTAATTTTTTCGATTTGCAGGTCGCCAAGTTGCTTTTGGTTGTCATCCACCAAATTGGCGCTCAAACTGCTGGCCATTTTTTGGGCAATCATTATCATTTGATTAAACACTTGCTCGCAGTTGCTGACTTTTGGGATCTCTATTTGAAAAGTCACACCTTTTAGTACGCTGCTACGCAGGCCTTCAGCGGTGAAAGGCACGTTATTAACGTCGTTTGCCGTAAATAAAACCGTATCATTGGCGTAAAAGTGAAACTTACCATCCTCTTTCAATGTCATGCCACTAGCCTCGGCTAAACCTTTAAACTTTGTGCCATGAATAGGCGCGCTAGTTTCCGCGACATGTACACTGATTAATTGATCAACTTCTATACAAAACTGATCCAACTCAATGGCGCGCTGCATGGCATCACCACTGCCCTGCCATTCAACATGCGCGTTAAGCTCTAAGCCAGCATCTTCTACTGCAAACTGAAATTTATTCAGTATATTTTTAGCTATAGGTCCGCCCCGATCCGCAAGCTGCAAACTGCACGCTACTTGTTTAAACATATTAGCTTCTCCATCACTTACCAAGTGCCATTTGTCTTGACTATCCAATCCGTGCAAGGTCATTGGCAACCCAATACCCGCAATTGAGCTAATAAGTGCAGATAACTCATTACTACCAATCCCTTTTGTAAGGTACAAAATCGCTGTTAAATCTACTTGAGAATGCGTTATTTCAGGCAAACTAACTGGCATGTGCCGCGTATTCTCGTATAAAGCTGCCTGCACAACGGGTTCAGGCTGTACTTTTACTTCTAAATCTAGTGCTTGTACCTCATCATTTAAATTATCGTCAATTTCTTTTTGAGCGGTATATTGCGCTGAGGTGGCTTGTTGCGTTTCAGAAGCTTGCAATTGTAAGCGCTGCAATTCAGTGGGTGCTAGCTCGCTAACATCTGGGACTATTGGCTTGGTTTCTGTGGTGTTGTTTTTAGCAGGCTTGTCTAACACGGTTTCGTTAAGGTTTTTTGCAGGCGAGGTATGTTCAAAATGTTTAGCTCTTTCAGTGACTTCAGCCAGCTCTTTGTCAATCATATAAGCATCGGCATCTATATGAAAATCATCCCTTAGCACATCTTTTTGTGGCACGATAAACTCACCAGCAACTTCATTACGCAACTTTCTCTCTTGCGTCCAGTTGTAGATCACAACTCCTGCAATAATAAAGCCGCCTAAAACAATAAGTACTACTTGTAAATCTGACATAACGTTATTCTACTTTTAATTTTGTGTTTATTTTGGTTTTATTATTAATTTTATCACGCATGCAAACTAAATTAATGTCTGCAAATTAGGTTTTAAATCTTTGGCTTTAAATCTTAAGTTTGCATTTCTAGCACGGTTTCTATGTCCACATCCACTATACGCGAAACGCCAGACTCTTGCATGGTCACCCCAATTAACTGCTGTGCCATTTCCATGGTGATTTTATTGTGACTCACAAACAAAAACTGCGTTTTTTCGGACATTTTTTTTACCATATTGCAAAAACGCTCGGTATTGCTATCGTCCAAAGGCGCGTCCACCTCGTCCATTAAGCAGAAAGGCGCAGGATTTAGCCTAAATAGCGCAAAGACTAACGCCAGCGCAGTTAAAGCTTTTTCGCCGCCCGATAATAGCTGAATCGTGGTGTTCTTTTTGCCAGGCGGCTGTGCAAATACTTGCAAGCCCGTATCTAAAATCTCATCGCCAAGCAGCTCGAGCCTTGCTTGCCCGCCGCCAAATAGCGTGGCAAAAAGCTCGCCAAAATGGTGGTTAGCTGTATTAAATGTTTGCATCAGTTTATCGCGCGTTTCGCGGTCAATCCTTTTAATAGCGTCTTCCAGCGTTTCGGTAGCCTGGGTTAAATCTAGCATTTGGCTATCAAGATAAGTTTTCCGCTCGATTTCAGATGCCAGCTCTTGTATGGCAGCCAAGTTCACCGCGCCAAGCTCAGTGATTTCCTCCTGTAACTGCATAGTTTTACGCACTAAATCGCTCGCTTTGGCGTTATCTGCCAAACCTGTCGCTAATGCTTTTTCATTTTGGCCATTTTCCTGCAAACCTGCTTGGCATTGCTCAAAATACAATCGTGATTCCTGCTCTTTTAAGCGACTTTGCTCCACATTGTCGCGCATCGGGTGTAATTGTTGCTCGTTTTGCAAACGCACACGTTCGAGCGCTTGCAGTTGTGTTTCTGCGCCCGTTAAGTGATTACGCGCCTCGCCCAGCGCTGCTTCGTGCAATTGTTTGTGATCAATCGCCACAGTGAGATTGGCTTTCAACGACTCCATTGGCGTAAGCTTCAACACCTGTTCGGTCTCAGATTTACGCAAAACAAAAGTAGATTTTTCTTGAGTATTTACATTAATTTTATTGTTTAATTCATTGATATTATTATTAATTATTTTTATATTAAACGCAGTTTCTTGTTGTAACTTCTCTGCATTTTGAATCGCATCGCGCAGCGCTAAATAGGTTTTTTCAGCTTCTTGCCTGGTTAATAAATCGTTGTTTTTTGCGCTTTCTAATTGGTTTAACTGCGCCGAAGTCGCCTGCAAAACCACTTGTTTGCTGCTAGTATCGCTGTTTAATTGCTGCAAACGCGCTTTGGTCGCCTCAATATCCACTTTAATACTGGTTGCACGCTCTAATGCCACGTGTTGCGCTTGCTGCAAACGCGCTAATTCTAGCTGCTGTTGATAATGCACACTTGACGCGGTTTTAAGTTGGCTATTTTCCTGTTGCTGTTGCTGACGCACTTGCTGTTGCTTGCTTTCAGCGGCTTTTAGCTTTTCAGAAATGTCATGCAAATGCTGTTGTAATTGCGGCTGATTTTGTTGCAAAACTTCCAATTGTTGTTGTCGCTCCAGCACGCCGTGCAAGCTGGAGTTTTCGCCGTGATAACTCACGCTATGGCGGCTGAAAATATCGCCCTGCTGATTAACTAAGGTTTCGCCCAAATTAAGGTGCTGAATTGATTTTTCTGGCACATCGCCAGCAGCCAATAGGCTTTTGTCTAGTAAATACACGCCTGCCAGCCAATCGCTCAAAATAGCTTGGCAATCTGCATCACAATCTTTAACAATGCTGATAAGCGGCGTTAGTGTTGCGCTTGGCTTACTTGAGTTATCGGCTATCGATTTATTGGCTATAGATGCTCTGTAGCCCAATACCAGCGCGGCTGGTGGTCTAGTATTAAGCTGCCTGCCGCTTAAATTTTTATCGCCAATTAAAGCGTTCAATCTTTGACCTAAAACGGCTTCTAGCGCCCCGCTCCAGGCTTCATCAATTTTAATTTTTTGCCATAATCTTGCATTGGTTTTTAAGCCCTGATTTATCAGCCAATCGCCCAACTTACCTTCGTTATTGAGCGATTGTTGAAGTTTTTGTAGCGAGTGAATCTCAGCATCCGCTTGGTTGGTAGCACGTTGTGCTTGATTTTGTTGCGTTCTTAAGTGCTCAATTTCGCTGTGTACCGCGGCCTCAATAATGCGCAGCTTGTTGACCGTTTGTTCGATAATCGTAATGCTTTGCTGCGCCTGCTTTAACGCGTTTTCGCTGCTGTTTATTTGTGCGGCATCAGGCAAGATTAAACTTGATAAATCCGTCTCAAACCTTTGAATACGCAGCGTATTTTCTGCTATATTTTGCGATAAATGATGAATATTGCTGTTTTCAATTTGAATGCTTTGGTTCGCCTCACTTAATGCATGTTGGCTTTTTTGCGCCAACTCGGTCGCCGCTTTAAGGGCAGCCTCTTTGGCGGGTAAGGTTTGTTTTAGTGCGTCTAGCGCTTGTTGGGCTTGTTGTTCGCGAGCTGTTGCAGTTGTAAGCTCACCGTTTATTTGCGTCAGATTTTGCTGCAAAGCCTCGCTATTGCTAGCGTTGCGTTCTAATGACTGGCTTAATTGTTGCAATTGCAGCGTCATGCGCTCGCGCGCTTCGGTGTTTTGTTTGACTTGGTTTTCCAAGTTTGAAACTTCCGCATTCGCCTCGTAATAGGCGGCTTGCGCGGTGTTGATGCCCTCACTTGCCGCGTAATGCGCTTGGCGGCTTTGCTCCAGCTCTGCCTCGCTTTTGCGTAAGCTGGCCATTTGTGCTTCTAGGGCATTCACCAATTTTTCAACTTGCGCTTGGGCTTTTTCCCAATCACGGCTGGCATCACGTTTTTTAAGCAACCATAATTGTCCATCAGCAAGCTTATATGCGGCTTGCAGGGCATGGTATTGCTGTGTAATTACCGCTTGCGATTGTAATTTGGAAATTTGTTTTTGCAGCTCACGGCAAATGTCTTCTACTCGCATCAAGTTTTCGCGCGTATCGCGCAGGCGTAATTCGGTCTCGCGGCGGCGTTCTTTATACTTGCTGATGCCTGCCGCTTCTTCTAAAAACACGCGCAGCTCTTCGGGTTTGGCCTCTACAATGCGCGAGATGGTGTTTTGGCCAATGATGGCATAAGCCCTGCCCCCTAGGCCTGTGCCGAGGAATAAATCGGCCACATCGCGCCTGCGCACGGCGGAGTTGTTAATATAATAAGTCGAGCCTTTTTCGCGCTCGATAACGCGTTTAACTGAAATTTCGGCGTACTGGCTCCATTCGCCTGCGATTTGATTGGGCGAGTTGCCGCCTAAGCTATTATCAAAAATCAGCTCGACCGAAGCTCTGGAGATAGGTTTGCGATTAGCAGCGCCATTAAAAATCACCGCATCCATTGCATCGGCACGCATTTCTTTGGCGGATGATTCCCCCAATACCCAGCGCACCGATTCCATCACATTGGATTTACCGCAGCCATTAGGTCCCACCACACCTACACGCTGACCGTGCAGATGAATGGTAGTCGGATCAACAAACGATTTAAAGCCAGCAAGTTTTAGGTGAGTTAGGCGCAAAAGGTCAGTTTTTAAATGGGGGTTATGTTATTTTCATGTGTAATTTTATGCAAAATTACACGTAATATTTAAGTAACGTTTTATAATAACGCTATTATTTGATATGAATGCCATTATGTCTAGCTCTGACTTACAAGAAAACGTCACAATACTTGGAAACCTAAGCGCGCAGCCTTCAAAAACGCTCGAAACTTTCCCAAACCCCGCGCCTAATCGGGATTTTCATATTCACATGGAAATCCCCGAATTTACATGCTTGTGCCCCAAAACTGGCCAGCCAGACTTTGCGGTGATTACGCTAGATTACATTGCCGACCAATTATGCGTCGAACTGAAAAGTTTAAAGCTTTACATAGTGTCATTTCGCAACGAAGGTTGCTTTCACGAAGCTGTTACCAATCAAATTTTAGATGATTTGGTGCAAGCCACGCAGCCACGTTTTATGCGCGTCACCGCCAAGTTTTTTGTGCGTGGTGGCATATTCACCAATGTAATCGCAGAACATCGCAAAGCAGATTGGCAAGCGCGGCCAAAAATAGATTTATTGCAATTTGAATCGCAAAGCAATACGCGTGGCTAACGCGTGTCATTGCGGGCTAAACCTGCAATCTCAATGTTGAATTGATTAGATTCTGACTTTCGTCAGATTGACAGAATTTAATGACACAACTTAATGACAGAACCTAGATTGAATTATGCTTGTTTGCACGCAGAATTTCATTGACAACAGGCTCACTCGTCATTAATATTGCGCCTTCTTGAATTGAAGCCAATTCAAAAACCCAAATTTAGTCGTAAACGGGGGTATAGCTCAGCTGGGAGAGCGCTTGCATGGCATGCAAGAGGTCAGCGGTTCGATCCCGCTTACCTCCACCAAATTTGTGGATTTAAGTGATGGTTTTAGTTGGCAATTCTGATTTCAGAAAACGTAGTAAATAGTGTAAAATACGGCTTTGTTTTAATGCAGCAAGTCGTATCGGTTTAAATTCCAAGGTCCCCATCGTCTAGAGGCCTAGGACACCTCCCTTTCACGGAGGCGACCGGGGTTCGAATCCCCGTGGGGACGCCAAAATATCACTACAAGTGATAAAAAAACGTAAAGCAATCGCCACCGCTAGGTGGCTTTTTTGTTTTGTGGCTTTGCTACCAGTGCTTCGAGAAAGAAACCGTCGCCCCAACATATTCAAAGAATCATAGAAATTAACATGCAAACCGCATGAGCTGGAGCTAATATTCACCCAGCAATACACCCGCAAAGCAGCCAAATTCATCAAAAACCACCCAAATGTAGAAAATCAATACGCTAAAACTTTACAACTGTTAGAAATAAACCCGCATCACGCATCACTTCGCCTACATGCCCTAAAAGGCAAGCTAGACGGGCTTTACAGCGTATCAATCAACCTTAAATATCTTATTACTTTCACCATGATTATCACCGAAAAAGTAATTCTTTTGGTGAATGTTGGTGACCATAGTCAGGTTTACTAGGGTAATCTGAGTTCCCCTAGTTCAAGTTTAGTCGAGG
Organism: Methylotenera sp.; assembly: GCA_031369365.1. Taxonomy (GTDB): domain Bacteria; phylum Pseudomonadota; class Gammaproteobacteria; order Burkholderiales; family Methylophilaceae; genus Methylotenera_A. The sequence goes on from JANMOP010000106.1 coordinate 19,579, forward strand.
AACAAACAAATGAAAGAGTCCTGCAGAAATGTAGGGCTTTTTTGATTTCTAAATTATCTTGAAAATACAAATATCACCCCCATTATTTCTTCAGGACAAGGCAATAATAATCAATAGATAACCTATGGGAGACACACCAATGTTCAAAGATCTAAGCCTAGAAGAGTTTCTAGAAACAAATCGAATTAATCAAGAGACTTGGGATAAAGCTGATATTGAGTGGCTAATACTTCAATCAATTGCTGCTGACCATGAAGAAAAATCTGTAAAGCTAGAAGATTCTGCAGAAGTTATCGCAAAAACAATTCAAAAATTCAGCAAAGTTCATTCAGTTAGATGGCGTGTAAAAAGTCCAGAGCATCTCATAGCAAAAATTATAAGGAAAAGAGCTGAAAAGTGTCCTAAATATGCTGACATTACACTACAAAATTACTTTGCACTTGTAACCGATCTTGTCGGAGTTCGTGCATTACATTTGTTTAAAGTAGAATGCTTTGAGATTGACCAGTCTATAAGAGATACATGGAATCAAATTGAGGCTGCTGTAGCTTACATCAGAACTGGTGATAGCGCAGAAATGAAGGGGCAATTTCAAAATCAGGATTTTGAAGTTAAAGAGCATGGTGCTGGCTATAGGTCGGTTCATTATGTTATTGAATCTACTCCTCACAAAAGAAAAATTATTGCTGAAATTCAAGTTCGTACGATATTTGAAGAAGGCTGGAGCGAAATAGACCATAAAATTCGTTATCCCAACTTCTCGAACAACGAGCTAGTTGGATATTTTTTGGAAATATTTAACCGAATGGCAGGAAGCGCTGATGACATGGGTGGATTCGTACTTGGGCTGGTATCAACACTGGATCAACTCCAAAATGAAATAGCAATAATAACAAAAGAAAAAGACAATACTTTACTTGCTATGGAGGAGGCTTTGAAGCAGTTAGAAAGTGTTAAAAAACAGGACGATGCGTCAAAAGAAAGTGTTGCTACCCTAAAGACAGAAGTTGCAAAACTTAAAGGTGCAAGAAATGATAACTCTCTTCTTAATTTACTTAACAATGATAATAAAGCTTGGCCTAGAACTTTTGGCGAATTAGAAAAAGCTAAATCTTTAGCCAGCATACTCGGTAGCACTAGTGCAGAATTACATGCACGAAACAGCATATTTGGTAATAATAAAATGTTAGCTGAACTTATGAGCGCTAACTCGGCATTACAAGCGCAAAAAGCCTTATTAGGTGCTAGCCCGTTAGCAGATATACTGGGTTCTAATGCGTTATTACAAGCTAATAAAGACCTGCATAGAGATACGATTGGCGAGATACTTAAAGCTACTAAAAATAGATTTTAGTCATCTTCTAGCTCACTTCATACGGCGGACTGCTTCGCGAGTCCGCCCTACTTTGATGTTATATAATCCCACTGTCTAAAATTACCAAGCCAAAACATTAGGACAACCATGATCGCAACCACCAACATGAATCTAAAAGTACCATTTAACGAGAAAGACCAAGTTAAGTCGCTGGGCGCGCGCTGAAATGCGGAGGTTAAGTTGTGGTATGTGCCGCAGGGCGTGGATGCGGCGCCTTTTGAAAAGTGGTTGTCATCTGCCCTGAACACCCCACCGAATATAGCGCCTATGCAGCCAAAGACTCAGCTGGTTTAATCTTAATCTTGCTATTTTTCTCTGCGTGCCATAAGTCATATTGAAGCTGTAAGCGCAACCAAACTTCTGCGCTGCCACCAAGCCATTGCGCTAAGCGAATAGCCATCTCAGCGCTTATAGCTGCATGTCCATTAATCATACGAGAAAGGGTTACGCGAGCAACGCCTAGCTGCTCTGCGGCCTGTGTAACCGTTAGCCCAAGCGCTGGTAACACGTCTTCTTTTAGTGTTTCGCCAGGGTGTGGCGGGTTGTGCATTTTGCTCATATTCATGTCTCCTAATGATAGTCCTGATAATCTACAATTTCTGCATCCTCACCATCAAAACTAAAGGTAAGTCGCCAGTTGCCATTTATCCATATCGACCAATGCCCTGTTGTTAGGCGATGCAGCTTCCAGCCAGGTTTATCCATTTCTTGCGGGCTTGTGGCCACATTAAGCATGGCTAGCTGACGGGCTAATTTGTTTGCATGATCCGCACGAATGCCTGCCTTGCTGCCCGTTGTAAAAAACTTTTCAAGGCCTTTATGTGCGAAATTTTTTACCATTGATAAATATTGTAGCGTGTAGCGTTACAAACGTCAATTTAAAAAAGAATAGCGCCCGCGTAATTACAAGAGCTGGCGTAGGGTGTGCAAAATGATGTACCTTGCACACCAATTCAATTAACAATTATCGTAACGGTGTGCAATAAACCCATTTGCACACCCTACAAACTTGCTTGTTATATAATTCCACTTTTTAAACCACCAAGCCAAAACTTTAGGACAACCAATATTACAATCATGATCGCAACCACTAACATTAATCTAAAAGTACCATTTAACGAGAAAGACCAAGCCAAATCGCTAGGTGCGCGGTGGAATGCGGAGGCTAAGCTTTGGTATGTGCCGCAGGGTGTGGATGCTGCGCCTTTTGAGAAGTGGTTGTCATCTGCCCTGAACACCGCGCAGAATATGGCGCCTGCTGCAGCGGCTGTTAAGCCAGCTGTGAAACCTATAGCGCAAGCCAATACGCCGTTAGCCGACGATATAGATGCCATTAACGCAAGGTTGCGCGATGCTTATGAATCGAATGAGGATGCGTTTTAGTATTGCATGGCGCGGCGCAAGCATCACAACGTTTATGTGATTGAGCTATCAAAAGACGTGCTGTTTGAGGGCAAGTTTAAAAAGTGTAATCCGAATTACATGGCTGGCAAGCCTTGCGTATATGTTGGCATGACAGGATTAGACCCCGATGTGCGTTTTGATAAGCACAAGGCGGGCATTCAATCTAACCGCTATGTGATGCAATATGGCCTGCGCTTGCTGCCTGATTTGTACGAAGGCTTTAACCCCATGACTTATGATGAGGCGGCTGCCATGGAAGTTGAAATTGGCATTGATTTACGTAGTGCGGGCTTTGGCGTTTGGCAGGCTTAAAGCTTAGCGTATTATAATGACAAACATGACACCACCATCCGCTCAACCCAAAAACCCTTTGCATGGCATAACGCTAGAGGCAATAGTGACGGCCTTGGTGGGGCATTTTGGTTGGGATGAATTGGCGCAGCGCATTCCTGTGAATTGTTTTACGCATGACCCGAGTATTAAATCTAGCTTAAAATTTTTACGCAAAACGCCTTGGGCACGCGATAAGGTGGAGAGCCTTTATGGCTTTATGTTGCGCGATATTAAGCGCGCTGATGACTCGGGATTATCTAGTAATAAACACGAATAAAGCAGAACCGCTTTTTATACCGTATTTCAGCTTAACAAACCAATCTTCTCAAGTTGCTGAGTTAATGCTTCTGGCGTTTCAAAGCGGTTCAAATCCAACGCTAAAAATGCTTCTATGCGTTTGCGTAAAATCAAATAAGCGGTTTCAAAAGCTGCGTCAATCTTTGCATCTGTGCCCGTGGCGGTTGCGGGGTCATCTACGCCCCAATGCGCTCTAATTACTTGGCCTAAATAAGCTGGGCATGCCTCGCCCGCTGCGTTGCCACACACGGTGATAACTATATGTGGCGTGATTGGCAACGCATCCCACGATTTACTGTAATAACCCTCTGCTGCAATGTCTTTATGCTTAAGTAAAGCAATAGAACGCGGGTGCACCTGCCCTGTAGGCTTGCTGCCCGCACTCATTGCGAACATGCCAGCTGGGGCAAGCGCGTTAAATGTAGCTTCTGCCAAAATGGAGCGGCACGAGTTGCCTGTGCATAGAAACAATATGTTCATGATTAAATTTTCTTAGTGCGTAATGGTTCTAATAAACCAGTTAACCCGTTGTGATCAATTTCTTGCATCAACTGCAACAAGTGCCCTATCTCACCCTTAGGAAAACCTTCGCGCGCGAACCAATTGAGGTACTGGCCTGGTAAATTGGCAATGATTTGGCCTTTATGTTTGCCGAACGGCATGGCGGTGCTGAGTAGCTTTTGCAGGTCTTCAGGGTGCATTATTCATTCAAATCGCGCAAGCTATTAAAATTAATCTATGGCTTTCGCAATCGATTCAACCACGTATTTCGCATCGCCAAACACCATCATAGTTTTGTTTAAGTAAAACAACTCATTATCAAGCCCAGCATAGCCCGCAGCCATGCTGCGTTTATTCACTATAATGGTTTTTGCTTTATACGCTTCTAAAATCGGCATGCCGTAAATAGCGCTGCCAGGTTTTTTGGCGGCTGGGTTCACCACGTCATTGGCGCCGATTACAAAAACCACATCGGTTTGGCCAAATTCATTATTTACGTCTTCCATCTCTACTACTTGCTCGTAAGGTACGTCAGCCTCGGCTAAAAGCACGTTCATGTGGCCAGGCATGCGCCCCGCGACTGGGTGGATGGCATATTTCACATTCACACCCTTGGCGATGAGTTTGGTGGTCAACTCTTGCAAAGCATGTTGCGCGCGCGAAACCGCCAAGCCGTAACCTGGCACGATAATCACCGTATCTGCGTTGCCCATTAAAAACGCCACATCATCTGCCGAACCAGATTTAACGGCTTTTTGCGTGCCATCTCCACAATCTGCCGTACTGGCTTCTGCGCCAAATCCGCCTAGCATCACGGCAATAATGGAGCGGTTCATGGCCTTGCACATAATGTAGGACAAAATCGCACCAGATGAGCCCACGCACGCGCCTGCGATGATGAGGACGGGATTGTTAAGCGTAAAGCCAATGCCCGCCGCCGCCCAGCCCGAGTAGCTGTTGAGCATGGAGACCACCACTGGCATATCTGCCCCGCCGATAGGGATGATAAGCGTAACACCGAGTATGAGCGCAATGCCGCACATGGCTATAAACGCAGCTTGGTTAGATTGCAAGTAAAACAAAACGCCAAAGCCTAGCATTAACAAGGCTAATAAGAGATTTAATAAATGCTGACCTTTGAAAATAACGGGTTTGGAACCGAATTTTCCTGACAGTTTGCCAAAAGCCACCACCGACGCAGTAAACGTAATTGCGCCAATAAACGCACCGATAAATAGCTCAATGCGCTGAACAGCTGTATGAGATTCGGCCGAGTTAAACACTGCCGCAATAGCGATTAACACTGCTGATAAGCCCACAAATGAATGCATCAGCGCAACCAATTCAGGCATTTTAGTCATCTGTACGCGTTTTGCCGCAAGCGTACCAACAATCGCGCCTAAAACAATCGCGCCCGCAATGAGTGGAATGATGAGATTATGACCGACAAAAAAGGTGGTGATTACGGCAATCGCCATGCCGACCATGCCAAGTGTATTGCCAAGACGTGCGCTGGTAGGCGATGCTAAGCCTTTAAGCGAGAAAATAAATAATACCGCTGAAACTAAATAAGCGGCGGCAGTGAAGTTAGGATTAATAGTCATTAATGCTTAACCTCTGATATTGGCTTTTCTTTCTTTTTAAACATTTCTAACATGCGCCGTGTCACTAAAAAACCGCCAAAAATATTAATCGAGGTTAAAAACACCGCAATTGCGCCCAAAATACTGGTTAAATTTAGAGTCTCGCTATCAATCGTCACCGTTTGCAGCATTGCGCCCACAATCACAATGCCCGAAATCGCGTTAGTCACCGACATCAGCGGCGTATGTAGCGCGGGTGTTACCGTCCATACCACGTGGTAGCCGACGAAAATCGCCAGCACGAAAATAGTGATGTTTTGCATGGTAAGTAAATCTGTCATGGCTTCCTCTCGGTTAATTGTCCGTCTCTACACATTAAGCTGGCTGTCACTAGTTCATCATCGGGCGGAATGTTAAATTTTCCCTCTAAAATCAGCAGCTTCAAAAACTCTAAAATATTGCGCGCATAAAAAGCCG
>JANMOP010000080.1:0-104437 GCA_031369365.1 Methylotenera sp.
GCCGGATTTTACGACGTCGCCTTCTTTGACCAGCCATTTGGCAAGCGTGCCTTCTTCCATCGTGGGCGACAGGGCGGGCATAAGGATTTGAATTGCCATGATTATACTCTCCTTACGCGTAGATATCTGTCCAAAGCTCGGATAAGTCCGGATCTGGGCTGTCTTTGGCAAATTCGGAGCTTTCGTTGACGATTGCCTTGATGTCTTTGTCGATGGCCTTCAGGTCTTCGTCGCTGGCGTGGCCGCCTTGCAGCAGCAAATCGCGCACATGTTCAATCGCGTCTTTTTCGGATTTGATCTTTTCAACCTCTTCCCGCGTGCGGTATTTTGCCGGGTCAGACATCGAATGGCCCCGGTAGCGGTAGGTCATCATTTCCAGAATATAGGGGCCTTGGCCCGCGCGGCAGGCGGCAACGGCCTTTTCGGCGGCGGCCTTAACGGCCAGCACATCCATGCCATCGACAGCCTCGCCCTTGATGCCGTAGGCGGCGCCGCGTTCCCACAGGGTTTTGGAATGGGTGGAGCGTTTAACCGATGTCCCCATCGCGTAGTTGTTGTTTTCAATGACGAAAACCACCGGCAGGTTCCAGAGTTCGGCCATGTTATAGGTCTCATAGACCTGGCCCTGATTGGCGGCACCGTCGCCGAAGTAAGTGAAAGTCACGTTGTCATTGCCAAGGTATTTGTCGGCAAAGGCCAGACCGGCGCCCAGCGGCACCTGAGCGCCAACGATCCCATGCCCGCCAATTTCTTAGATGTAGGCGGCGGCGCATCTGCGACAACCGTGACCAAAGCCTCTAAAATCATTTTGGCTGACAGTAACGTGAAAGCGATTTTGGTAAACATTTTTGGCGGCATTATGCGCTGCGATATTATCGCGGAAGGCATTATTACGGCGGTGAAAGAAGTCGGCATCAGTATCCCTGTTGTCGTCCGTTTAGAGGGCACAAACGTTGATTCAGGCAAACAAATGTTACGTGAAAGTGGCTTGAATATTATCTCGGCAGAAAACTTAACCGATGCAGCAAAGCAAGCCGTGCTTTCAGTTACAAGTAAGGCGGCGAAATAATGGCGATTTTAGTCAATAAAAATACTAAAGTGCTGTGCCAAGGCTTTACTGGCAAGCAAGGTACTTTTCACAGCGAGCAAGCACTGGCTTATGGCACAAAAATGGTAGGTGGCGTAACGCCTGGCAAAGGTGGACAGCTTCACCTTAACCTGCCCGTGTTCAGCACCATGCGCGATGCGGTGCGCGAGACGCAAGCCAATGCCAGTGTGATTTACGTGCCGCCAGCTTATGCGGCGGATTCGATTTTAGAAGCGGCTGATGCAGGCATTGCGTTAATTGTGTGCATTACCGAGGGCATTCCTGTACTGGATATGCTCAATATCAAAGCAGCAATAAGAGCCAATGGCGCGAAACTCATCGGCCCAAATTGCCCAGGCATTATCACGCCAGACGAGTGCAAAATCGGCATTATGCCAGGTAGCATTCACCTGCGCGGCAAAGTGGGCGTGGTGTCGCGTTCTGGCACGCTGACCTATGAGGCCGTACACCAAACTACTGCGCTTGGTCTTGGTCAAACCACTTGTGTGGGCATTGGTGGCGACCCGATTAAGGGTTTAAATTTTATAGAATGCCTCACTTTATTCGAAGCCGACTCTGAAACCGAAGCCATCATCATGGTGGGTGAAATTGGCGGTAGCGACGAAGAAGCTGCGGCAGATTTTATTAAGCATCACGTCACTAAGCCAGTCGCTGCCTATATTGCAGGTCTAACCGCGCCAGCAGGCAAGCGTATGGGTCATGCAGGGGCGATTATCTCAGGTGGATCTGGCCGTGCGGAAGACAAAATAAGCGCCTTAGAAAGCGCGGGTTGCGTAGTGGCAACATCACCAGCAGGTTTGGGAGAAGCGGTGTTGCAAGCTATAAAAGATAAATCTAGAAAATAGGACATTGATTTGAAAAAACTGATTGTATTTTTGTGCATATTTTTAGCAAGCCAACTCAGCGCTGCTGCAGATATTGCCTACCTGCTAACTGCATCCTCAAAAGGCGATCTAGTCACAGTTAAAGCCATGTTAGAAAGTGGCGTAAGCGCGAATACCAAAGATGCCGATGATATCACCGCACTGATGTATGCAGCCCGTAAAGACAAAGCCGACGTAGCAGCAGCGCTTATCAGCAAAGGCGCAGAGGTGAACGCTAAAGACAAAGGTGGCTGGACGGCACTCATGTTTGCGGCCAGAAAAAATCACGTGGCGACCGTAAAAGTATTGCTAGAAAATGGTGCGGATCCGAAAATTCGCGATGCCAGCGGTTGGAGCGCGTTTGGCATGGCATCCACTGCAGGCTACAGTCAAATAGTAGATTTAATGATTAAACATGGCATAGATGCCAATGCTAAAGCCGATGATGGCAAAACTGCGCTGATGTATGCGGCAAAAAGTGGCGATGTGCCAACCATCACCTCGCTAATGGAGCAAGGCGCACAAGCCAATGCCCATGACAGGCTTGGCGCAACAGCGCTAATGTATGCCGCGCGTGAAGGCCATGCGCCCGCAGTGGCGTATATGCTGAGTAAGGGCGCTAACGTAGATGAGCAAGATCAATCACGCTGGACAGCGCTGACTTGGGCGGTAAAAAAAGCGCAAGTTGAAACGGCTAAAACGCTACTTGCAAAAGGTGCGGATGTTAATCATGAAGACACTGAAGGCACTCCGCTATTGCAATTGGCGGTCGATACTGGCTCGATAGACATGGTGAAATTGCTGCTAGCAAACAAAGCTAGTGTGAAAGCGCGCGACAAATATGGACTCACCGCTTATGTCTATGCGCTTAAAAAAGGCAACTCTGAAATTGTAAAGTTGATTAAAGACGCAGGCGGCAAATACTAACTTAATGAAAATAGCGCTTGCCCAAATTAACAGCATCGTTGGTGATATAAAAGGCAACGCGGCCAAAATATTAGACTACGCCAACCGTGCGAAAGCCACGGGCGCAAGCTTAATCATCACGCCAGAGCTGGCTTTATGCGGTTATCCGCCAGAAGATTTACTATTTAGGGACGATTTTAACCATGCCTGCGAGCAAGCACTGGAGCGGCTTGCAGGGCAGGTTTCTGGAATCACTTTATTGGTCGGGCATCCACATTTACAAGATGGGAAGCGCTACAACGCGGCTTCTGTCATCGAAAGCGGCAAAATTACCGCCACTTATCACAAACAAGTTTTGCCCAATTACAGCGTGTTTGATGAAGAACGCTATTTTGAAGCAGGCAATACGCCACTAGTTTTTACACACGGCGGCACAAAATTTGGCGTGATGATTTGCGCAGATGGCTGGGAAACTTTACCAGCGCTTAAAGCCAAGCAAGCAGGTGCAGAATTTTTGCTGGCACTTAACGCCTCGCCTTACCACATGGATAAGCTAGAAACGCGCTATGAAGTGATTGCCGAGCGCGCCAAAGAAAATGCTTTGCCAGTTATTTATGTGAACATGGTAGGCGGGCAAGACGAGTTGGTGTTTGATGGCGCTTCGTTTGTCATGGATAGCCAAGGCAAAGTCACGCAACAATTGCTCAGCTTTGTAGAAAGTTTAAGTTATGTCGAAATCGCTAGTCATCAACCTGTTAAAGCTGAGATTATAGCCAAGCCAAGCTTGGAGGCATCTGTCTATAACGCGCTTAAACTGGGCTTAGGCGATTATGTCAATAAAAACGGCTTTCCCAGCGTGGTGTTAGGGCTTTCGGGCGGCATCGATTCCGCACTCACGCTCGCGATTGCGGTAGATGCGCTGGGTAGCGAGCGCGTCAAAGTAGTGCTAATGTCATCCGAATTTACCGCCAGCATCAGCGTGGATGACGCAATTGAAATGGCGAATTTGGTCGGTGTGAAATATAGCCAAATCCCAATTAAAGATTTATTTGAGCTTTTTCGTGAGACTTTAGCACCAGAATTTGGCGATTTACCTTTCAACACCGCCGAAGAAAACCTACAAGCGCGCATTCGCGGCATGTTGCTGATGGCGCTATCAAATAAATTTGGCAGCATTGTGCTCACCACGGGTAATAAATCGGAGATGGCCGTGGGCTACAGCACGCTATATGGCGATATGGCGGGCGGTTTTTCATTATTGAAAGATGTTCCAAAAACCTTAGTTTATATACTTGCAGAATATCGAAACTCACTATCAAAAGTCATCCCCACCCGTATCATCACCCGCGCGCCCAGCGCCGAGCTACGCGCCAACCAAACCGACCAAGACAGCTTGCCGCCTTACGAGATTTTAGACGCGATTATGCAAGCCTATGTAGAAGAAGATATGAGCCGCGACAAAATCATCAAACTTGGCTTTACCGAAAAAGACGTCAATCGCGTCACCAATTTAATCGACCACAACGAATATAAACGCCGCCAAGCGCCAGTTGGGGTTAGAATTACGCAACGCGGGTTTGGCAAAGATAGGCGTTATCCGATAACTTGTAAGTTAAAATTCAACTGAGTCATTAAGTTTTTAAAAATGTGGAGCTGGCATGAAAAAAATAGAAGCGATAATCAAACCTTTTAAACTAGATGAAGTGCGTGAGGCACTATCTGAAATCGGCGTTAACGGCCTCACGGTGACGGAAGTAAAAGGCTTCGGTCGCCAAAAAGGCCATACCGAACTTTATCGCGGCGCAGAATATGTCGTTGATTTTCTTCCAAAAATTAAAATTGAACTGGTGGTAACGGATGAAATGGTAGAAGCCGCCATGGAAGCTATTATCAAATCGGCACATACAGGCAAAATTGGCGATGGTAAGATTTTTGTGAGCGCGGTGGAACAAGTGGTTAGGATTAGAACGGGTGAGACGGGTGAGTCGGCGGTTTAAACTTATCTTACCCATTTATTTCTCAATATAATACGATAAATAAAGAAATCAATCGAGACTGACCCCATAGATTTTGATGGCAAGATTTTTGTGAGTGCGGTGGAACAAGTGGTGCGGATTAGAACGGGTGAGACGGGTGAGAACGCGGTTTGATTCATAATGTAAGCATTTTTAATTTAGGATCAGTATGAAAAGTTTAGGAATTGTTTTAATAATTATTGGTTCAATTTGGGCAATTATTGCCTTCAATCTTGATACTTCTATTTCAACAGGCTTCGATTTATATGGATTGCCCTCCAGGGTGAATAATCTCGGATTAATGGCAGAAAGACAGAATCATTTAATTTTTTCTGGGCTTACTATTATTACTGGAATACTATTATTTGGTTTTGGCACAATTGCAGGCAATTCATCAGAAGACAATATTAACAAAATATCTTGCCCTTTCTGCGCCGAGAAAATTAATTTAGAAGCGAAGTTATGTCGCTTTTGCCAAAAAGATTTACCCATTAAAGAAGATGCGGCTGTTGAAGATTTGAAAGAAAATACATCCTCTGTTACTAATGAACCTGCTATATTTAAAAGTTGTAATAAGTGCCGTAGATTAAATAGTGGGAGTTCTACTAATTGTATTTTATGTAATAATCCTCTAGCCTTGTAGGGTAGGTAAATTGTTTACCCCACGCTTTACAAGCTCGTGCATTACCGCGTGGGCAAATAAAACCATTTTGCCCACCCTACAAAAACTTTCCGTTAGATTGTTCACAGGTGTAATCACATGCAGCGTTACCATTTTTTATCCGCTCCGTTCATCCTTACCTTCTCTGCGCTTCTTTCAGGCTGCGCACCGTCTACCGCTGGCGGCGTCAGAGAAATGGGGTCGGCACGACAATATACTTTTGTGGCTCCAGAGAATTACCAACCTGCGTATCGGAAAGTACTTGATCAAGCGCGGAAGTGCTACCAAACTGGAATGATCACAGCCCAAATGGTTGTCCAGGGCGACCTCTATCATGACACCAAGTCCGCAATTATTACCGTTGCATTGCATGGCGGTCTTGGCGTGGACACATATCAAGTCATCGATCTCAATGCCATCAGCGAAAACCAGACCAAGATTGTTGGTCACTACTCATTGGGGCCGGTCGAAAAATATGGCCAGATTCTCAAAGAATGGGTATTGGAAAACTCCAACGAATGTGGCCTTAAAAGCAGGTAGGTTGCTTGGCATTCAGCAATCTAACCCGGCAGTCCACACGGACGCTGTACGATAAAGCCGCAGCGCTGGTAACTTCTACGTTAGGCCCTACACCCGTCTGGCGCAAATCGCGCCGTTTAAGTCAAAGAAAGAGAAGGCAACATTGCGACACTTCATGGCATATCACAATTCACAGAAGATGGGCTATTCTTGCATCGATATTCCTGCCCCACAAGCCAAGACATCCAAAAATGTATTGGGTCTGGAAGGCGTCACAGTTTGGCTGATTGCGGGGGAAGGTGATTCGCCTAAAAGTTACTATCTAACATCAACCTTCATCGCTGATAAATGTGAGCCAAACAGATATGTGGGTGAAAAACTCAATAACCAGATATCGGGCCACGGCAAACTGCTGAAGAAGACAATACCAATTTCCGGGACCCCTCTTCTGAAAGCGCTCAGAAAGCAGTCCGCTAATTTCGTAAATGGATTCGGTGAACTGAAAGACATCATGGCAATTAAAGGTCTTCAGGCCTTGGTGTAGCCATGTAGATACCGTTAGCCCGTCACTCATTTTAATCATTATCTCCCTTAATTAGCAAGCGTAGGGCGCAATAGCTTGGGTATTGCACCGTATTAAAATCTCTCTTTCGACGTATTACGTTACACTAATACGCCCTACAAAATCACAAATGCACTGCAAAAAACCAGCAACGCGGTATTCATATGGTGTTGACCTTAATTCCCCTGCTGCCGCGCCTGTGATGATTTAAAAAGTTGGGGGATTTTAGCGAGGACTGTTTGAGCTCCGCGATAAGCCACGTTTTGTGTGGCTTGTTAGGGCGAGTTCCGCAGCGCCCAACTTTTTGAATCAGCACAGGAAACAAGCGGCAGGGGGTAGCCTTTTCTTTGGTTACTTTCTTTTGGCTAAGCAAAAGAAAGTATCTCGCCTAGAGGCGAAAAAGGATGGCTCAAGCTTACACCATTGCCCCTCTCCCCAACCCTCTAGATAAAACAACTAAGCATCTGACTTGGCTGACTAACTACATCAGCCAAGTCATTGCTAATCCCGCCTGCGGGCGAGGGAGTAAAAGCGCAGAACTCGCCCTCATCTACTTTATTCGACCTTAAAAACGCTTCTTACATAATCCAAATCTTCTTGCGTATCCACCCCGCTTGCAGGCGCATTTTGTGTAACAGTCACGCCAATTTTATAACCGTGATGCAACACGCGTAACTGTTCTAAACTTTCAATTTTTTCGAGTTCAGTCACCGCGAGATTCGCGTATTTTTTAAGAAAACCAACTCTGTAAGCGTAAATACCAATGTGACGATGCGATTGAATGTTGGTTTTGTAAACTTCGTCACGCGGATATGGAATCGGCGAGCGACTGAAATACAGCGCGTTGCCGTTGGCATCCATCACTACTTTAACGATATTGGCGTTTAATAAACTGGCCTCATCGTGGATGGCGTGACAAGCAGTCGCCATCACAGCGTCTTTACTCTTAGCCAAATGCGCTGCAACTTCTTGAATAAGTTTTGGGTCGATTAACGGCTCATCACCTTGCACATTTACCACAATTTCATCGTCTTCCCAGCCTAATTGTTGCGCGACTTCAGCTATTCTATCAGTACCCGATTGATGGTCAATGCGCGTCATTACGGCATTAAAACCATGTTGTTTTGCCACAGTAAGAATCTTTTCAAAATCGGTGGCAATGACAATTTCACTTGCGCCACTTTTTGCGGCCTGCTCTGCAACCCTCACCACCCTTGGCTTTCCAGCAATATCAAGCAGGGGCTTGCCTTGCAGACGCGTGCTGGCATAACGCGCGGGGATAACGATTTTGAAAGCCATTTATTCTGCTATCTCGCTGCGCGAATACTCGCTCTCGGTTAATTTACGCGCTTCGTCTTCTAACATTACGGGGATGCCATCGCGGATTGGATAAGCTAGGCGCGCAGACTTTGAAATCAGCTCGTTATTTTTTTTGTCGTAAATAAGCGGCCCTTTGGTGACTGGGCAGACTAAGATTTGTAGTAGTTTTGCGTCCATAATAATAAATCCTTAAATACCGATTAAATGGCTCGTGTTTCGAGTTGCTGAGTGATTAGGTTGATTAAAGTAAGCTGTGAATCCTCTGTTGCTAACATTGCGCTCACTGGCATATACCATGTGTTATTCAATGCTAGTTGCTTACATTTTACGGCATCCTTCTCCGTCATCAATAGTGTTTTTTGTTGCAAGCCTGCAAAATCTTGCTGTGTAAACGCATGATGATCGTTAAAAGCGCGATACTCGCAATTGAGACCTAAGCCTTTTACAAAATCAAAAAAACGCTCTGGGTGGCCAATACCAGCTATTGCCACCACATTTTGCTGCTTTAAAGCAGCCAAACTGGTTTTTGTTTTGTCGTCTAAACTAAAAATCCCTTGCATGTGCAAGCTCATGGCAAACACAGGCGGCAATGTATCTACAGAAATGATGGTTTTTAAGCCGACGCGCGCCGTATCGACAATGCCATGCACGCTGCTTAAGCGGCTGACTTTTTCGCGCATTGGCCCAGCGGGTAACAAGCGCTGATTGCCGAATGAATGTTTTGAATTAACCACCACAATTTCCACATCGCGCTGCAAGGCGTAATGCTGTAAACCATCGTCGCTAATAATAACATTGCACTCAGGGTGCGCTTGCAACAAGGCTCTAGCCGCCTCTACCCTATTTGGATTTACCCATACTGGGCTTGTGCTGCGTTTGGCGATTAACACTGGCTCATCACCAAACGCAATGGGGTTGCTAGTAGCGGCAACTTGGCCAATAGAATTACCGCCATAGCCACGGCTGATAATGCCAGGCGTGTAACCCAATTGCTTAAGTTGTTCTGCCAGATAAATAACTAAAGGCGTTTTGCCAGTGCCACCCACGCTGATATTACCCACAACGATAACAGGCACGGGCAGGCGATATGAACTGAGTATGTGCTGTTGATAAAGCCAGCGCCTAAATGCGGCCAGCGCGGCAAATAGCCAAGAAAGCGGGATTAACACAATATGCGCTAAGCTAATGGTTTGCCATTGTTGATTAATCCAGCGATTAAACGTGAGATTAAACCCGCGATTAAGCCAAGCGCGCATCATGCGTTAAGAAGCAAACTCTTTTTGGTAGAGTTTTGTATAGTAACCATTTAGCGCAATTAATTGTTGATGCGAGCCAGATTCAACAATCTCGCCTTGATCCATCACCAAAATTCTATCGGCGTTTTCAATGGTGCTTAAGCGATGCGCGATTACAATGCTGGTGCGGTTTTGCATTAAGGTATCTAACGCGGCTTGCACGTGCTGTTCCGATTCGGTATCTAACGCACTGGTGGCTTCATCCAGCAACAAAATAGGCGCATTTTTAAGTATGGCGCGCGCAATAGCAATGCGCTGGCGCTGGCCGCCAGAAAGGCGCACGCCTCTATCGCCAATTTCATTTTGCAGGCCATCTGGTAGCTGCGCAATAAACTCCCACGCATGGGCGGCCTTGGCGGCTTCAATCACTTCTGCCTCGGTGGCGTTGCGCAACACGCCATAAGCAATGTTATTAAAAACAGTGTCGTTAAACAAAATTACGTCTTGGCTGACCAGCGAAAACTGGCTGCGTAAATTTTTAAGGTCAAGTGCGCGAATATCAATGCCATCAAGTAAAATAAACCCTTGTTGCAGCTCGTAAAAACGCGGCAGCAAATTCACCAAGGTAGTTTTACCGCCACCAGAACGCCCCACCAGCGCCAGTTTTTCGCCTGATTGAATGTTAAAACTTAAATTATTAAGTGCGGCGCGCTTAGCATTTTCATAGCTTAAAGTCACATTTTTAAACTCAATCTCGCCTTTGGCTCGCGTGATTTCTTTGCTGCCTTCGTTCACCTCAGTTGCGGTATCCATCACCCCAAACACGCTCTGCGCGGCCACCAAGCTTATTTGCAAATCTTCGTTTACGGCTGCTAAGTTTTTAATTGGCGCGATCAGCATGAGTAGTGCGCCCACAAAAGCCGCAAACTCACCTGCGCTAAATCTACCAATAGCATAATACACAATTAAACCCAGCGCCATGGCGGCTAGCAGCTCTACCACCATACTACTTAAACCAGACAGTCGCCCGACGCGAATATGCATGTGCCGATTTTTGGCTGCCACATTGGCAAAGCGCTCAAATTCGTAATCGGTGGCGCCAAAAATTTTAACAATGCGCTGCCCTGCAATCGCCTCTTCCGCTGCTTGCGTCATCTCTCCTACCGATTGCTGCACTTGCTTGCCAGCAACGCGTAATTTTGGCGTCATTTTTTTAATATACAGCGCCATCAGCGGTGCGATTAGCGCAAAAACCAAAGTCAAGCGCCAATCTAAATACAGCATGTAGCCCAAAATACCCAATGCCGTGAATGAATCGCGCACCACGGTGAGCACCACTTTGGTACATGCGCCCGACATCTGCTCGGCATCAAAGGTGAGTTTGGACACGATTAAGCCTGCTGAGTTTGCGTCGTAAAAACCCAGTGGCAGTTGCATTAAGCGTTTGAACGTATCACGGCGTAGATCCTCAACCACATGGCGACCCAGCCAACGCATTGAAAAATTTGCAATAAATCCAGAAACCGCCCGTAAAGCCATCAGCCCAAACAGTAGTAAAGGCAATTGGGTGAGCTTATCTGGCGATTGCTTAATAAAACCATCGTCAATGACCTGCCTAATTGAGGCTAAAAAGCCTGTATTGGTGGCCGACCAAATAACTAAGGAAATTATACCCAACGCAAACGCCAGCTTGTAGCGCCAAGCATAGCGCAATAAACGCAAATATAGCGCTTTTGCGTTGGCGATATGGGGGGTGTTTTTTTTGTTACGTGCAAATTTCGACATTGGGGCAGCTCTATTAATTCAAGTTTCTACCCGTAAAGGGCATCACCACCACTGTAATCTGGCTAAAATTAGTACAGTGGTGCAACAAGCTAGGTAAGGCACGATTAAAAAATTAACATGCAGCATAAAGTTGATATGTAAGAATAATTATTTTGTACAACGCACTACAGTGACGAAATTTGAATGAATAGAGATACCATTAAATTAGCGTCTAATTTAGCATAATGTGCTTATGGATATTATGAACCAGACCCAATTTGCGTAGCAAAAGTAATGTGCGTGTAATTGGCTTGGCGTGAGGCTTCCATCACATTGACTACCGATTGGTGCGTTGCTTTTGCGTCGGCATTAATCACAATAGTTGGCTCTTCTTTACTATTGCCTGCGGCTTTAGTTAGCGCACTGGCAATAGCACTGATTTCTGCACCTTCTACCTCGTCACCGTCCACCATGTAACGCCCGCTGGCATCCACTTCTACCGTAATCACCAATGGTTTATCTTGCGCGCTATTGGCCTCGGCCGTGGGTAAATTAATCTGCAGCTCGCTGGTACGAGCAAAGGTGGCACTTACGATTAAGAAAATGATAATCACTAACAACACATCAATAAGTGGTACTAGGTTAATTTCTAGCTCTTCGTGCGCTTTACCACGTTGAAAATTCATAATCTACCTTTTAAAACAATACGTTAAAAATTTATAAACTTTAGAATTCGCTTCAAATCGCGTGAAGACAAGGCATTTTTGAAGACAGTACAACAAATGCGGCAAGAAAAATAACGTCGTATCCAATTGATTTTAAACGAATTCCCTCAATTTACTTTCTCTCGCCGTGTAAAATTTCAACCAGTTTGATGGCCTGCTGTTCCATATCTATCAACAAATCATCTACTTTACTACGAAAGTAACGATAAGCAATCATCGCTGGAACAGCGACCACAATGCCTGCCGCCGTGTTATACAAGGCCACAGAAATACCACGCGCAAATTGCGCCACATCGTGACCGCTATTGGTAAACGAGCCAAACAGCTCCACCATTCCAATCACTGTACCAAGCAAGCCCAATAAGGGCGAAACGGTCGCGATAGTGCCTAATATTGGTAAATAGCGCTCTAATTTATGCGCTACTGCGCGGCCTGTTTCTTCAATTGCTTCTTTAGTCACTTCGCGCGAGTTTTTTGCGTTAGATAATGCGCTTGCAAATACTTGGCCTAACAATGAATGCTGCTCTAGTTTATTCAGCGTTTCTTTAGTGACACCGCCTTGGCTCAACCATTTTTGCACTTCGGGCAGCAAGTTGCTAGGTGCCACCACATCTGAACGCAATGCCCAATAACGCTCACCAATAATCGCCAACGCGATGACTGATGCAATGATAAGCGGCCAAATTGGCCAACCAGCAGCCAGAATAATATCCCACACAACAATACTCCTTAAGGTTTCTAAACTCTCGCTACTTTAGCTGGAAGCGTGCGTTTCGGCAAGGTGTTTAGAAAGGCATTTTTTCATTATTCTATCGCTTATTTTTTTACTAAGCAGTCGTTAAGCTAATTGTTACAGAAAGTTTATGTTAAATTTTCACGGCTTTTCTGCGATTAAGAAGTACCCTAATGGGAAACTGTGGCTAGTCGCTTTGGATACTTTCTTACCGTACTTGGTGCCAGTAAAAATTAGCGTAAACCATTGAACGAATATTGCAAGTGAGCGCCCTAACTTTGGCAAACGAAGAATGTTCTTCGCAAAAATATCCGCCATAATTTCAGGTGCGCCACCAATGGGCTGTAATTGAATTAATCTTAGTCCAGAGATTTCTACAAACCGCCTTAATGCAAACTCTGTATATCGATAGTAATCATGTGGCTGCTCGTGTAGCCAATAAAAAAACGGCACATTCATGATGATTTTGCCATTTGTTGATAGGATTCTGGTCATCTCCTGCCATAGTTGTTCTGGCACGGGTATATGCTCCAAAACATCAGAAAGAATAATAGTGTCAAACTCACCGTCTTTAAAAGGAAGGTACTTTGTAAGGTCTAGTTCATAATCTAGGTGTTCGTTTTTATGTAGGGTATTACACCAATCTACACAAACATTTTCTTTAACAAACGCTTTGTATGCCGCATATAGAGGGACTTTGCCACAACCTAGATCTAACAATTTTCCCTTGGCATGTTGCCTAAAACTTTTGTCGTAAAAATAGGCTATAAGGTCAACATTTAACCTAGATCCTATATTAACTTCTTTTGCATCTTTAGACGCCTTGAGTTTTCCTTTCAAATAAACAAACTTGCTCGGTTTCCACTTTTCTTGATTTCGCATCGTATTAGTTCCCTAGTAAGTAAGGCGTTATAGAAGCCACGTTTAGCTCAAATTTCGCTGTTTCATATTTATTTGGCATCACAAATAATACAACAAAATAAAAAAAACCTCGACGCCATCAATCAGCATCTTGCCAGTACTTACGGTTTGTCATTCGCCATTGTTCAGTTTGCATGTCTTCCGCCGCATTAAAACGTAGCACTAATGCACCTGCGTAATCCGACCGAAAAGCCTCTGCCCCGCTTGCTAGATAACGTTCCACAACTTCTGGCTTGGGATGTTTAAAGCGGTTTAAATAACCCACGGTAAAAATTACCTGCTTAGCATTCACCGCCTGTATAAAATCTAGGGTTGATGACGTTTTACTGCCATGATGTGGCGCCACTAAAACATCGCTACTAAGCACGTGTTTATTGGCTTGTAGCAAGGCTAGTTCTGCGTCTTTTTCAATGTCGCCAGTGAGCAAAACACTGCCGAATCGGCTAGTCACTTTTACCACGCAGCTTCTGTTATTGTCTTTTATTTCTAAGTTTTTATAGCTTTCAATAGTGGGATGCAGCACTTTAAATTTCACGTTATCCCATTGCCAATATTGGCCTGCGAAGCATTTAAGTTGTTTTGCAGGTAGTTGCAAATTGGTTGGTAAATCGTATGAACTCGCAAGCCAACCTATTGAAATCTGCGCCAGCACAGAGGCCGCACCGCCGCTGTGATCGTTGTCATTGTGACCGACTATAAAGCCGTCTAATTTTTTGATGCCTTCACCACGCAGATAAGGCAAGACGATGCGGCTACCTGCGTCACTTTGTGCCGAAAACCTTGGTCCAGCGTCGTAAAGCAAGGTGTGATTGGCGGTTTTAATCACCACCGCCAAACCTTGCCCAACATCTAACACCGAGACTTGCATTTCACCTTTGGCTAATTTTGGCAGGCTAACAAAAAATAGTGGCAACAGCAACACTAAACCCAACCAACGTTGTGGAAAGCCGCGCGGTAGCAACATCCACAATACGCCCAACACGGCCACAAGCATTGCCCCTATTGGCGGCGCGGCTTGTTGCCATGTGGGCAAGGCTGCTAACCAAGTTAAGCCTTGCATACAGATCTCTAAAACAAAATGCGCGGCCTGCAAAATAAAATCAACGTGAATTATGCTGCCCAAAATAGCCAGCGGCACGACGATTAAACTGATGACTGGAATGGCAAATGCGTTGGCCAGTGGCGATACGATTGAGGTTTGCCCAAACATAAAAATCAACATAGGTAGTAAACCTAAGGTAATCGCCCACTGCGTGTTTAGCGCCTCATTAATCCAATGCTGAGTGGCTAATCGACCCACTGAAACATAGGCAATAAGCGCCACTGCGCCAAACGACAGCCAAAATCCTGGCGCGATGACTGCCCATGGATCGAGTAAAATCACCACCATTAAGGCGATTGCTAAGGCGCCAGAAATGGCTAGATTTCGGGCAAATAACAGCGCGGCTGCAAAGCTAGCGAGCATATACAGCGTGCGTTGCGTGGGTACTGACATGCCCGCCAAGAGCGCATATAAAACCGCCACGATTAAGCCTGCAATGGTGGCGGCTTTGCGCGTAGGCATGTGCATCACTAGCGCGGGAAAACGTCGCCAAACAAACGCTGCAATAGCAAACGCCAAACCCGCCAGCATGGTGATGTGCAGGCCAGAAATACTCATTAAATGATTCACGCCAGTGCGTAAATACACGTTCCAGTTTTCTTGTGAAATTTGGCTATCGTCGCCAACGACCAGTGCGCGAATCACGCCTGCATAGGGCTTGTTGGCTAGAGTTTCTGAAATATTGTTGCCCACTTTTTCACGCAAATGTTCCACCAAATAACTTGGTCGCCATACAAAATCGCTCAATTTTTTATAGCCGCTTTTGCTGTGGATAGTGCCTGTGGCGCGCATTTTTTCAGCTAGCGCCCACGACTCAAAATCAAAACCATGCGGGTTGTAAGTGCTGTGCGGGCGCTTGAGACGCACCGTGAACTGCCAACGCTCGCCCGCATGAAAGTAATTGCCTAGGCTAGGCGCATTTTCTGGTTTTGCTGAGATGGGATTTGAACTATTGTTTTCGCGATAAAAATTAAGCGAAATATGCGGTGGAATTTTTAAGGTTTTTGTGGCATCTTTGGTGAGTATTTTTTCGACATCAAACCGAAAACGTTCGCCACGCTCGGTGACTTCTGGCAAGCTCGCCACCACACCAATTAAAGTGATGCTTTTCTGCTGCCAATCTTTGGGTAGCTCATCGCTTAATCGAACCGTGGCGAACGTAGCCGCCCATAAAAAACCTAGCACTGCGGCCACAATACAAAGACTGATTTTTTTTAAAAAACTATTCTGAATTTTAATAAAGAGATATAAGCTAGAAGCCAATATCAGCGCGGCTTGCAGGCCAATGAAAATGGTAGGCAATACAGGCTGCTGTTGCAGCAACCAAGCGCCAACCACAAGGCCCAATGCAAAAATGATCATGTGGGCACTAAACTATCATCTAGCTAAACGAAATAAGTTTGCCGTCTTCTAACCGATATTGTCTGTGCATTTTTGCCGCTAGACCTAAATCGTGCGTGACCACTACTAAGCTGGTATTTTGCGCTTTATTAATTTCTAGTAGCAAATCAAATACTTGGTGGGCAGTCACTCTATCTAAATTGCCTGTCGGCTCATCTGCCAAAATACATTCTGGTTGCGTAACTAAAGCGCGCGCCAGCGCCGCGCGTTGCCGCTCGCCGCCAGAAAGCTCGCCTGGCATGTGTTCTAGCCGATGCGCCAAGCCTACTTTTTCTAGCATGGCTTGCGCTAATGTAAGTGCTTGCTCACGCGGCAGGCGGCGTATTAGCAAGGGCATGGCAACATTCTCAATCGCGGTGAATTCTGGTAACAAATGATGAAATTGATACACAAAACCCAGTGATTTATTTCTAAGCAAGCCTTTTTCGGTCTCGGATAACTGACTCAACATTTTGCCCGACAATTCAACCACGCCGCTGCTGGGCGTATCTAGCCCGCCCAACAAATGCAGCAAGGTACTTTTGCCCGAGCCAGATTCGCCCACAATGGCAATTTGCTCGCCTCTGTTGATGTTTAAATCAATGCCGTTAAGCACGGCCACATCTAAGCCAGAATAAGTTTTGCAGAGCGCCTTGCAAGTGATGATGCTACTCATAGCGCAATGCCTCGGCAGGGTTAATTTGCGACGCTTTGTAGCTGGGGTAAAGTGTGGCCAACAAGCTTAAAATAATGGAGGTGAGCGTAATCAACAATACGTCAGACCATAATACTTGTGAGGGCACTTCGCTAATATAGTAAACATCTTTAGCCAGAAATTGCACCTGAAATAATCGCTCGATAAACGGAATTATGCTGTCGATATTCAGCGCTATCAAAATACCCAGCGTAGCGCCCAGCAAGGTGCCGATAATGCCAATGAGCGCACCCTGAATAATAAAAATACACATAATGCTGCGCGGGCTGGCACCAAAAGTACGCATAATGGCAATATCGGCACGCTTATCAATGACAGCCATAATAAGCGTAGAAACGATATTGAACGCGGCCACCGCCACTACTAGCACCATAATAATCGACATAATGCGCTTTTCCATTTTAAGCGCAGCAAAAAAATTAGGGTTTTCTTGTACCCAATCACTGATGTAGTAATTTCCTTGGCTACTGAGTTTAGTAGCAATTGCTGGCGCGACTTCGGCGGTTAAAAATGGGTCATCTAGCTTGATGCGTAAACCTGTGATTTTGTCATTCATACGGTACAACCTAGCAGCGTCTTGCATGTGCACCAGCGCCAAGCCAGAATCGTAACTTTGGTAGCCCATTTCAAACAAACCGACAAGCTTAAATTGCTTCATGCGTGGCATAGTGCCAACGGGCGTCGCTTGGCCAGAAGGCGACATTAACACCACTTTATCGCCCATGCTTAGGCCTAATGATTGCGCTAAATCCCTGCCTAAAATAATGTTAAACTCACCCGCACGCAGGTCGTTTAAACTACCTACTTTCATTTTGTCGGCAAATTCTGCTACTTTAACTTCGTCTGCGGGGATAATGCCACGCACCAGCGTACCCTGCGCGGCAGCATCATAAGAAAGCATGCCTTGACCCATAATAAATGGCGCGGCAGCTACTACATGCGGCACACCATCTAGCGCGCTCATGGCCTGTTGCCAGTTTGACAGCGTGTTATCATTTTGCGTAATTTGCAAATGCGAGGCCACGCCTAAAATGCGATTTCGCAGCTCAGTACCAAAACCATTCATCACTGACAACACGATAATAAGCACCGCCACGCCAAGCGCAATGCCGACCATGCTGGTAATTGAGATGAAAGTACTAAAATGATTTTTACGTTTTGCGCGCAAATAGCGCAAGCCTACAAACAGCTCAAACGGTAAAGATTTTGTAAAAAATGACATGGGCTAATGTTAGCAGTTTTAAGCTAGAAAAATTCTACCTTCTAGAAAATTTATGGTTAAAGCTAGAAAAATTTAAATCGGCAAAGCTTAAATCTAAATAGCTTAGGCATTCAAAGCCAAGCGCACCCAATCATGTTGCTTACTTAACAACGCGCCCATTTCTACCACTTTTTCGGCGCCTTCAATATTAATGACCAATTTATTGCCACGTTTGTACTCGCTTCTTGGCATCACTAGCGAAGCTTTGTGTGATTTATCATCATCTTGACTATCAAACAGCAAGCCAGAAAAAGTATTAGTTTGGTCTAGCTTAGTTTGACTTGGCTTAGCCTCTGTGTCATCAACAAAATAGCCACTATGTGCCTCAGCGAAATTGTTTTGATTTAAACGTCCAAGTTTAACAGTTGTGCTATGTGACCCTAATACTTGTAGTCCTGCACGGTAATTGCCATTAGCTTGTTTGCGAATACTTTTAATTTCCGCAATTACAAATAATTCTCTATCATCTGGCGAGGTATAGCCTATCAACTTACCAGGTTCTATCCAGTTGCTATAAGTCTTACCTAAATCTACGCCAAAGCCGTTGACACTTTCATCCACCAGCCACCAATTTTCGCTACCCAAATTATTTTGCTTGTTTTGATTGGCTTGGTAACCTTGTGGCGCATGTGCTGGCACTTGTTGCGTAGCCACTCGCACTTCAAAGTCGTGCTGATCACCTTCTTCACGTATTGGCTCCACTAACAATGTAGGCTTTGTCGCATTTAAGCGGCGACAAATATCTTCTAAACCATAATTGACACTAATGAGCTTATTGCGTTTATTTCTAGTTTCTTTTCTACGTTGGCGTTCGTAACCTTCTACGCACCAATCTACCCGTAGTTTTTTAAATAACTTCACAATCACATCGGTAGAAGCCATTTTCTCTAAACCAAACGACTGCAATGGTTTTTGCATATCTACCGCACACAAATAGGCTTCAATTTTATCTACCAAACGTGTAGTCTTCCAATAACGATAATCTGCAAACTTTTCAACCGCTCTTATCCGTTCAGGCCCTTTGTCTGATTCAGTATTAATGAAGAACTGGAACTTATCTAATTTATGCTTATTTAACAATAATGGGTTAGTTGCCCAAACCTTAAGAATTTGCTCGGTTAATTGAATTTGCAAACGACTATAACTGCTCTTATGCAAGGTGTTCATCATGAAACCTTGCTTTAACAAAGCAGCTAGGCAACTTTCTTTTTTCTGATAATCATACATAAACAGATTAGTGTTCAATATTGCCAAATTTTCAGCACATTTGATGACTTTACAAACATTTTCCCAAGTACCGATTGGCGCAGGTTGGTCGTCAAAGTAGCGCCACTTTGTCATTCCATTGGTTGCGTTGATGTAGCGACATAAAATTAAATTCATTTTTTCAACATTTATCACCACTTTATTTTGAGCTTGATATAAATCTAAAAATTGTGCGTAGGCAATGTAAAGCTGTCTCTGGTAGGAATAGGCGGAATTAAAAAGCTCTGCTTCAAGCTTCTTATTTATTTTCAATATAGTCAAGTACTTATAGGTAATTTTCTTAGCGTTTCTATAAGTTTTAGCATCAATTTCAAGCACTAAATCAATGCCTATATTAAGTGACTCATTCGAATCAAAGTGAATTCTTGCGAGTTGAGATGTCGTTTTTTTCAACGCATCCAGCGCATCCATTTCAGTTAATGTGTTCATCCAGCCAAGATTATGTTGCACCTCTTGACGGTATAAAACTGCCTGAATTTTATGTATTACGTTTGATAACATTTTTTACATCAGCTTAATAAAAAGTTAATACCAATTTAGTTTTGCAACAGTCATGCCAACATTTTTTAAGCTTCAGTATTTATTATTACTGTTAAAATGTCGTCATGTTTACAGGAATCATTCAAGCAGTTGGTCACATTGATAGCGTCACACCAATGGGTGATGATGTAAAACTATCGATTCAAGCAACAAATTTAGGCCTAGATGACGTGATAGTGGGCGACAGTATCGCAGTGAATGGCGTTTGTTTAACAGTAACACATCTTAGCAAAACACATTTTCAAGCGCACATTTCAAATGCAACACTTGCCGTTACTACAGGTTTAAATCGCAACAATGCAGTAAATTTAGAAAAAGCCTTGCGCCTAAATGACCGATTAGGCGGTCACTTGATGAGCGGCCATGTAGATGGCATTGGACAAGTGCTGCGCTTTGAGCAAGCTGGCCAAAAAAGTAAAGATATGTGCTGGCTGCTGGCAGTGCGTGCACCACATCAAATTTCAAAATATATTGCCAAAAAAGGCTCAATTTGCGTGGACGGCGTGAGTTTAACCGTGAATACGATTTTATATGACACATTTACCATAAATATTATCCCGCACACATTAGCTAACACTACGTTTAAACACTTAAAAGTAAACAGTTCAGTCAATTTAGAAATCGACCAAATTGCCCGCTACGTAGAACGTATGGCAGAGTGGTCATTAGAGAAAAATGAAAATCCAAATGCCGATTAAGTCGATTAGCCCAATTACAGACATCATCGCCGACGTTAAAAATGGCAAAATGGTGATATTAGTGGATGACGAAAACCGTGAAAACGAAGGCGATTTTGTCATTGCTGCCGAGTATGCAACAGCCGAGCATATCAACTTTATGGCTAAGCATGGGCGTGGCCTCATTTGTCTAACGCTGACTACTGCACGTTGCAATCAACTCAGTTTACCGCAGATGGTTGAAAAAAATGATTCGCGTTTAGGCACCAATTTTACTGTATCAATTGAGGCTGCAAGCGGCGTTACCACTGGTATCTCGGCGGCTGACCGCGCGACCACAATCAAAGCTGCGGTTGCAAATAACGCGCACGCTAAAGATATTGTTAGCCCTGGCCATATCTTTCCGCTTGCCGCACAAGATGGCGGTGTGTTAGTGCGCGCGGGCCATACCGAAGCAGGCAGTGACCTAGCTGCGCTGGCTGGCTGCGAGCCTTTTAGTGTCATTTGCGAGATATTAAAAGACGATGGCGAAATGGCGCGCTTGCCAGATTTGGTGGAGATTGCAGCGCAACACGGCATTAAAATTGGCACTATTGCTGATTTAATTAAGCATAGATCTGAGACCGAAAAATTAATAGAACGTGCTATAGAGCGCACCATTACTACGCCCTACGGCGAGATGCTCTTGGTAGCTTATACCGATAAAATCGCTAATGAAACGCATTTGGCGCTGATAAAAGGAGAGCCTTCACCAAATAAAGAATGCTTAGTTCGCGTACACGAGCCGCTTTCTGTGTTTGACTTGCTCGATAGTAGCAGTCGCACGCATAGCTGGAGCTTACTGAATGCCATGCAAGCTATATCTAAAGCGGATTGTGGCGTCATAGTCTTGTTGCATCATACGGAATTTGGCGTTGACGTAGTTGCGCGCATTCTGCACGCCGATGAACCAATTCGCACTAACCAAGAGCTACGGACTTATGGTATTGGCTCGCAAATTTTAATCGATTTAGGTGTACGCAAAATGCGCTTAATGGCCACCCCGCGCAAAATGCCCAGCATGATGGGCTTTGGCTTCGACATTACTGGCTATTTAGAGGCAGAATAATCTGTGCTAAAATAATACACATTGGAAAAACTAAATCTCACAGGTCAGTTTCTCATCGCGATGCCCGCTATGTCAGACCCCTATTTTTCTAAAAGTGTCACATTTATTTGTACGCACAATCAAGACGGCGCAATGGGCATAGTGCTCAACCGCATCACCGACATTACCGTTGCCAATCTGTTTAGCCAAATAAAGCTAGAATCTGACTCTGCCACACTATTAGAAAAAACCGTGCATTATGGCGGACCCGTGAAAACCGAGCGTGGTTTTATTTTACACACACCGCATGCTGAATATAACTCTACCGTACTGGTCACCAATAGCATTGCGCTAACCACATCAAAAGATATTTTAGAAGCGGTAGCTGCAAATAATGGTCCGCAAAAAATGCTCATCGCATTAGGCTATGCGGGCTGGACGCCAGGCCAGCTAGAGACAGAACTTGCACAAAACGCATGGCTAAACATAGAAACAACCAATTTAAAAGACATTCATACCTTAATTTTTGATGCACCCAATCATGAAAAGTTTGATTATGCGATGGGTATGATGGGGCTAAATTTGGCTAATTTATCTGATGTGGCAGGGCACGCTTAGATGACACCTGATTACAAAAACCAACATACAGGCTTAGCGCAAAGCCATTTGCCGATTTTAGAGCGTAGCTACCCCGATATTACTGGCACGGTGCTGGCGTTTGATTTTGGTGAAAAACGGATTGGCGTGGCGGTGGGCGAAAGCCTGTTAAAAGTCGCGCATCCACTCACCACCATTAATGCAGAGCAGAATGAGCTGAAATTTGCGCAAATTGCCAGTATTGTTCAAGAATGGCGTCCTAGCTTATTGGTAGTGGGTTTGCCTTTGCACATGGATGGTGAGCCGCATTTGCTTACACAGCTCTCGAAAAAATTTGCACAGCGGCTTGAAGGCCGTTTTAATTTACCTGTGATGATGATTGACGAGCGGTTAAGCTCGGTTGAAGCGCGGCAAAATCTCGGTGCAGCTGGCATAAGCGGCATTAAGCAAAAAGCCATGTTAGACGCAGTGGCCGCGCAAACCATATTACAATCTTATTTTGACAACTTAAGCACTGCTAGATGATGCAACTACCTGATCCAGAAACCTTGCTGGCTGAAATTACAGCTAAAATACAAACCCAGCTTGAAATAAATGGCACACCAAACACCGCGCTAGTAGGCATTCACAGCGGCGGTGTATGGTTAATGCAGCGTATTTTGGCGAGTATCAAGCAAGATGTTGCCCACGGCATGTTAGATGCGGCGCTATACCGCGATGACTACGCGCAGCGCGGCTTAAAAAGCGAACCAAAGCCCTCTAATATTGCCTTCGACGTGACAGACAAACACATTATTTTAATCGACGATATTCTCTACACTGGACGCACTACGCGTGCCGCCATGAATGAATTGTTCGATTACGGCCGCCCTGCTAGTATTACCTTAGCTGTGCTGATTAATCGTGGCGGCGCTGAATTGCCCATTGCGCCAAATATTGTTGGCGCGAATATTGACCTGATGCCCAATCAAGACCTGCAGCTTACTCAAGATGCAGGCGGTAAGCTGCTTTTAAGTTTGCAGAATGTAAACCATGTATAACCCGCAACTGGATAGAGACGGCAATTTAAAACACCTGTTGACCATTGAAGGTCTGCCTAAAAAAATTCTCACACAAATTTTAGATACCGCCGAAACTTTTGTAGGCGTAGCCGAGCGCGACATTAAAAAAGTGCCACTACTGCGCGGTAAAACCGTGTGTAATCTCTTTTTTGAGAACAGCACCCGCACCCGCACCACCTTTGAAATTGCCGCAAAAAGATTATCCGCAGATGTGATTAATCTTAATGTTGGCACATCTAGCCAATCTAAAGGCGAAACCATTTTAGACACGGTAGATAACCTTATCGCCATGCACGCCGATATGTTTGTAGTGCGCCACGCGCAAAGCGGCGCGGCACATTTTATCGCACAACATGTGCCCGATAATATCAGCGTGATTAACGCAGGTGATGGCCGCCACGCGCACCCTACGCAAGGCTTGCTAGACGTATTCACGGTGCGCCGCTACAAGCCCGACATGCATAACTTGCGTGTAGCCTTGGTGGGCGATGTGCTACATTCGCGCGTTGCACGTAGCGAAATTCATGCGCTCACCACATTGGGCGTGCCAGAAGTGCGTGTCATCGCGCCAAAAACCTTGCTGCCCGCCGATGTCGAAAAGCTTGGCGTACGAGTCTTTCACGACATGAAGGCTGGCCTAAAAGATGTGGATGTGATTATGATGCTACGCCTACAAAACGAGCGTATGACGGGCGCGTTGCTGCCTAGCGCCCAAGAATATTTTAAAACTTTTGGGTTGACCCCAGAAAAATTAAGCTACGCCAAACCAGATGCCATTGTGATGCACCCAGGGCCCATGAATCGCGGTGTGGAGATTGATTCCTGCGTGGCTGATGGCAGCCAATCAGTCATCCTGCCACAAGTTACCTACGGCATCGCGGTGCGAATGGCGGTGATGGCATTGTTGGCTGGAGGCCAACCAAACCAGCAAAGCCTGGCTGGAGGCCAACCGAACCAACAAAGTCTCGCGGGTGGTAGCATGGGAGGTGGTGTGTGAAAATTCATATTAAAAATGGTCATCTAATTGACCCAAAAAACAATATTGACGCCAAACAAGATGTTTATATCGCAGCAGGGAAAATTGTTGGCATAGGCCAAGCGCCTACTGGCTTTATAGCCAATCAAACCATTAATGCTACAGGCTTAATCGTTGCGCCTGGATTTGTAGATTTATCTGCTAGATTACGCGAGCCAGGCTCTGAACATCAAGCCACACTCACCAGTGAGCTACAAGCAGCAGCAGCAGGCGGTGTTACCAGCCTAGCTTGCCCGCCAGACACCAACCCAGTGCTAGATGAACCTGGCTTGGTTGAAATGCTTAAGCATCGTGCCAAGCAACTCAATTTAGCACATGTATATCCGCTGGGCGCACTCACCCGCAAGCTGGAAGGCAAGCTGCTTACCGAAATGTGCGAGCTTACCGCAGCTGGCTGTGTAGGCTTTAGCCAAGCTGATGTGGCAATTACCGACACGCAAGTATTATGGCGTGCGTTTGAATATGCTGCAACTTTCGGCTACACCATATTTTTACGTGCCGAAGATTATTATCTGGCTAAAGACGGCGTGGCGCACGATGGTGAAATTGCCAGCCGTTTAGGTTTAAAAGGCATACCAGCTGCGGCTGAATGCTTAGCGATTGCCAGCATTTTACGCATCGCGCATGAAACCAACACTAAAGTGCATTTGTGCAGATTATCTACGGCCGAAAGTGTTGATTTAGTTCGCCAAGCCAAAAAACAAGGCGTGCAAGTGACGGCAGACGTTAGCGCGCAACATTGCCATTTAACCGATCACGATATTGGCTATTTTAACTCACACGCTAACCTTAAGCCGCCACTGCGCTCTACGCGCGATAAAGCTGCGCTATGCCAAGGCTTAAAAGATGGTAGCATTGATGCGATTTGCTCTGACCACACCCCTGTGAATGATGACGCAAAACTATTACCGTTTGCTGAGGCCGAAGCGGGCGCAACTGGTTTAGAATTATTGCTGCCGCTAGCGCTAAAATGGGCAGCAGATAACAAAGCTAGCCTATGTGATGCGATTGCCAAAATCACCAGCCAACCAGCCAGTATTTTAGGCATAGCTGGCGGGCATTTAAGCTTAAATGCAGATGCCGACATCGCGATTTTCAACCCACAGCTCGAGTGGAAAATAGAGGCCAACCAGCTTATTAGCCAAGGTAAGAACACGCCATTTTTAGGGCTAGAAATGCTTGGAAAAGTGCAATACACCTTGTTACACGGGCAAATAAGCTATCAAAATTAGTTAATTCTGGCTAAA
Organism: Methylotenera sp.; assembly: GCA_031369365.1. GTDB lineage: Bacteria > Pseudomonadota > Gammaproteobacteria > Burkholderiales > Methylophilaceae > Methylotenera_A. The sequence continues at coordinate 25,302 of JANMOP010000080.1, forward strand.
CCAGTTGTTTTTTTGTTGTTTACGCCCATACCACGCCGCTAAACCACTTTTAAAGCGCTTATAAAGTACTAAAGACACTTGACGTATAAGAAAAAGACGCAGATAGTTACTTTTCTTATTATTTTGTAGTCATTTTATTGGGGAGTAAAAATGAGTTCATTCTTAAGTTCTTTATCCTGTTGCTGGTTTTGGCTTTTGCTTGGTGGCTTAATTGGCTGGTTACTCAATCGCTGTATGTGCAAGTGCTGCTGCAAGCCATCTGCCAACCTATTGACAACTAGCGCACCTGCTACCCCTGCAGCGCCTGCCAAATTGGCTGATTTTTCTGCGCCTGCTGCCAAAGAAAGCTCACCAGTCACCTCAGCTCCACCAGCGATGGCAACGCCAGTTGCTAAAACCGCATCACCAGCGCCCGCCACGACTCCAAAACCAGCAGCACCCAAAGCACTGCCAAAAACGGCCGCTGTAATTGATCTTGCCGCCGCAAAAAAGGCAGGATTTGCGCTTAAAAATGCAAATGACCTCACCGTTATAGAAGGCATAGGCCCTAAAATCAACGAGCTATTTAACAACGCTGGCGTTAAAACTTTTGCTCAATTAGCAAAACAAACCTTGCCGCAAATGCGTAAAGTTTTAGATGATGGCGGTTCACGGTTTCGTATTGCTAACCCAAGCACATGGGGGCAACAAGCGGTATTGGCAGCAGAAAACAAATGGGATGAGCTAAAGAAATTGCAAGATAATCTTTCTGGCGGCGTTAAAAAATAACGAGGACAATTTATATGCAAAACCATCAATCAAGCTATAAGCGCTGGAGTTGGATAGTTGCACTAGCCCTCGCCTTAATACTGCTGTGGATGTTGCTTACTGGTCGTGGACCATCCAGCGCATGTTGCGGCACTCCTGCAGATGCCGCCATGCCACCTGAAGTAATTATGTCTGCTACAAAACCTGCTATATTTGGCTTTACTGCTTCAGCTGATGAGTTTACCAGCAATGGTGATGGCAGCAAGCTCAGCTGGTTTAGCCAAGCGAACTCACTTAAGACTTTGCTGGCGGGCGGCGATGCCTTGCAAATTCAAGGGGATGATAAAAGTGTGGTATTAAGAGGCACGGTCGATTCGGACGCAATCAGACAGCAAAAAGGCGCAGATGTGCAGGCGTTTTTTGGTGCTAATGTGGCAATTGATAATCAATTATTGGTTAAAGCAGCGGAACCAAAGCCAGTAGCCGTAACTTCCCCACCACCCACTGCAAAGCTCTATTTTGATTCAGGAAAAACTGCTTTGCCTGTTGATTATGACGATACGCTAGACCCCATTGTAGAATGGCTAAACACGCATCCTGAAGCCAAAGCAGTGCTGTCTGGCTTTCACGATTCAAGTGGAAATCAAACTACTAATGAGGGATTGGCTTACAACCGCGCTAAAGCAGTACAGGCGGGGCTTATTGCTGCGGGCATTGATGTGATGAGAGTTGAATTCCGCAAGCCTGAAAGCGTTGATGAAAGTAGCGATTTAGCAGAGGCAAGACGGGTTGAAGTTTCTGTAGAATAGTTTTGCCATGCAATAAAAAGCCGATGCGCTGCATCGGCTTTTTATTGACATTTTGACATATTACCAATTAAGCCAATTCTTGGCTTACCCATAGAATATATCTGCTAAACCATACCAAGATGATCTAAGCCAGCCGACATGTCTCTATTGTGTGCGCCTTTTCCATGTAATTTAATTTTTAGTCGAATATCATTGACAGAGTCGGCATTACGCAAAGCCTCTTCATAACTAATGTCGCCCGATTCATGCAAATCAAACAAAGCTTGGTCAAAGGTTTGCATACCCAATTCGCGCGAGCGGCCAATAATTTCTTTAATTTCGTGCACATCACCTTTAAAGATTAGATCTGAAATAAGTGGTGAGTTAATCATAATTTCAATTGCAGCTGCACGCCCAATACCATCACTTTTTGGAATAAGTCGCTGTGACACAAAAGCCCGAGTATTTAGCGATAAATCCATTAAAAGCTGATGGCGGCGCTCTTCTGGGAAGAAGTTAATAATGCGATCTAATGCTTGATTGGTGCTGTTAGCGTGTAATGTGGCCATACACAAATGGCCTGTTTCGGCAAAGGCAATCGCATAGTCCATGGTGTCACGATCGCGAATCTCGCCAATTAAAATCACATCTGGCGCTTGGCGCAACGTGTTTTTAAGCGCAATGTGCCAGTTATCAGTATCCACGCCCACTTCGCGCTGGGTAATAATGCAATTGCCATGGTCATGCACAAATTCCACAGGGTCTTCAATGGTAATAATATGCCCATAGCTATTTTGGTTACGATAGCCCACCATCGCGGCTAATGATGTCGATTTACCAGAGCCAGTACCGCCCACAAAAATCACCAAGCCGCGCTTGGTCATGGCAATATCTTTTAGTACTTCTGGCAGGCCTAAATCTTCAAATTTTGGAATCTTCGTGGTGATGGTTCGAAACACCAAGCCAACAGAACCACGCTGCACAAAGGCATTAACGCGAAAACGCGCAACACCTGGCAAACCAATCGCAAAATTACATTCGCTACTAGCATCAAATTCTGCGGTTTGTTTGTCGTTCATCACAGAGCGAGCAATTTCGCGTGCTTGTTGCGCGGATAATACTTGCTGGCTAATCGGTGTCATCTTGCCATCAATTTTCATTGCTGGCGGAAACCCTGCCGTGATGAACATATCGGAAGCTTTTTTACCGATCATTAGTCGCAGTAAATCAAATACAAACTTTTCAGCCTGACCTTTTTCCATTATTTATTCCTAATGTATTGATTAAATAGCTTAATTAACCTACTATCGAATCTTTATTCGCGGCTTTACTACGCGCTTCATTAGCCGAAATCACGTTGCGGCGCACCAAATCTTGCAAGTTTTGATCCAGTGTTTGCATACCAATATTTTGCCCAGTTTGAATCGCCGAATACATTTGCGCCACTTTATTTTCGCGAATTAAATTACGAATCGCGGGCGTACCAATCATAATTTCATGCGCCGCCACGCGTCCTTGCTCATCTTTGGTTTTGCAAAGCGTTTGCGAAATTACCGCGCGCAATGATTCTGATAACATAGATCGCACCATTTCTTTTTCGGCGGCGGGGAACACATCCACGATTCTGTCCACCGTTTTTGCGGCCGAACTAGTGTGCAAAGTACCGAACACTAAATGGCCTGTTTCAGCCGCGCTAAGCGCCAAGCGAATCGTCTCAAGATCTCGCATCTCGCCTACTAGAATTACGTCTGGATCTTCGCGCAGGGCGCTTCTTAGCGCATTTTGAAATGACAGCGTATGTGGCCCCACTTCACGTTGGTTAATCAAACATTTTTTTGATTGATGCACAAATTCAATCGGGTCTTCCACCGTTAAAATATGCCCCATTTCGTTTTCGTTCACATAATCCACCATCGCCGCCAATGTGGTAGATTTCCCCGAACCTGTTGGCCCAGTCACCAGCACAATACCGCGTGGTGTTTCGGCAATTTCTTTAAAAATAGGCGGGCAATTTAATTGCTCCAGCGTTAAAATTTTGGAAGGAATCGTCCGAAAAACCGCGCCAGAGCCACGATTATGATTAAACGCATTCACGCGAAAACGTGCAAGATTGGGGATTTCAAACGAGAAATCGCATTCCAGCGTTTCTTCATACACTTTGCGTTGACCATCGTTCATAATGTCATAAACCATATCGTGCACTTGCGTGTGATCCATGGCTGGTACATTGATTTTGCGCACATCACCATGCACACGAATCATCGGCGGCAAACCTGCGGAAAGATGCAAATCTGACGCTTTGTTTTTAACCGAAAAGGCCAATAAATCTGAAATATCCACTATCTGCTCCTGCTATAATAAGTTTGTAAAGCCTACTTTTAATAAACCACACAAAGTTTATTGTTTAGATAATTGAATTATGGACACAATTTACAATTCCTTGCAAGCAATTCAAGCAAATATTCATCGCGCAAAACTTACACTAAACAGAACTGATGGCATTGTTTTGCTAGCGGTGAGCAAAGCGCAAAGTGCCGATAAAGTGCGCGAAGCTTATTTGGCTGGACAGCGTGCGTTTGGTGAAAATTACGTGCAAGAGGCGATTAACAAACAAAATGCACTAAACGATTGCAATATTGAATGGCATTTTATTGGACCGATTCAAAGTAATAAAACTGCGCTAATTGCTCAACATTTTGCATGGGTGCACTCGGTAGATCGATTAAAAATTGCAGCGCGTTTAAATGAAGCGCGACCGACTTCAGCCGTGCCACTTAACGTTTGTATTCAAATTAATAGTAGCAATGAAAGCTCTAAGAGTGGCGCAGATATTAGTTCTATGGCTATTCTTGCAAAAGAAATAAGTGCTATGCCTCATCTTAAACTACGCGGTCTAATGGCGATTCCCGCGCCAACAAAAGACCTTGCAAAGCAGCGCGCACAATTTAAAATAGTGGCCGATGCATTTAAAAATCTGCAACAACAAGGTTTTAAACTGGATACTTTATCGATTGGCATGTCAGACGACTATGTGGCGGCGATTCAAGAAGGTGCTACCATAGTACGGATAGGCTCAGCACTCTTTGGTTTACGTACTTAAAGCATTAAGTACTTATGACGTACATATTTACTGAAATGAGAAAGATTAAATGAAACTGGGCTTTATAGGTGGCGGCAACATGGCGCAGGCGCTAATTAATGGCTTAAAAAACCAAAAATTTGCGATGCAAAACATTATAGTCATCGAGCTGGAAGCCAATAAGCGCGAGGTGCTTGAGAATGCCTTTGAGGTAAATACTTCTGCCGAATTGGCAAAAGTTCAAGCTTGCGACGTGATTGTATTGGCAATAAAACCACAACAATTGCCACAAATCGCCAAAACACTCGCACCGCAGCTAAAAAACCAACTCATCATATCCATTGCGGCAGGCATTCGTTTAGCAGATTTATCGCGCTGGCTGGGTGGCTACAGCACCATTATTCGCGCCATGCCCAACACACCCGCGCAAATACAGGCGGGTGTTACAGGTTTATACGCAATGCCTAGCGTTTCTAAAGCACAAATCGTGCTGGCAGACCAATTGCTCAGCGCCGCTGGCAGTACACTTTGGCTAGATTCTGAAGAAAAACTAGATGCCATCACCGCTATTTCTGGCAGTGGCCCAGCCTACGTGTTTTATTTAATTGAAGCATTGCAAGAAGCCGCGCTGCAACTGGGTTTAAATGAAGAACAAGCCAAACAATTGAGCATTGCCACCTTTAAAGGCGCAAGTTTATTGGCCGATGTAAGCCACACGCCGATTGCAACTTTGCGTGAGCAAGTCACCTCAAAAGGTGGCACTACCGAACAAGGCTTACTGAGCTTACAAAACTCGCAAGTGAAACAAGCCATTGTGCTTGCCGCACAAAAAGCGTGCGAACGCGCTAAAACCCTAGGTATAGAGCTAGGCCGCGACGAGCTGGGAATAGATTAATATGATTTCTACTGCGCTCACTTTTTTGCTCACTACAATTTTAAATTTGCTTACCTTATTGTTTTTGCTGCGTTTTTTTATGCAGCTATTTAGAACGCCGTTCAGCAATCCCTTGGCTTACATGGTGACATCGCTCACCAATTTTGCCGTAAAACCTGTGCGTAGAATCGTTCCTAGTTTAGGTAAATTTGATTTATCCACCTTGTTTTTAGCGCTAGCCACACAGTTTTTATTGCACTTTAGCTTACATTGGCTACGCGGCTTCCCGTTCAGTTTGGCGGGCCAATCTGCATGGCTCGGCCTAATAGGCATGAGCTTTGTAGGCGTATTTAAAACTGGTTTAGACGTGTTTTTTTATGCTATTTTGTTGCAAGTAATTTTAAGCTGGGTAAACCCGCATACGCCTATCGCCAGCGCGCTAAATAGCCTTACCAAGCCAATATTAGCGCCAATTCAACGCTTTTTACCGATGGCAAGTGGCATCGATTTTTCACCTATCGTAGCACTGATTTTTTTACAAATGATTAACGTTTCTGTTATAAAAACTTTAGAAATGCAATTATTATCACTTTTTTAGCTTCCATTTTTTAAGAACATCAACTACTTTATGATTGAAACCTTACAAACCAAAATTGGGGAATACCAAGAATGGCGCAGCAGCTTAACTAATACCATTGTAGCTTATCGCGATTGGCTGGCTAAAAGTAACCACAGCGATGCGGTGCAAGAATTACGCTTGTATGATGTGTTAGAAATGCTCAAAAAAGATCAGCTGGTGCTGGCTCTGCTAGGTGAATTTTCACGTGGCAAAACCGAAACCATCAACGCCCTATTTTTTGCAGATTTTAATCAGCGCTTATTGCCAAGCGAACCTGGCCGCACCACCATGAGCCCTACCGAGATTTTTTGGGATGCGCGTGAAGAGCCATCTATCAAGCTTTTACCTATTGAAACCCGCGTCAGCGATGACTCAATCACCTACCTAAAAACCACGCCCAATGCTTGGAAAAAATATAGATTAAACCTTGATTCGCCAGATGAAATGAAAGAAATCTTGTACAAACTCATTGAGCAAAAAGAAGTTACCCAAGACGAGGCAGAAAAATACGGCCTATTTGACCCACAAGATATTATTATGACGCAACATCTTGCAAAGCAAGGCTTAGTCAAGATTCCCGCCTGGCGTCATGCCATTATTAATTATCCGCACCCGTTACTAAAAAGTGGATTAGTGGTGATAGACACGCCAGGCTTAAATACCTTTGGTGCGGAGCCTGAACTCACCCTCAATATCATACCAAATGCCCATGCGGTGTTATTTCTAACCGCAACTGATACTGGCGTGACGCAATCGGATATGCAAATTTGGAATGACTTTATTAAAGGTCATGCCAAATACAAATTGGTACTGCTTAACAAAGTAGATATGTTGTGGGATGACCTAAAATCTAAACAGCAAGTTGCCAACGAAATTGATAGGCAAATCAATATGACAGCCCACCAGCTTGGCATTGCGCCAGAAAGCGTGTTTGCGATTTCTGCACAAAAAGCTTTAGTTGCCAAAATTAAAAAAGATCAAGCCCTGCTGGATAAAAGCGGAATTGCCGTACTAGAAGCCACATTAGGTAAGCAAATCATACAAGCTAAACACGAGATTTTGGGTAGAACAGTGGCAAGCGAATGTAGCGTGATGATTAAAAGTTCGCGTAAAAATTTGCAACAACAATTGACGAGCGTTCGCGAGCAAGTCACAGAATTACGCATGTTAAGAGGTCAAAACATGGATGCCTCTAAACATATTTTAGACAAAGTACTTGCTGATAGAAAACGTTACGAAGCCTCGATTCCCACTTTTAACCAAGCCAATGACAAAATTACGTTTTTGGGTAAAAAGTTATTGCGCCATTTAAGCCTTTCTTATCTAGACACCACTTTGGCTGAAAGCCGCCAAGCAATGGGCGACAGCTGGACTACTGTGGGCCTTAATCTAGGTATGCGCAGCTTAATGAAACAAGCAAATAATCTGGCCACGCATATTAATAATGAAAGCCAAGCGATTAAAATGCTAGCTGACAATGTTTATAAAGTGTTTCAAACCAATCATGGCTTTGAGATATTTAATCCGCCTGAGCTTGATATGTCAGATTTTACCAATAATATCAGTGCATTAGAGAAAATAACTAGCGATTTTTGCGCCGATCCCATCAATGTGCTCACCGAAAAACACTTTTTAATTCGCAAGTTTTTCTTAGGCTTGGGTATGCAAACACAAAAAATATTCGAACAAGCCGAAAGCGAATGTCAGCGCTGGCTAGAGGATGTACTTGGCAAGTTAAAAACACAAATGAAAAGCCATAAAGATAGGCTAGATCAGCGCACCAAAAACTTAACAGACGCCAGAGCCAGCACGGAAGCATTGGAATATCGACTAGCCATTATAGAAGCCGAATATGCCGCAATTGCAAAACAAAGCCAAGCTTTAGACACCATGTTATTGCAGCTAATGAAAGCCGTGCAGCCTGCAATGAAAGCCCAAGCCGAGGCACAAAAAGCAGATGCCGAGTTAGATAGAACCTTGCGATTGCCCGAAATGACGTTTTTAAATGTGGCTTAAGCGGGCTTTTCTGAAACTATTTAAGCCGATTAAGTAAATTTTATCCACCAAATTACATCCATACAATATCAAACGCCTCGCGCGCATACTGGCTATCGGCCTGCAAGGTCACGCGCTTGTTAATAAAATCAGATAAATTGGCTAGGCTTTGCGATTCTTCATCTAGCAGCAAATCTATTACTGCGGCTGAGGCGATTACCTTGAATTCTTTGGCATTAAATTGTTTCGATTCGCGCAGTAATTCACGCATTATTTCGTAACATATTGTTTGCGCGGTTTTGTGTTCGCCACGGCCATCGCACACTTCGCAGGTTTCGCACAGTAAATGTGCCAAACTCTCTCTCGTTCGTTTTCGTGTCATTTCTACCAAGCCTAGCGAGGTAAAGCCGTTAATGCCAGTGCGGGCACGGTCTAAATCCACGGCTTTTTGCAGCTCTTGCAGTACGGTTTCGCGCTGCGCATCTGAATCCATGTCAATAAAATCGATAATAATAATGCCGCCCAAATTACGCAGTCTTAATTGCCGCGCTATACACTGCGCGGCTTCTAGGTTGGTTTTAAAAATGGTGTCAGATAAGTTTTTACCGCTGACAAAGCTGCCCGTATTCACGTCTATGGTGGTGAGCGCTTCGGTTTGATCAAAAATTAAATAACCGCCAGAAGTCAGTTCAACCTTTCTAGACAATGCGCGTTCGATTTCTTTTTCAATATTATAAAAATCGAAAATCGGCCGCTCGCCTTGATAGTGGTACAGCGGCTTTACCGCCTTTGCCACGTATAGTTCAGCAAACTCTTTTAGTTGCTCATAAGTGGCTTTAGAATCCACGCGTATGCTCACTGTGTCGTCGTTCACTACGTCGCGCAACATGCGGCGCGGCAGGCTTAAATCGTAAAATACCAGCGAGCGCTCGTCGGCGTTTTTACTATCTGATTGAATTTTAGCCCACACTTTTTGCAAGTATTAAATATCGTTCAAAAGCTCTGCATCTGAGGCAGATTCTGACATGGTGCGGATAATAAAGCCGCCCGTACGTTTTTCTGGCAACAGCCCCAGTAAACGATTACGGAGCATTTCTCGTTCGTCTTCATCTTCAATACGTTGCGATACGCCGATGTGATCTTGATGCGGCAAAAACACTAAAAAGCGCCCCGCGATGCTGATTTCTGTGGTTAGCCGCGCACCTTTGGTGCCAATTGGCTCTTTAATCACCTGCACGATGATAGATTGGCCTTCGCGCAACACTTCTTGAATGGGTCGTTCTGTTTGCGGTTCACCATCGATATGGCACTCCATAACATCGGCCGCATGCAGAAAAGCCGCGCGTTGCAAGCCAATTTCTACAAATGCAGATTGCATTCCAGGCAAAACACGACACACCTTGCCACGATATACATTGCCGACTATGCCAAGTGACGAATTGTGCTCGATATGCAGCTCTTGCGCTACGCCCTGCTCTAGCACCGCTACCCGAGTTTCTTGTGGCGTTACATTAATTAAAATTTCTTGTCCCAAGTTTTTACCCTAAAAATTTATTCAAAAGCAGTGCAGTTTCATGCACTGGCAAACCCATCACGCCTGTATAACTGCCATCAATTTTTGCTATCCAATTGCCTGCAAATCCTTGAATAGCATAGCTGCCCGCTTTATCGCGCGGCTCGCCTGTGACAATATAAGCCTGTATCATAGCATCGGTCAGCGGCATCATTTGTACCAAAGTGGTATTTAATGCTTTTTCCATTTTGCCGTTATACGTCACTGCAATTGCGGTGTGCACTTCATGCCTGTTAGCGGATAATTTTCTAAGCATATCAAACGCTTCTGCATCGTTTTCAGGCTTACCGAATATTTCCATACCTAGCGCAACAGTGGTATCGGCTGCCAAAATCGGTAAATCTGCGTGTTCACCGTTTAACTTTGCAACAATTGCCAAGGCTTTTTGCTCGGCTAATCGCATTACATAATCAGCGGGCGATTCATTCAGCAATACCTGTTCATCAATATCGGCGGGCATTACAAGGCAGTCGATATGCATTTGTTTGAGCAGCGCTACACGCCGTGGGCTTTGTGAAGCCAAAATAATAGTTTTAAACATGCGCTTACTTTAATTGACTATGCAAAATTATCAAAACAAAAATGCTTTGTTTCCGCAATCAAGCTTTAGCGGTAAAATATCAATCTATTATCAAACTGCAATATTTATCAAACTGCAACATTGTGAAAAAACAACAATTTAAACCCAATACCACCGTGGCGGCGATTGTCGAGCAAAACGGCAAGTTTCTTTTAGTAGAAGAAGAAACCGAGCGTGGCAATCGCTTCAACCAACCCGCTGGGCATTTAGAAGACAATGAGACCTTGATTCAAGCAGTGATGCGCGAAACCATGGAAGAAACCGCTTACGAGTTTACGCCCGAGGCGCTGCTAGGTGTTTATCAATGGAAACACCCACATAATGACACCACTTATTTGCGCTTTGCCTTTATTGGCAAAGCAGGCGTGCATTACCCCATGCAAGAATTAGACGAAGGTATTATACGAACAGTGTGGATGGACATTGACGAAATACGCGATAAAGCAGGTTTGATGCGCAGCCCGCAAGTGCTTACGTGCTTTGAGGATTATCTAGCAGGGAAGAGGTTTCCATTGCAAGTATTGACTCACTTATGAGCAATTAAATAGTTAAAATTTCTACCCGTCATTCTCGCGAAAGTGGGAATCCATTTGAATTTTTAACCATTTTTACAATAGATTCCCGCTTTCGCAGGAATGACGGAATGAGTAGAAATTTACTAAAATTTAAACTTGATGAGCAAAAATACATGAGCAAGAAAAAAGTAGTTGTTGGGCTATCTGGTGGCGTAGATTCTAGCGTTACAGCGCTACTATTGAAACAGCAAGGCTACGATGTCGTCGGCCTATTCATGAAAAATTGGGAAGACGATGATGACGATGAATACTGCGCCAGCAAGCAAGATTTAATTGACGCGGTTTCTATCGCCGATAAAATTGGCATTGACATAGAAGCAGTCAACTTTAGCAAAGAATACAAAGACCGCGTGTTTGCTAACTTTTTAAGCGAATATGAGGCTGGTCGCACGCCCAACCCTGATATTTTATGCAATGCCGAGATTAAATTTAAAGCTTTTTTAGACCATGCCATGAGCTTGGGCGCAGATTTAATCGCCACTGGCCACTACGCGCAAGTGCGCGAAAACCCACTAAAACCTGGACTTTTCCAACTAATGAAAGCCGACGACGGCAGCAAAGACCAAAGCTATTTTTTATATCGTTTAAACCAAGCCCAATTATCGAGAACATTGTTTCCGCTGGGGCAATTATTAAAGCGCGATGTGCGTGAAATGGCGCGCGCAGCAGGTTTAATTAATGCAGATAAAAAAGACTCCACAGGCATTTGCTTTATTGGCGAACGGCCTTTTCAAGAATTTTTACAACGCTATTTACCCAAAAAACCTGGCGACATCGTCACGCCAGAAGGCAAGCGGGTCGGGCAGCACGATGGGCTGATGTATCATACGCTAGGGCAGCGCCAAGGCCTAAAAATCGGCGGCAGCCGCAATAGCAATGGCGAGCCATGGTTTGTAGCCGCCAAAGATATGCAAAAAAATGAGCTGATTGTGGTGCAAGGTCACGAGCATCCGCTATTACAATCTGATGGCTTAACCGCCAGCCAACTGACGTGGATTGATAACGAACAGCCGATAACAAACTGGGTGTATGCCGCAAAAACACGCTATCGCCAGCCTGACGCGCCATGCGAAATTGATGCGCTAGATAAGACAAATGTCACCGTTAAGTTCGGCCAAAAACAATGGGCAGTCACGCCTGGGCAAAGTGCGGTTGTTTATGAAAGCAACGTTTGCTTGGGCGGCGGCATTATTACCGCAGCCATTTAAACCTATTCACCACAGAGACACAGAGTTCACAGAGAAAACCATGTATTTGTAGCGCAGGCGACCTCGCCTCAAGTAGCACCGCTATAATTCATTACTTTCTAGCAAAATCACCCACTACCGTCATTCTGAGCATAGCGAAAGAATCCAGAAGTTTTGGATGATAATTAAAGCTGGATTCTTCGCTATGCTCAGAATGACGGGGTTTGAGAGATTTGTTCGCTAAATAATCGGCGACGGCGTTCGTATGGTGTTGACCTTAATTCCCCTGCTGCCGCGCCTGTGATGATTTAAAAAGTTGGGAGGTTTTGAGCGAGGACTGTCTGAGCGAAGCGAGTTCCGCAGCGCCCAACTTTTTAAAGCAGCGCAGGGAAGCCGAAGGCCGCGGTGGGGGGTGTCTTTTTGTTTGGGTACTTTATTTTGGACAAGCAAAATAAAGTACCTCGCCTACAGGCGAAAAGTTGCCGTCCTGTTTACATGCTTGGATTAGTTTCAACTGCAAAAACTGACAACCCAATTGAATGCTCTTTATTACATTTATTGCATTTCCAATGAGAGCCTACTCTAAACTCGCTCTGCCATATCGTCGTAATTTCGGTACAATTTTCTGCAAGACATTTTATTTTCTCCAACTGAGGCTTCCAGCTAACTTTTCCCTCACCTGCATCAGTAAGTAAATAAGTTGCCGTACATTCGGTATCAAGGCATTTTGCGACAACTTCCATTTGACCATATGGCAATCTTTTGCGAATTATCTTATTACACCTGAAACAAGCAATTTCTGAAAAACTGCCCAAGGTGATATTAAATACAGGAGATTTAAGAACTGCTTCTAAGTGATTAATGATTTCTGAGCATTTATTCCTAAGTTTTTTGATGTCCGTTTCAGGATTGTCTTGTATTTGCTTAATTGTAGGTAAATGTAAGAAAAAGCTTAGCGCATCATAGTGCTTTTTTATTAATCCAAGGTTAAAAACCTTTTCACTTCCTAATGAAGTCATTATTTTTGCAGGCTCGCCGAATTTATCCTCAACTCCAAAGCTGAGTGATGAGTCCTTATCTGCTTTTGGCTCAATCTCAAGCAGCATTTGCATTACTTTTCGAGATTGCCAAGTGTTGTATTCTTTAGGGTCAATCTCTTTTATATAAGCATTTGCGCGGTCATAAGTTAATCCTTCAATAGCCATGCGTAGTTCCAGTGCGGCATATTTTGTATACTCAGGATTTGAGTTCTCAAGATTCTCTTTTGCCCGACTTAGGGCATCTCTAGCAATATGTCTAAAACTCATTGGGAAATATTTCATCCTGCCACTGGCATCGTCAATTTAAAACTAGGCCTTTTCACCAACACACTATAATGCTTAGCCAAATTCGCATAATTATCCTGCCAATTCAATTGTTTAAAGCGTAAATCCACATAGCCTAACATGCAGCCCAGCGCAATATCGGCTAAGCTAAAGGTCTCGTTTACGCACCATTTTTTCTTGGTAATGTCTAAATTTAGCACTTCTAAACCCAGCATCACTTTACTAAGTTGCTTATCGATATTGGCTTGGGACTGCTGTTCTGGCGGTCGGCGGCCTTCTAGCATAGCGGCTATTGCCGCGTCGCATATTCCATCGCTAAGCGCTTCCCATCGGCGTACCAAAATTCGGGCGTTGTGATCTTGTGGAATTAAACGTGCGACGGGCGTATGAAAATCTAAATACTCTACAATCACGCGTGAGTCGTATAGATTATCGCCATCGTTTAAAATAAGTGCGGGGATTTTACCAAGCGGATTGTGCTGTTTTAGTGTTGAGTTGAAGTCGCCCAGCACCACTTCTTGCAGTTCTAACTCAATATGTTTTTCTAGCGCAACAATGCGAACTTTGCGGGCATATGGGCTGTTTGGTGTGTATAAAAGTCTCATGATAATGGCACGCTTTCTTAATTGCTCAACTGCATTATAATAGAAATATGCTTTCATCCACATTATCGCCTTTATTCACGCAACAGTATCCGCGCGGCTCGCAGGCTTTTAACGATTTGGTGAGCGCCAATGTGGCGCTAGCGCTGGCGGAGGACATAGGCGCGGGCGATTTAACCGCCGCGCTGGTTCCTGCCGCACATCAAACACAGGCGACGATTATCTCGCGCGAAAACGCGGTGATTTGCGGTATTGATTGGGTAAATGCTTGCTTTAAAAGTTTAGATAAAAATGTCGACATTAAGTGGCGCGTAAATGAAGGCGACGAAATCGCCAGCAACCAATTACTATGCGAGATTTCGGGCAATGCGCGAGCCATACTCTCGGCAGAACGTTGCGCTTTAAATTTTCTGCAAACACTGTCTGCCGTGGCGACGCACACTGCTGAATATGTACTGGCAGTTGTTGGTACTAAAGCGCAAATTTTAGATACGCGTAAAACCTTGCCAGGCTTACGCTTAGCACAAAAATACGCAGTGACGGTGGGCGGTGGCGCAAATCAACGCTTGGCTTTGTATGATGGCATACTTATTAAAGAAAATCACATTGCCGCAGCAGGCAGTATCCATGCGGCTCTCAGCCATGCCCAGAATATCAATAAAAGTCTGCTGAATAAAAATATCTCTGTACAAATTGAAGTTGAAAATTTAGACGAGCTGCAACAAGCATTAATTGCGGGTGCATCTAGCATTTTGTTAGATAATTTTAGTTTAGCCGACATGCAACAAGCTGTTAGCGTGACCAATAAACGCGCCCTACTGGAAGCCTCTGGCAACGTCAACCTGCATACGGTGCGCGCAATTGCGGAAACTGGGGTGGACAGAATCTCCATCGGTAGCCTTACAAAAAACATCCGCGCGATTGATTTATCGCTTCGAATAAAATAGCATGAAACTAATTCAACCAAGGTAGCACATGACTAAAGCACCAAATACTGTTAAATCAAAAACCAAACTCAGTTTAGGTGATTTGTTGCGTATGCTAGTTAACGATGGCAGGCTAGATAAAGCGCATGCCGAAAAGTTGTATAACGATCGCAAGCTTGATAGTTCTAATTTGCATCCCATTATTATTATTGGCGAGCAAAAATGGAAAGATTTACGCCCACCGCATAAAGTATTAAACACAGATAATTTATCTCGCTGGCTTGCAGTGCAGGCTGAGCTTGATTTTTATCATATCGATCCGCTTAAACTTGATTTTACTACCGCCGCGCAAATTGTCTCGAAAGCTTATGCCGAGCGGCTTAAAATTATGCCCATTGCCATTAAAGGCGATGAAGCGACAATTGCCACTGCCAACCCATACGACACGGATTGGATTCCAGATTTAGAGCGTATTTTAGGTATGCGTATCAAGCTGGTCGTCTCTAACCCACTAGAAATTAATCGCTATTTACCCGAAATTTATAGCCTTGCTCATTCTATAAGCTCTGCCAATACCGCCAAAGCAGGGCAAGTTATTGGTGTGCAAAATTTTGAACAATTAATTGAGCTAGGCAAAGACAAAAACTTAGACGCTAACGAGCAACATGTAGTGAATATTGTAGATTGGCTGTTGAAATATGCGTTTGAACAGCGCGCCAGCGATATTCACCTAGAACCGCGTCGCAACATGGGTATGATGCGCTTTCGCATCGACGGCGTGCTGCACCAGGTATATCAATTGCCAAGCAATATCATGAACGCTATCACCAGCCGTATTAAGCTACTTGGCCGTATGGATATGGTAGAAAAGCGCCGCCCGCAAGATGGTCGCATTAAAACCCTAAGCGCCGATGGTGTTGAGATTGAGCTGCGTTTATCTACCATGCCAACCGCATTTGGCGAGAAACTGGTAATGCGGATTTTTACGCCCGATGTCATTGTGCAAGATTTTGTGCAGCTTGGCTTCTCGAGAAAACAGGCTACTTTATGGGCAGAGTGGACTAAAGCACCCAACGGCATTATTTTGGTCACGGGCCCAACGGGTTCAGGCAAAACCACCACTTTATATTCCACACTTAAACAACTCGCCACGCCAGAAGTCAACGTGAGCACGGTAGAAGACCCAATTGAGATGGTCGAGCCCGCGTTTAATCAAATGCAAGTGCAAACCAATATTGGCCTCACTTTTGTCGATGGCATTCGCACACTGATGCGGCAAGACCCCGATATTATAATGGTGGGCGAGATACGCGATATTGAAACTGCTGACATGGCCATACAAGCCGCGCTAACAGGGCATTTGGTACTATCCACCCTGCATACAAATGATGCGCCTTCGGCTATCACTAGGCTGCTCGATTTAGGCGTGCCAGCCTATTTAATTCACTCTTCCGTACTGGGCATAATGGCGCAACGCCTAGTGCGCACGCTTTGTTTAGCTTGTAAGGCACCTCACGAAATTACCGATGCAGAATGGGCTTCGATTACCCATCCATTTAAAGCCGCTAAGCCTAACTCTGTAATGAAAGCAGTCGGCTGCCTAGAATGCCGAAATACTGGCTATAGAGGCCGCAGCGGCATATACGAGATGCTCACCATCACGCCAAAATTACGCAAACTCATCAAACCAGAAACCGATTTCAGCCTGCTTAAAAATATGGCCTACCAAGAAGGCATGCAGCCCTTGATGCTAAATGGTGCTGAAAAAGTGGCCGCTGGGATTACTACGATTGAAGAACTATTAAAAGTTGCGCCGCCGCTAGATCAGTAGAAATATATTTTAGCTTCGATTTATTCCCTCCCCTTTTGAGGGGGAGGGCTAGAGCCTGCCCTCGAATGTTTAAATCGGGCGGTGGGGGTGAAAATGTGGCAAGCTGCCTAAATAGCATTTCAAAGCGCAAACCCCCATCCTAGCCTTCCCCCTGTTAAGGGGAAGGAGTAGAAGCAAAATCGCAAATTTTTTGTTAATTTTGAATGGTTTACCAGCCCGCCACCTTGACCAAATGCGGCTAAACGGTTAATGTTTAGGGTTGTAAATTAATTCGTTAAAAATAAAATCTAGGCACACAAAATAAAGTATGGATTCACAAGTAAAAAACGCGCACATTACAGGTGCAGAAATCGTTATTCGCTGCTTAAACGAGGAGAAAGTCAAATTTGTGTTTGGCTATCCTGGTGGTGCGGTGCTACACATTTACGATGAAATTTATAAGCAAAATGGTTTTAAACATATTTTGGTGCGTCACGAGCAAGCGGCGGTACATGCTGCCGATGCTTATTCTCGCGCCACGGGCTCAGTCGGCGTAGCCTTAGTTACCAGCGGCCCAGGTGCCACCAACGCAGTCACTGGCATTGCTACTGCTTATATGGATTCTATCCCCATTGTGGTAATTAGTGGTCAAGTGCCTGTGCCCGCCATTGGTATGGATGCTTTCCAAGAAGTAGATATGGTCGGCGTAACGCGTCCTTGCGTAAAACATAACTTTTTGGTGAAAGATGTAAAAGACATTGCGGCCACCATTAAAAAAGCTTTTTATATCGCCGCATCAGGCCGACCAGGCCCTGTTGTTGTAGATATTCCCAAAGATATTACCGCGCATTTGGCTGAATTTATTTACCCAAAAACGGTAGAATTGCGCTCCTATAGCCCTGTACTTAAAGGCCATAGCGGGCAAATTAAAAAAGCCATTAAACTATTGCTAGAAGCCAAACGCCCGATGATTTACACGGGCGGCGGCTTGGTGTTGGGCGATGCAGCAAGTGGATTGATTAAGCTCGCCAAAACTTTAAATTATCCTGTGACCAGTACGCTAATGGGTCTAGGTGGCTACCCTGCTACAGACCCTCAATTCTTGGGTATGCTGGGTATGCACGGCACGTATGAAGCCAATATGGCCATGCAAAATTGCGATGTGTTAATTGCTGTGGGCGCGCGTTTTGATGACCGTGTGATTGGCAACCCAGCTGATTTTTTGAGCAAAAAACGCACCATTATTCATATTGATGTTGACCCTTCAAGCATATCAAAACGCGTCAAAATTGATGTGCCGATTGTTGGCCATGTGCAATCGGTTTTATCTGAAATGAACGAGATTTTAGCCCTAGAGCCAAAACCGCTCGACAACAAGAAAAACGACATCACCAAGTGGTGGAAACAAATTGACGAATGGCGCGCTGTTAAATCGATGGTGTATAAAAATTCTGACACGGTTATTAAGCCACAATATGTCATCGAAAAGCTTTGGGAAGTGACTAAGGGCGATGCTTACGTGACGAGTGACGTGGGCCAGCACCAGATGTGGGCGGCTCAATATTACAAGTTTGATAAACCGCGGCGCTGGATTAACTCTGGCGGCTTGGGCACCATGGGCGTGGGTTTGCCTTACGCCATGGGTTGCCAATTTGCCGATAAAAACGCGCAAGTAGCGTGCGTAACGGGTGAAGGCAGTATCCAGATGAATATTCAGGAGCTTTCGACCTGCGCGCAATACGGCTTGCCGATTAAAGTGATTTTGCTTAACAACCGTTATTTGGGCATGGTACGCCAATGGCAAGAGTTCTTTTATGAGAATCGCTATTCAGAATCTTACATGGATAGCTTGCCCGATTTTGTAAAGCTGGCTGAGTCTTATGGTCACATCGGCATGAAAATCACCCAACCTAGTGACGTGGAAGGGGCATTAAAAGAGGCGTTTGCCAAAAAAGATAAATTTGTGTTTATGGATTTCATCACCGATCAAGAAGAAAACGTGTTCCCGATGATTGCCAACGGCAAAGGGCTATCAGAAATGATTATGGGCAAAGATAACAAACACAGAGAGGAGCTGGAATAAATGAAACACATTATTTCACTTCTGATGGAAAACGAAGCGGGCGGCTTATCGCGCGTGGCGGGCTTATTTTCAGCACGTGGTTATAATATCGAGTCACTTACCGTGGCGGCGACCGAAGACCCCACCATGTCGCGCATGACCATTGTCACCAGCGGCTCGGATGAAGTCATTGAGCAAATCATCAAACAACTCAATAAACTTATTGATGTGATAAAAGTGCTAGATTTAAACGATGGCAAATATATCGAGCGCGAATTAATGTTGGTTAAAGTGAAAGCCACTTCACCGCATCGCGAAGAAATGAAGCGCATGTGTGACATTTTTCGCGGCCGTATTATTGATGTAGCAGATGGCTGTTTTACCATTGAGCTTACTGGCTCTGGCAGTAAATTAGATGCTTTTATCGAAAGCTTAGACAAAACTGCGATTTTAGAAACGGTGCGTACAGGCGCATCTGGCATAGGTCGTGGTGATAGAATTTTGAAAGTTTAGTTTTTAGCCACAGAGAACACCGAGATCACAGAGGGTATATTTGCAAGAAATTCTGTAATCACTTAATGTTTTTTGTCGCAATATAGATGTTTTTTAATGATGTAATGTTGGTACTTAAGCTGCTGTAGATTCAGAAACAACATGAGCTGGGTTTTCTCTGTGTTCTCTGTGGCAAATATTTTTAGAGGAAATGAAATGAAAGTTTATTACGACAAAGACGCAGACCTTAACTTAATCAAAGCCAAAAAAGTCACCATCGTGGGTTACGGCTCGCAAGGTCACGCGCACGCAGCCAATCTTAAAGATAGCGGCGTAACTGTCACTATTGGCTTGCGTAAGGGCGGCAGTTCATGGGCTAAGGCCGTGGCTGCTGGCCATAACGTGCAAGACATTGCCGATGCCGTAAAAGGCGCGGACGTGATCATGTTGTTAATCCCTGATGAAACTATGGCGCAGATTTTTAACGAAAACGTGGCGGATAATTTAAAACAAGGTGCTACTTTGGCTTTCGCGCACGGCTTTAACATTCACTACAACCAAATTACGCCACGTGCCGATCTTGATGTGATTATGATTGCACCCAAAGGCCCAGGCCACACCGTGCGTAGCGAATACCTAAAAGGTGGCGGCGTACCATCTTTAATCGCTGTTTATCAAGATAAATCGGGCAAAGCTAAAGAGTTAGCGCTTTCATACGCGGCCGCTAACGGCGGCACCAAAGGTGGCGTAATCGAGACTGACTTCCGCGAAGAAACCGAAACGGATTTATTCGGCGAGCAAGCCGTGTTATGCGGCGGCGCAGTTGAGTTAGTTAAAGCTGGCTTCGAAACCTTAGTTGAAGCGGGCTACGCGCCAGAAATGGCGTATTTTGAATGCCTACATGAATTAAAATTGATTGTGGATTTAATGTACGAAGGCGGCATTGCCAACATGAACTATTCTATTAGTAACAACGCGGAATACGGCGAATACGTGACTGGCCCTCAAGTAATTAACGATCAATCACGCGCTGCCATGAAGCAAGCGTTAGCCGACATTCAAAACGGTAATTACGCGAAACAATTCATTTTAGAAGGTCGTACCAATTACCCTGAAATGACCGCTAGACGCCGCTTAAACGCAGCTCACCCAATTGAACAAGTAGGTGGCCAACTTCGCGCGATGATGCCGTGGATTGCGAAAAACAAATTGGTTGATCAATCAAAAAATTGATCAATTTATTATGTTTCAATCAAAAAACTAGTTCTTAGTCGTTAGTTAATAGACTTTAGTTTTTAATTTCTAAAAGGGCAAATCGTTAAACGCTTTGCCCTTTTTTCAACTTCGTCATTCCCGCTTTCGCGGGAATGACGGGAATTAAGGAAACACATTTGAAACCCAGCATTCTTTTACAATACCTACTCCCCAAGCAAGCATTGACGCGGCTTGCAGGCATACTCGCTAACAAACAATGTGGCGCACTAACAACCAATGTCATCACATGGTTTGTAAAACGCTATAGCGTGAACATGAATGAGGCAGCGAATACAGATATTGCCAGCTATAAAAGTTTTAACGATTTTTTTACGCGCCCACTTAAAACAGGCGCAAGGCCACTTGCCGATGCTGAATTTATTTGCCCTGTCGATGGCGCAATAAGTCAATTTGGAAGTGTTGAGAAAGACCAAATTTTTCAAGCCAAAGGCCACCACTATTCAACATTGGCACTGCTTGCAGGCCAACAAGCATTGGCAACCAAGTTTGAGAATGGCCATTTTGCTTGCCTTTATTTAAGCCCCAAAGATTACCACCGCATTCACATGCCATGTGATGGCGCGCTTAAAAGCATGGCTTATGTGCCTGGCGATTTGTTCTCGGTAAACCCTAATACCGCAGCCAATGTACCCAATTTATTCGTGCGCAATGAGCGTTTGGTGTGTGAGTTTGAATCTGCTATACACGGTACGTTTGTGATGGTGCTGGTAGGTGCGACCATTGTCGGCAGCATGGCAACGGTTTGGCACGAAGCGATTGATGGTGCAAATAATGGCATTATTAATCCGCCGCGCTCTAAAAACATACGCAGCTGGAACTATGAAAATATCCATCTAAAACAAGGGGATGAGATGGGACGTTTCTTGCTAGGTTCTACTGTGGTAATGTTGTTTGAAAAAGATGCATTGCAATTAAATGCCGATTGGCAGCCTGCCCGCTCAATTAGGCTCGGTGAAGCAATGGGAAATGCCTTATAGTAGCGGCGACTCGCCGCGACTTACAAAAAATCGGCACGAGGGCGTGCCTCCTGCAAAATCTACAACTGCTTTGTAGCGCCTTTGGTGTTCGGGTTAGAGGTATGCGGGCTAGATTTAATCTTATGATGCAAATGCGTCGATAACTCATTCAATGCCAACTTATACACCTCGCGCTTAAAGTCAATCACATCTTCAAGCGGCACCCAATAGTCAGACCAGCGCCATGCATCAAACTCGGGGTGATTGCTTGCCCGTAAGGAAACATCGGTATCACGGCCCACCATGCGCAGCAAATACCAAATTTGTTTTTGGCCTTTGTAACTACCGCGCCACTCGCGTTTTACCCAACTCGAAGGCACTTCATAGCGCAACCAATCACGCGTACGGCCCATAATCTCCACATGCTCAGGACGTAAGCCGACCTCCTCCATCAGCTCACGATACATGGCCTGTTCTGGGCTTTCGCCATGGTTAATACCACCTTGTGGAAACTGCCAAGCGTGCTCTCTGATACGCTTGCCCCAAAACACCTGATTTTGAGCGTTACACAGAATAATCCCCACATTCGGGCGAAATCCGTCACGATCTAACATATTGCGACTACCTAAAATATTTGTTATATTTTTTCATATTTTGGTCACTTTTGAAAGCTGTATTTAGAAAAGCCGTTTTAAAAAGCTGTTTTAAAAAGCAGTTCCCGTATTTGAGAAATTACACAATTACTTCTACAATGCTATTAATGAAAACAATCCTTTTACTAGCGCTATTACAGCTGGCTGCCTGCGCGCCAATTCAACAGAGTACCGCCTATATCACCAACCAAGGCGATAACACGGTTTCCGTGGTGGATATCGCAGCAGCCAAGGTCATTCACACCATCGCCGTGGACAAAGCGCCTGTAGGCGTAGCGGTTTCCGCCAAGTTAAAACGCGCGTTTATTACCAATGTAGAAAGCAGCAATATTTCAGTAATCGATACGCAAACCAATCAAGTTGTTGAAAGCATTGCCCTGCAAGGCTCGCCAGTGGGCGTTGCTATAGCACCTAATAATAAAACTTTATATGTGGCAGATTGGTATAGCGACCGCATATTGGCAATTGATACCGCCAATTATAAAAATCAGCGCGAAGTCATCGTCGCCAAAGCACCTGCTGGCTTGGTGATAAGCGCAGACAGCAAAACTTTATACGTCGCCGCGCGCGATAGTAATGAAATCGCAATAATCGATACTGCAACAATGGCAATCACTAAGCGCATTGCAGTTGGCACGCATCCGTTTGGCGTATCAGTCATGGGCGATTCTTTATATGTCGTCAATGTGTATGAAAATAGCGTATCGCTAATCAATACAAAAACTTGGCAACAAACCAAGATTAAAGTGGGCGAACACCCGTATTGCGCGGTGGCCAGCCCTGATAACAAAACCTTATATGTCAGCAATACGCAAGATGACACGGTATCTGTCATTGATTTAGCCACCCAAAAAACACTCGCAACGATTGAAGTTGGCATGACACCAGAAGGCATAAGCTATGACGTGGCGGCCAAGCTGGTATTGGTCGCCAGTTGGGGTGAGAATAAAGTCAGCGTAATAGACGCGACGACAAATAAGCTAAAGGGTCATATTAAAACGGGCGATAAAAGCCGTGCTTTCGGAGAATTCATATTGTACGAATAATGATGTGGCACAATATTTTTATACTTCTGCACCCACCCTTGTAGCAGCGGCGACTCGCCGCGATTAACAGAAAAAATCGGCGCGAGGGTGCGCCTCCTACATACGACCTTTCAAGAGATTTATCTCTTAGAAAGTCGGAGTGCCTGTGGTGCGAAAAACTTTGCCGCGTCAACGCCACTCTGTATCAAGCGTTACTCAAATCGTGGGCAACTTGCCGCAACTGATTTATAATGACGTGTTGTTTTACTTATTTACTTGCATTACTTATTGGAGATTTTGAATGAAAAAGTTTTTAGCATTGCTTGCCTTAGCAATTTTGCCACTTAGCGCAGCAGCGCATGGCCCCAGCCCACAAAAAGTAGAAAAAACCATCACCATTAAAGCACCACCAGCCAAAGTGTGGGCAATGGTGAAAGACTTTGGCAACATGCACAGTTGGCATCCAGCCATTGCCAGCACCAAATTAGAGAAAAAAGGCGAAGAAACGTTTAGAACGCTCACATTAAAATCTGGCGGCGATATTTATGAAAAACTTCGCAGCGCTGATGACGCGGCCATGAAGATGAAATATGAAATCGTCAGTGGCGTAGCGCCTGTGGCCGATTACAACGCATTTATGACTGTAACCGCTGGCCCAGGCGCTGGTGAAAGCACGGTCACATGGGTAGGTCGCTTTTATCGTACTTATAAATTAAACCCACCTATACCAGCAGGCCAAGATGACGAAACTGCGGTGAGCTTTATCACTGGCGTGTTTGATAGCGGTTTAGCTGGCTTAAAAAAGGCTGCCGAAAACTCAAAGTAACAAGCCAGGCAACTGGCGCAACATCTAAATCATCAAGCAGCAAAAAACCTTGGTGGAAGTTTTGGTAACACTCTAGGAGCGGCGACTCGCCACGATAAAACATCGGTACGAAGGCGTGCCTCCTACACGCCATTAGGAACGTCTAGTAGCAGCGAACAAAGTATAGCACTAACTATTATCGCTTCGGGGCTGCAAGCCCCTCCTACAAAAACCAAGCCAAAGGTAACCTCGATGCACTGAAATGAAATCAAGGTTTAACGTTAACAACAATAACCCCTGCATTTTGCGGGGTTTTGTTTTGCGCGTCACCTATATCCACAATTATCACTGAGGCTACCAGTTTCACCGTCATTGCAAGGAACTACGTGAGGAAGCAATCCACACGACCGTCATTGCGAGGAACAGCGTGACGAAGCAATCTATTATAAATATTTCAAGAAAATACTAGATTGCCACGCCTAAATTAAACCTTAGGCTCGCAATGACAGCAAAATGGGTGACATAAATTGTAGGTGATGACACTTTTTGTCAGTTAATTTTTTAAAAAGCTGGTGCAACCCCGCTTTTTTGATTGCTTAATTTACATGCCTTTACAATTAAGTTTAAAACAACCCATTAATTACAAACAATAAAATATTTATTTATTTAAAAACAACTAGTTAAATGCATATAAGCAAAGTTGGCACAGCCGTTGCTAATGGTTATTTAAGCACTGGTATCAACAACTTAAACAGTGTTTGATTATTATGTGTATTTATTACTCTGTTTTTTTACTAAAGGAATTTAAAATGAAACAAATCCAAAAAGGTTTTACCTTAATTGAGCTGATGATTGTAATTGCAATTATCGGTATTTTGGCTGCAGTTGCTTTGCCGCAATACAAAAACTACACGCAAAAGTCTGCAAACTCTGCATGTCTTTCTGAGGCAACTGGTTACGTACGCGGTGCTACTGCTGCTATCGGCAATGCTGACCTAGCTTTATGGCCAGCCATCACTGTGAGTGCTTGCAGAACCGCTTACCCAACAGCACCAGCTAGCTTAGCTGCCCTTGCTGCTTTAGCGGGAACTACTTACAGCAATGTCCCAAAAGCACCTGGTGGTGTTGTACCTGGCACTACTACAGCGGTAGCCGTGGCATGCCCTTACGATACTGGTAACTGCTCAGTTAGCTAATTAATTAGTGATGCTTTTAAAAAAGCAGGGTAAATCCTGCTTTTTTAATTTTAATTTACACACGTTAACAATTAAGCCTTAAAAACACCTACCAATTATCTTCAAAGAAATATTTATATTTTTAGAATCATTGCTTTATGTATTTAAAAGCAAAGTTGGCACAGCTGTTGCTCATACTTATTTAAGCACTAGTATCAACTATTTAACAGTGTTTGATTAATATGTGTATTTATTACTCTGTTTTTTTTACTAAAGGAATTTAAAATGAAACAAATCCAAAAAGGTTTTACCCTAATCGAGTTGATGATTGTAATTGCAATTATTGGTATTTTGGCAGCGGTTGCTTTGCCACAATACAAAAACTACACACAAAAATCTGCAAACTCTGCCTGTCTTTCTGAAGCGACTGGTTACGTGCGTGGCGCTACTGCTGCTATCGGCAATGCTGACCTAGCTTTATGGCCAACAATCACAGTCAGTGCTTGCACTACTGCTTACCCAGCTGCACCAACTACCTTAGCTTTATTGGCTGCTTTAGCGGGTACTACTTACAGCAATGTCCCAAAAGCACCTGGTGGTGTTGTACCTGGCACTACTACAGCGGTAGCCGTGGCATGCCCTTACGATACTGGCAACTGCTCAATTAGCTAATTAATTAGTGATACTTTTAAAAAAGAGGCTTTAGCCTCTTTTTTATTGCCTGTCACTTTCAGCAATCTATCGTTTTATTGCCTAATGTGTTATTTTACTTTATAAATTTTAAAACAAAATTATCAATTCAGGTCTCATTATGCTTCGTGTTAGCCCGCTAGCCTCGTTAAAATTTCTTATTTTTGCTGCTTTTATCGTTATCATCAGCTTATCGCCCAGCTTAAATATCATCCCTAAAAGTCTGATTGTGACTAGCTTCCATGATAGCCAACGTCTCATCCAATTGTTGCTCGTGGGACTGGTGTTGCTGCACAGCATTATTTTTTACAAACACGAAAGAAGTTTTGCTGTAAGTGCTCACTTGCGTTATGCGCTATATGTGCTGATTACACTCGCCATTATTTCATCATGCTTAGCCAAATCACCTCGTCATGCTGTTGTTGAAACTTCTTTGTTTGCAGGATTAAGTTACCTTGCATTATATATTGGACGTTTGTACCATGAGGATAAAACACTATTAATTAAACGACTCGTTTACGCATTTTGGGCGGGCATTTTGTTATATATGGTTTCTTTTTATGTGGGCTATATTACTGCCACTACTTTTAATACATCTAAACCTTGGCCAGCACTGTTAACCGGTTTTAGCAGTATCCGTTCTTTCAATCAGTATCAACTGTGGGGTTTGGGCTTAATCTACTTACCTTTATTAGCTTTTGATTTTAAAACTGCATATACACGCCGCTACTTACATGTAGCTTTGATTTTTTGGTGGGTTATATTATTTTATTCCACCTCGCGCGGCGCATTATTGGCCTGGGGTTTTGGCACATTAGGCACTGCTTTAATATACAGAAAGCTAGCATGGCCATTTATACGCTTGCAGCTTATGCACATCGCTGTTGGCTATTTTGCTTATGTCATCTTATTTCAAATCATTCCTAGTTTAATAGGTTCTGCCCTAGTCACAGGAACGATTATGAGAAATACGACAAGTGACCGTATCGGATTATGGAACCTGTCACTCAACTTAATTCAAGATCACCCTGTTTTTGGTGTTGGCTCGATGCATTTTGCTTGGTATAACCCTACGGTGGCACACCCACATAACAGTGTGCTGCAACTAATGCTGGAATGGGGATTGCCAGCAACTTTTATTATTTTAACAATTGCTGGCTATGGTATTTACTGTTGGCTCAAGAAATTTAATTTAATTAACCTAAAAACACAAACTAAACTTGAAAACAACTTAGCAATCATCTTATTTTTTACAATGATTACCAACGCTGCATATTCATTGGTGGACGGCGTCATTGTAATGCCGCTTAGTCAGGTCATGATGTTTACAATAATCGGATTAATGATAGCTTATTATTTTGATGGCCGTTTAACAGAAGCTAAACAAATAAATTTATTTAGACGTGCTTTTGCTGGCATTGTATTGATTACTTTAGCTTGGTCCACTCTACCTGAAATATTACAAAGCGCGACTGGTAGCGAAAAAAGGTTTTCTGTAGGTTACACCGCAGTAGGCCCTCGCTTATGGTTAGAAGTTAAGTGATGTTATTACAGTTGCAAACTAAAAATTTTGTTTTTGTGCGTCAGCATTGCCCTCGATTATCATCGAGGCTACAAAAAAAGCTTTTCAAATAAAAGGCTTTTTTACGTTTGCGGACTTATCCTTCCTTAAGTTTCATAAAAGAGCAAAGCTGGACTTAACATTATCCTTACTATAAAGTAAGATAATTGTTTTTATGAAAGGAATTGTATGTCAACCGCAACACTCACCAGCAAAGGGCAAATTACTATTCCTGCGGCAGTAAGGGCATCATTGGGTTTAGAGTCTGGCAGTAGAATCGAGTTTGTAGAGGCAAGCAACGGGCAGTATTTGATTGTTGCAGCAACAAGTCCAGTGCAAGCGCTTAAAGGTTTGCTGCGTAAGCCAGATATTGCCGTTACTATCGCGCAAATGAATCAGGCAATTGCATCTAGCGGCGCAGGTTTGTTATGATTGGATTAGATACCAATGTATTAGTGCGCTATATTGTACAAGATGATATCGTGCAATCTGCAAAAGCCACTCAACTCATTGAATCGTTATCTGCAGAAACCCCTGGCTTTATTACGCTAGTCAGTATTGTAGAGCTGGTTTGGGTAATGCAGGGTTGCTATAAGGCAACAAAAGAAGAATGTGTTGCAGTGTTGCAAACTCTTTTGCACACCCGTGAAATATTACTAGAGAATGCAGAAGTAATCGTGATGGCAACAAATCAATATTCAGCTTCAAGTGCTGATTTTGCAGATTGTTTGATTGAACGCTCGGCAAACTATGCCAAATGTTCTTGCACCATAACATTCGACAATAATGCAGCCAAAACAGCTGGTATGCTTTTAATTGAATAAGTCTGTGTATTTATGCCCCTCGCGTGCCGCCCTGTAACACAACCGCCTGCAATCCAAACTGTGCCAATATAAACGCGGCGGCGCTGCTACGGCGGCCTGTTTGGCAATATACGATATACTCTTTTGTATTATCTAATTGCGGAATAAAGCCCCGCAGCTCGTGTAAGGGCGCACTGATTGCGCCTTTTAAATGATCGTAGGCGTATTCGGTAGCAAAGCGCACATCTAGCATTACCGCGCCTGTAGTGACTTTGGTTTTGGCCTCTGTCATAGTCACGGTGTTTATCACGGGGGCTTTGAGTAGCTCGATAAAATCTTGTTTTTTAAGACGTAATAATTGGCCATCGGTTTTCATGGTCACTGTTGCGTTGCGTTTGGTATCTGAAACTAAGGCCTCTTCACCAAAACCTGCGCCGTTAGAGATTTCTGCTAACACTACTTCTCGATATTCTTTTACACGGGTAACAACGGCTGCGCCTTGTTGAATTAAATAATAATAATCGCCCTCTTGGCCTTGCGTGATGATGCGCTGCCCTGCCTCTACATTTTTTAGCTCTAAGCGTTCAAACATGGCTTCGATATTAGCTGCTGGCAGTTTTGCAAATACGCCATTTTGCAACTTAAACGCGTTAAAACTGGCTGCGTCTAGCTTCCATTCACTGCTCGATTGCACTTGCTTGCTTTGTGCTTGCGGATAACCAGAGAGCTGATCCCAGGTCATCATAATATCGAGCAGATCCATATCGATACGCACCACCTCAATCGGTGTAAGTGCAATCGTATCTTTAATTTGCAAGCGACCAGTATCTATGGGGTGTTTGGCGGCATCGGTACCCGCGCGTAAAACGAGCTTTTTGCCGTTATCATAGCGAATACCCAAATCGCCCGTCACCAAATATAGCGCTTGCGTGCCATTGGTATTCATACGGGTTGGGTCTAAATCTTGGCTAATTTTATCCACAAAACACACCGCTGCTAGCTCTTCTAAGCGATTAGGTGATAGTCTTGCTACCGGCTCAAATAATGACAATATAGCTTTATCTATAGCCACTGGTTTGTTAGGCTCAGCCATGTTTAATTCCTGTCATTTTTTAAAACTCAAACAACTGTTGATGTTGCAGTGCTTGGCAGTGCTGGGTTTTGAGATGCGCAGCAATTTCTTGCATAATTTTCACATCTTCGCCTGGTTTTAAGTGCGTAATAAAAGTTTCTGGTTGGCTTTGACATTGCGCCAATTCACCCGCAAGCGTATTGGGGCATAAATGCTTTGAAAGCACCGCCAATTCTGCATCTGCATTACTAAATGCAGTTTCTATAATTAAATATTTTAAATTTTCTATTTTATTCACTTGCTGCCAAAACGCTGGGCTACCCGCAGTGTCACCAGTAAAAACTAAACTGTGCGCGCCACTATCTATTTGGTAGCCCACCGCTGGCACAGTATGATTGGCAGGCAGCGCAGTCAAAGTTTTACGGTTAACGCACACAGGCTCACCCACAGCAATTTCCTTATAAACAAGAAAAGGCGCAGTTATATCAGGAATTTTACTAAAATCTGGCCATATCAACCAATTAAAAACATGCTGTTTTAAAATATGAATCACTTCGGCAGTGGCGTGCAGCGTAACTGGTTTCTCACGCCAACCTATGGCGGTATCTAGCAGCAAAGGAATAGAGGCGATATGATCCATGTGCGAGTGCGTGACAAAAATATGGTCAATTTTTAGCAACGCTTCAAACGACAAATCGCTCACTCCCGTACCTGCGTCAATCAACACATCGTCGTCAATGAGCAAGGAAGTGGTACGCATGGCACCGCCTATTCCGCCGCTACAACCTAATACTTTTATCTGCATATTTTGCTCTTAGCTAATTTCATATTTATTTAGTTTCGTAAGTATATACGCCATCCCAATTTTTGCTGGGTGGCGTACTCTTAAATTGCTTAATGCGCTCCATATACAGCGCATAAAGCGCATGTGTCTCTGTTTTTGCTAAATGATTCAAAGCTGACTCAGCTAAATCCCACGCTTGATTACGGTAGTGTTTAAGCGCTAAGCTATATAAATCAAGCGCATCTAATGTTTCCTTTGTAAGCCCCCCAACAACACCTAGTGGCTCAAAAATTGTCACGGGCTTATCTTTACCTTTTACGCGCACGGTATCTAGCTCACGGTAGATCATGTCCTGCGTTTGCGCTTTTGTAAACTCACTTACAATAATATCAACCCCATAATTTTTAGTTAAGCCTTCTATGCGCGATCCCAAATTGACAGCATCGCCCATCACCGTGTAAGCCATGCGAAAGCTAGATCCCATGTTGCCTACGGTCATGTTACCCGTATTTAAACCCACGCCAATTTTAATGGCTGGCCAACCTTTTTCGGCAAATTTTACATTCAGTGGCTTAAGTGCTGCTACCATTTTGATGGCCGCATTCAGCGCATGTTGTGCGTGATTATTATCTTTTAACGGCGCGCCCCAAAATGCCATAATGGCATCTCCCATGTATTTATCGATGGTGCCGCGCTGTTCGTGAATCACCTTTGTTAAAGGCGTTAAAAATTCATTCATCAACAGCGCGAGTTGTTCTGGGTCTAAACCTTCTGAAATGGTGGTAAATCCACGAATATCAGAAAATAACACCGTCATCTCTCGGCTTTCACCCTTCAAGTTAATTGCCTCTGGGTTTTCTGCCATTTCATCCACCAATTCTGGCGGCACATATTGACCAAAAAGCCCCGTCAATTGGCGTTTTCCGCGCGATTCTACAAAAAATCCATAGCTCATATTGAGTAAGTAAATCAGGCTTATCATGACCAATATCGAGGCAATCGGTAACACCAAATTGGCATACTGCCAGCTAGAAAAATTAATGCCTAATACCATTGTTAAGACGGTCAAAGTTAGTAGCGTCGCTTTAAGCGGACTAAGCTTTGGTAACTTAAGCGCAAGTAATAAACCAGCGAATAATAGCAACAATATTTCAGCTCCCATCGTATAAGCAGGGCGCTTCTTAATATTGTTATCCAAAATGCCAGAGATAATATTGGCGTGCACCTCAACCCCAGCATAATTGCTTTGCACAGGCGTGGCGCGTAAATCCATTAAGCCAGGCGCGGTTGTTCCAAGCAGCACAATTTTATCTTTTAGGCTACTAAGAGCCACTTTGCCTACTAGCACATCGCTGGCAGAAATGTATCTAAAACTGCCTTGCGTGCCGCGATAAGGTACCAGCATAGCAACTTTAGCATCAACAGGAACGCGCTTTCCAGCCATATGAAAGGTTTCTAATTCGCTATAACCTTCATCTAAGATATCTTCTCCAAACTCGACTTGCATAGGGGAATTTTTTAAATACACACGCGCCACCGCCGTTGATAAAGCCTCGTAGTAGTTGTCGCCGTATCTAATCAGCACAGAAATTTTTCGGGTAATGCCATCCACATCTGGGTCTGGATTAAAATGCCCAGCGGAAAGCGCATTTTTTTGCAAAACCGCCAAATTCGCGCCATAGCCCGATGCCTCAGTAGCGCCAATTACTTGGTCTTGAAAATTTTCCGCAGAAAAAATTTCAGGCGGCAATTGGCCGATATGATTGGTATCACCACTGGTTTGAAAATAATAACCAAGCACCACTTTGCGATTTTTTAAGCTATTCGCAAAAATCTGATCGTAGTCTAAGTGTGGCTTTACTTTTTCTAAGGCCTCGGCAAAATTGCTATCGTCTTTTAAATACTGTTGCTGCATCCACTCTAAGTTTTTAAGGCCAGAGCTTTCATCTTTTTCTGCAAACACCACGTCAAAACCCAGCGTATTAATTTGATAATGATCAAAAAGCTGATTCACCAGTGTGGCCATTTTATCGCGCCCCCATGGCCAGCGGCCTTGTTCTTTCAGGCTTTTTTCATCAATATCCACAATCACAATACGCTCGTCGATGGTGCGCGGCATCAATAAATTCAGCCGCAGGTCATAACTAAAGTTTTCTAGCCGATCAATAAACCTGAGTGGCAGCACGCTATTGGCGTTAAGTAACATCAACAAAACCACCGCAAGGCTAAGTGAAAAACTGATGCCATGCTTTTTAAAGCCTGCTAAACGCAGTTGCATAGTTTTAGTGATGGCTTTAGTAGATAAAGATAGGTGCATGGAAATATATAATACGAATTTAAAAATTAAAGCTTTAATTATATGATTTTAATGTTATTTTTAGAGCTTAATCATTAGCATAACGCATAATCAGTGCCATGAATAGCGCGATTTGTTATATGATTTGTTAACAATCTTTAAGCTATTAAAAAACATTATGCTAGTTATAAGTTACGATGCTCCGATTGAAATAAGCATTAGCGCCGCGCCAAGTGCAAGCGTAATTTGGTTGCATGGCCTAGGTGCCGATGGCAACGATTTTGTGCCTGTAGTAAAAATGCTTAAATTGCCGCATGTGCGCTTTGTTTTACCGCACGCGGCCTATAAAAAAGTAAGCGCGAATAACGGCTATGAAATGCGGGCTTGGTATGACGTGTTTGGTTTTGCACCTGGCAGCCGCGAAGATGCAGCGGGCGTGCATGAAAGCCAAGCTTATATCGAATCGCTGATTAGTAAAGAAGTGGCGCGCGGCATTCCAGCCAAGCGCATTGTACTGGCTGGCTTTTCACAAGGCGGCGCAGTGGTGTTACATACAGCACTGCGCCACGAACAAGCACTGGCGGGCGTTATGGCGCTATCTACCTATTTACCCTTGAAAGCCAGTTTAGCCTCAGAAAAATCGAAACAAAATCAAGCTATCCCCATTTTTATGGCGCACGGCACTTTTGATGATGTGATTAGCTTAGACACATGTCGCATCTCTTTTGAGGTATTGCAAACGCAGCATTACAACATTCAATGGCACGAATATGCGATGGCGCATTCAGTCAACCAAGAAGAGATTGACGATATTCGCGCATTTTTATTGCAGGTTTTAAAAGATTGAATGTAAGAATTAACTCACTCAATAATCATAAGTTTTGTTAAAATCATTCAAAATCATTCAGCGTCTAAACTACTTAATTTCATGTCAAATAAAAACGCAACATCTCAGCCCAGTTTTGAAAGCGCAATTGCCGAGCTGGAAACGCTTGTCAGCCAAATGGAATCGGATAAACTGCCTCTGGAGCAATCGATTAATGCTTATAAACGCGGCGCTGAACTGTTACAAATCTGCCAAAAATCTTTATCTGATGCGGAACAGCAAGTACGCATTTTAACCGAGGCGAATAAACTTGCCGACTTTAGACCAAACGATGTATGAGCAAGAATAAGTGATGAATAGCCCATTAACAGCACCTGCGAACGATCAAATCAATTTTCACGCATGGGCTAGCGACATGCAAACACGCATGGAAAGCGTGCTTGGTGCACATATGCCGCTTGCGACTATTTCGCCCATGCGCTTGCATGAAGCCATGCGTTACTCCACGTTGGGCGGTGGTAAGCGAGTGCGCGCGCTATTAGCCTACGCTGCGGGCGATTTTTGCGGGGCGGAGCTGGCGAAAATAGATGTTCCTGCTGCTGCGGTTGAAATCATTCATGCTTTCTCTCTAGTACACGACGATTTGCCATGTATGGATGACGATGATTTGCGTCGCGGCAAGCCTACAACGCACAAGCAATATGGCGATGCCATGGCTTTGTTGGTGGGCGACTCGCTACAAAGTTTGGCGTTTCAGCTAATTTCGCAAGATAAACACCTTAAAAGCGCTACACAAAAGCTACAAATGTTGCATATTTTAGCCTTAGCCAGCGGCTCGCGCGGTATGGCGGGCGGTCAAGCCATTGATATTGAAAGTATTGGTATTCCGCTCACGCGCGAAGAGCTAGAGCAAATGCACATTCACAAAACAGGCGCACTGATTCGAGCGGCGGCCTTATTGGGCGTTTATAGTGCCGACAGTCCTGATGAGGAAAAAGTGAAAACTATAGACCACTTTGCCAAGGCCATAGGCCTGGCATTTCAAGTGGTGGACGACATTTTGGATGCTGAAGCTGACACAAAAACATTGGGCAAAACAGCGGGCAAAGATGCGCTTAACAACAAATCTACTTATGTCACCATTTTAGGCCTTCACGCGGCCAAACAACTGGCACGCGAGCTACATGCCAACGCCATGGCTGCGCTCTCGTTTTATGGGCGCGAGGCAGATTTATTGCGGCATTTGGCTAGCTTTATTACGCAACGTAATTTTTAAGTGGCATTAATATGTTGCCACTATTAGATTCAATCAATACGCCCACAGATTTGCGTAAGCTCCATCGCGATGAATTAGCCGCGCTGGCAACAGAGCTGCGCGCATTTTTGGTTGAAAGTGTTTCTAAGACAGGTGGTCATCTAGCCTCCAACCTTGGCGTGGTAGAACTCACCATCGCATTGCATTACGTTTACAATACACCTGATGACAGGCTGGTGTGGGACGTGGGTCACCAAACTTATCCGCACAAAATTTTAACTGGCAGGCGCGACGCTTTTGCTAATTTACGCAAACCTAATGGTATTGCAGGTTTTCCACGTCGCGCTGAAAGTGAGTATGATACCTTTGGCACAGGCCATTCCAGCACTTCAATTTCTGCCGCTTTGGGCATGGCGATTGCGGCCAAGCAAGCAGGATTAGAGCGTCGTAGCGTAGCGATTATTGGCGATGGCGCGATGACCGCAGGCATGGCGTTTGAGGCGTTGAATAACGCTGGCGACATGGATGCGAACTTGCTGGTGATTTTAAACGACAATGACATGAGCATCTCTAATAATGTAGGGGCGCTTAACAATTATCTAGCTCGCTTACTATCAAGCCGCTTTTACGAAAGCGTGCGCCGTAGCGGCAAAAAAATGTTAGGGGTCATGCCACCAGTCAAAGAGTTCGCTAGACGTGCAGAAGAGCACGCCAAAGGCATGGTGTTGCCTGGCACGCTATTTGAAGAGTTTGGTTTTAACTACATCGGCCCGATTGACGGTCATGATTTGCCCGTATTGCTTGATACCTTAAGCAATGTGCGCGAACTAAAAGGCATGCAGTTCTTGCATATAGTGACGCAGAAAGGCAAAGGCTTTGAGCCCGCCGAAGATGACCCCAACAAATACCACGGCGTAAGCAAATTCGACCCCAGCAATGGCATTGCACATGCAACAGCTGCGGCCAAAACCTATACGCAAGTGTTTGGTGATTGGCTGGTGGACATGGCGGATGCTGATGGCAAATTAATTGCCATTACGCCTGCCATGTGCGATGGCTCGGGGTTAAACGCGTTTGCCGAAAAGCACCCAAGCCGCTATTTTGATGTTGGGATTGCCGAACAACACGCGCTCACCTTTGCAGCGGGCATGGCTTGCGATGGCCTTAAGCCAGTAGTGGCGATATACAGCACGTTTTTACAGCGCGCTTATGATCAACTTATTCACGACATCGCCATTCAAAATTTAGACGTGTTATTTGCCATTGACCGTGCGGGCTTGGTGGGGGCAGATGGCCCAACTCACGCGGGCAGTTTTGATTTAAGTTTTTTGCGTTGTATTCCTAACATTATCATTATGGCGCCCACTGATGAAAACGAATGTCGCCAAATGCTCACCACTGGCTACCAATATAAGGGCGTGGCGGCAGTGCGCTACCCACGTGGCACTGGCACAGGCGCGGTGATTAGCAATAAGTTAGACGTTTTACCAATCGGCAAAGGCGAAATTAAGCGCGAATCAAGCATTAAAAAAGGTAAAAAAATCGCCATTTTAGCTTTTGGCAGCATGTTAGCGCCTGCCCTGCAAGCAGCACTGGTGCTTGAGTGCAGCGTTGCTAATATGCGCTTTGTAAAACCCCTAGATATTGATTTAATTCAACAACTAGCCAAATCACACGATTTAATTGTGACCATAGAAGAAAATGCACTGATGGGTGGCGCAGGCGCGGCGGTGCTGCAAGCCATGCAAACTCTCAATTTGAACAATCCAACTTTATGCTTAGGTTTGCCCGACACCTTTATTGAACACGGCGTACATGAAACCATGTTAAGCGAGTGCGGTCTAGACAGTGATGGCATTGTTAAGTCGATTCAGCAAAAACTACAATCTATTTAAGTTCTAGCTTGATTTAACAGCATTTATCGCTATATTGAATCAATAAAATGGAATTAAACAGGTTTACAGCCTCACCCAAAAGCGTAAACTTTAAACTCATTAGCGCAAAAATTGCGATAGGAAGAAACGATGAACAAACCTTTACCAGATGTTGCCAGTACCAGCATTGAAGACACACAAAGCTTGCAAGATGTGCGGCATTTAGACATCAACAAAGTCGGCATTAAAAGCATACGTCACCCTGTGATTGTAAAAGATAAAACAGGCGGCGAGCAAAGCACTGTAGCGGTGTTTGACATGTACGTGCACCTGCCGCACAACTTTAAAGGCACGCATATGTCGCGCTTTGTTGAGATTTTAAATGTGAACGAGCACGCGATTTCGATTGAATCTTTCGAGACGATTTTACGGGAAATGGTCAAGCGGCTAGAGGCTGAATCTGGCTATGTAGAGATGCGCTTTCCGTATTTTGTGAACAAAGCCGCGCCGATTTCTGGCGTTAAAAGCTTGCTCGATTACGACGTCACTTTTATTGGCGAAATCAAAAATGGCAAGTTTGACATCACTGTGAAAGTGCTAGTACCCGTGACTAGCTTATGCCCATGCAGCAAAAAAATATCTGATTATGGCGCACATAATCAACGCAGCCACGTTACCGTAACTGCGCTGATTAACGACTTTATTTGGATTGAAGACATCATTTCACTGGTAGAAAAACAAGCTTCATGCGAGTTGTATGGTCTGTTAAAACGCCCAGATGAAAAATTTGTTACCGAGCGCGCTTACGACAATCCAAAATTTGTCGAAGATATGGTGCGAGATGTGGCGACGCAACTTAATAATGAGCCGCGCATTGATGCTTTCATTGTGGAGAGTGAAAATTTTGAATCTATCCATAACCACTCCGCTTATGCGCTAATTGAAAACGATAAACGTAAACACTAATTATTTTATGAGCCAAGCCGAACCAAATCAAGCAGCGACAAAAGTATCACCCAAAGCCAATGCCTCTTTTTTGCATATTATGAAAGCGGTATTATGGAGCATGTTAGGCGTTCGCCAACAGAAAGGCTACGAGGACGATACCGCTAAAATCACACTAAAACAAGCAGTGATTGCGGGTTTAATCGGGGGCTTTGTATTCGTGGTTTCTATGCTCACATTTGTGTATTTTGTGATTGGTCAAATGAGTAAATAAAGAGTTATTTGAATCTATTTTTTAAACAACAGGGAGTTTAAAATGTCAGTCGCAAAAGTAATTGAAATTATTTCCTCTAGTAAAAAAAGTTTTGAAGATGCTGTTACGCAAGGCGTGGCCAAGGCCGCAGACTCGCTACACGATATTACTGGCGCTTGGGTAAAAGAGCAAAGTGCTAAAGTGGTTAACGGCAAAGTGACTGAGTTTAGGGTAAATTTGAAAGTGACTTTTGTGCTGAAAGAGTCGCCAAAAACCGCAGCAAAAACAATTGCGAAATCTTCTGCCAGAAAAGCTAAAAAGAAATAGCGTGATTAGAATAAAAAACGGGCACTTGCCCGTTTTTTATGGTTTAAATTTTAAGGCTTAAATTTAATACTTTTTGGTCTGCGCTAATATTTTTTCGTCAGTGTAAGTATCGAATTATCGCGTTTCATATCTAAACGGTTTAATGCAGACATACCCAATAAAACAACAGGGGGCGATCCACCTTCAATCACCGCTGCATCTACATTGTTTAAAATAATCGTCCCAATTTTTAATGTGTTCAATTTGACGCGATACACTTGCACCAGTCCATTGGCAGTTGAACTCAGGCCTTTTTCGCCTTTTTCATAATCGATTTTAGCAAATTTGGCATCGCCGCTATTCATCGCAACGCTGGATGCGCCAGTATCTACCAAATACTTAAGCGTTGCACCGTTAATGGTTAAGTTGCCTAAAAAATGCCCTGCCTGGTCGGCATACAAACTCACTGGGTCGTTGGTTGTTAAGCCTGCGCTACCCGAAACCGAAGCTGCTTGCCCCATTTTTAAGGTCTGTTTTTTACCTTCTACCATAAACGTAGCTGATTCACTATCTGCTGCAATCAGCTTAACACCATTTTTAGTTTGGCCTGCACCTATGCTTTGCGGTGCGCTGCCATTAATGCTTACCAAGGCTTTGCCACTAAACAAACCCACCACGTTTAAGCGCGTTTCGGCCAATGCTAGGCTTACAAAAAAAGTGATAAATAGAGCCATGAACCATTTATTTTTGTGCATAGAAATCCTTAAAATAACTTAACTAAACATGCCTGCACGACCATGCGTTTGACTTAATTTTAAACCCAAGGCTATCACAGCAAACCCAATGAGCGGAAATATCGCCGCCAATAAAAATGTATTTTCACCGCCCAAATATTGCAATGCATATCCGCCAGCAAGCCCGCCAATAGTGCCGCCTACGCCATAAGCTACACTATTATAAATGGCTTGGCCTTTGGCTTGATGGCGTCCGTTAAAAAACTGCGTAATCACCTCTATTGATGCTGCATGAAAGCTGCCAAACGTAAACGCGTGCAAGCTTTGTGCAATGAGTAATAGCCACAGATTATCTACTGCAACGCCAATCATACTAAATCGGATTACCGCCAGCGCTAAGCTAATCAGCATAATGGTTTTTAAGCTAAAACGTGACATCATTTTTGGCATTAGCATAAACACCATAATCTCGCATATTACGCCCAGCGACCACAACCAGCCTATCGTGCTTTTGCTGTAGCCGTGTTCGCTTAGATAAATTGAATAAAAATTATACAAAACGCCATGCGCGGTCACCATTAGCGCGCAGCCAATTAATAAGGCAATCACCGTTGGATTTTTTAGAATTGACCACACCGAAAAATGATCATCTTCGTGCGGCGCGATTGAAGCCTCTGGCAGCTTGAACGTGAGTGCAAATAAAATAATCTGCACGCCAAATAAACACCATAGCAAGCTTTTAATGCCATAAAAATCAATGGCATAACCCAATACAATCGACGCCACTATAAATCCAAACGAACCCCACAAGCGAATGCGGCTGTAATGGCCATTGGTGGTGGCAAGATGCGCTAAGGTAAGCGATTCAGAAAGCGGTAAAGTCGAGCTGGTAAACACGCTTAAAGCCGCCATCACAAAAAACAAAGCCCAAAACCCCTTTGCCCAAAATACGGTTGCAAAGCCAATCAAACCTAAAAATGCAGTCAGTTTTATCCACTTCACCCTTTGCTTGGTATGGTCTGCCAGCCAACCCCACAAGTTGGGCGCAAAAATTCGGCTGATTTGAAATAGCGACATGAGAATGCCAATATCGGCAGGCGAAAATTGCTCCGATTGCAGATACAAACCCCAATAAGGCACAAACGCGCCCACAAAGAAGTAGTAAACGAAGTAAAAACGGGAAAGATTAAAGTGAAGGGCGTGGCTCAAGATTTAGTCTTTTATGATGGTTTGTTAAAACGCTACGCCGTCATTGCGAGCCAAAAGTTTTATTTTGGCTCGCAATGACGGCACTAAATTTTAGGAATCGTCGTTACCACATCTGCATTTTGCGCACGATGGCGCAACGCATGATCCATCAACACCAACGCCAGCATCGCTTCGGCGATTGGTGTGGCGCGCACGCCCACACAAGGATCATGTCGCCCTGTGGTTTGCATGGTGACAGCTTTGCCAGTTTTATCAATCGAGCGACGTTCTTGCGGAATGCTAGAAGTGGGTTTTAGCGCCACATTGACACGAATCTCTTGCCCCGTAGAAATACCGCCCAGCATGCCGCCTGCATGATTGGTGACAAAGCCAGTCGGCGTCATTTCATCCGAATGCACGCTACCACGCTGGCTAATACTAGCAAAGCCTGCGCCAATTTCTACACCTTTTACCGCGTTAATACTCATCATGGCATGTGCAATATCGGCGTCCAGCCTATCAAACACAGGCTCGCCCCAGCCCACGGGGCAACCTTCGGCCACCACAGTAATGCGCGCGCCAACTGAATCGCGCTCGGCACGGATATTATCTAAATAGGCTTCTAGCTGCGGCAAAACATCAGTATTGGGCGAAAAAAACGGGTTGTCGTTAACACAATCCCAAGTTTGAAACGGAATTTCAATCTCGCCAAGTTGGCTCATATAACCGCGCACAGTGACATCAAAGCGCTCTTTTAGCCACTTTTTAGCAATCGCCCCAGCCGCCACACGAATCGCGGTTTCTCTAGCACTGCTGCGGCCGCCACCGCGATAATCGCGCACGCCATATTTTTGCGCGTAGGTATAATCGGCATGACCTGGGCGGAAAGTATCCATAATCTTGCTGTAATCTTGGCTGCGCTGGTCGGTGTTGCGAATGAGCAAACCAATTGGCGCACCTGTCGTTTTGCCTTCAAACACGCCAGATAAAATCTCCACCGCATCGGCTTCTTGGCGTTGCGTCACATGGCGCGAAGTGCCAGGTTTACGCCGATCTAAATCAATCTGCAAATCCTCTGCACATAAGCTTAAGCCTGGCGGACAGCCATCTATCACGCCGCCTATCGCCGCACCGTGCGACTCGCCAAAGCTTGTTAAAGTAAA
Organism: Methylotenera sp.; assembly: GCA_031369365.1. Taxonomy (GTDB): domain Bacteria; phylum Pseudomonadota; class Gammaproteobacteria; order Burkholderiales; family Methylophilaceae; genus Methylotenera_A. Next base: position 66,175 of record JANMOP010000080.1, read on the forward strand.
TAAAGTACCGATTGTGTTGCCAGACATAATTTTTATCTTTATGAAATTTGCATTATTTTAACATATTCAATATTTTTAACGCTCCACACGAAGCTGCATTATCCTTAAAAACTTACAACTCCGTCATTCTCGCATATGACTTTGCAAGCGCTTTAGCGCTTAGCAAATCGGAGTGCCTGTGGTGCGAAAGCGGGAATCCATCTAAGTGTTTGAATTAAATGGATTCTCGCTTGCGCGAAATGACGAACTTTGATAGTTTTATTTAAAAAAGAGCCTAATTTTTAATGCAAAACGCTCATTTAAGACCTTGAATCCACTGGCTATACACCTGTTTTGCCACTTTTTGCAGAAAAAAACAGTGCAACGGCAGCTCTTGCTGCATCGCTTCGGCTTGTTGCACTGCGGCGCTACTGGCGGAATCGCGTATTTCTTTTTCGCCTTCTTCGCACCATTTAATCACCATTTCTGTGGTCATTTCAATGTGGGCTTGTAAGGCCAAATGTTTGCCTATGCTCCACGCTTGGTTTTGGCAATATGGGCTGGCAAGCAAGTGGATAGCGCCTTGCGGCAGACTGAAAGTTTCACCGTGCCAATGAAAAGCGTTAAAAGTTTCAATATTACCGAACCAATTTTTAGCGGCTTCGTTTTTGCTTACCGTTACCTCGCCCCAGCCGATTTCTTTAGTTGGATTTTTTGTAATTTGCGCGCCCAAAGCTTTGCTAATCAATTGCCCGCCAAGGCAATGGCCGAGTACGGGAATGTCGTTGTCAATTGCTTCACGAATTAAGCCTAAAATGGGCGCGATCCACGGCAGATTGTCATTCACGCTCATCGGCCCGCCCATTAATATCATGCCGCTGTAAGCCAATATCGATGCGGGTAGTGGCTCACCTTCATCTACCTTTATTAATTGCCAAGGAATGTTTTGCGCGTCTAAAAAATCGCCCAAATAACCAGGGACTTCATGTGCAAGAAAGCGGAAAATGACGATTGATTTTATCACAAGGGGTTTCATGTTTTTTTTAAATCCTAATACTTGATAAATTTTAAAAAATGGCCCGCTAACGCATTACTTTGTAGGAGCGACGTCTCGTCGCGAAGTTATATTGCAATCGCGACGAGACGTCGCTCCTACAGTCTACGCCACTTGCCTATAGCCAAGCTGTCAAGAGTATATTCGCCGATGCTGTAACGAATCAAACGTAATGTAGGGAAGCCTATTTTAGCGGTCATGCGGCGTACTTGGCGATTTTTACCTTCGACTATTTTAATCTCAAGCCAAGTAGTAGGAATAAGCTTACGCTCGCGTATGGGTGGCTCTCTACGCCATAATCCATGCGGTTCTGCGATGATGTTTGCAACTGCTGGCTGCGTTGTAAAGTCCCCCAAATCTACACCTATTCGCAAAGGCGCTAAATCCGCATCGAGAGGTGCGCCCTCTACTTGCGCCCAATATGTTTTCACTTGTTTACGATTGGGGTGACTTAATTCGTGTTGCAAAGCACCATCATCGGTTAAAATAAGTAAACCTTCTGAATCGGTATCTAAACGCCCAGCCGCATAAACATTGGGTGTGTAGATGTAGTCTTTTAACGTAGGGTGACCAGACTTTCCATTTTTTGGGTCGTGTGGGCTAAATTGGCACACTACGTTAAACGGCTTATTAAATAAGACTATCATTATATTAAAATTGACATATTAGGAAATTATTAAATGGTCTCAAAAGTGGCTTCAAAAATTATAGTTCCAAGTTTCGGCGAAAAAATAAGTGTCAACAAAGATAATACGCTTAACGTGCCAAACAACCCAATTATCCCATTTATTGAGGGTGATGGCATTGGCGCGGATATTACACCGCCCATGCAAAAAGTGGTAGATGCCGCTGTAAGCAAGGCTTATGGTGCGGTGCGTAAAATTGCGTGGATGGAAGTATATGCGGGCGAAAAAGCAGTGCAAGTTTACGGTAAAGACAAAGAGGGTAAAGACATTTGGTTGCCAGCCGAAACCATGCAAACGCTGCGCGATTATGTGATGTCAATTAAAGGCCCGTTGACTACGCCTGTGGGCGGCGGTATTCGTTCACTTAATGTTTCACTGCGCCAAGAGTTGGATTTGTATGTGTGCCTGCGCCCTGTGCAATATTTTACAGGCGTACCCAGCCCAGTAAAATACCCTGAAAAAACCGACATGGTGATTTTTCGTGAGAATACTGAAGATATTTACGCAGGTATTGAGTGGGCGGCGGGTACGGATGAAGCCGACAAAGTGATTCAGTTTTTAAGCGATATGGGCGTGCGTAAAAAAATTCGCTTCCCCGAAAACTGCGCCATCGGAATTAAACCAATATCGCCAGAAGGAAGCACCCGCCTCATTCGCAAGGCGATTCAATATGCCATTGATAATAACCGAAAATCAGTCACCATTACCCACAAAGGTAATATTATGAAGTTTACCGAAGGTGGCTTTAGAGATTGGGGCTATGAAGTTGCCAAGCAAGAATTCGGTGCGGTAGAAATTGACGACGGTCCATGGCTAAAGCTACCAAACGGAATAGTCATTAAAGACTGCATTGCAGACGCATTTTTGCAAGAAATTTTGCTACACCCATCTGAATATGACGTAGTTTGCGCCACCAATTTAAATGGCGATTACATGAGCGACGCGCTGGCTGCACAAGTAGGTGGTATTGGAATTGCACCAGGCGCTAATTTGAGCGACACCGTTGCGATGTTTGAAGCCACCCACGGCACAGCGCCGAAAATTGCGGGTAAAAATTTGGCTAATCCAAGCTCAATTATTTTATCCGCCGAGATGATGTTGCGCCATATGGGCTGGCTGGAAGCGACGGATTTAGTGCTTACTGGCGTAGCCAAAGCAATCATATCTAAGCGCGTGACGATTGATTTTGCAAGCCAAATGGACGACGCAACTCAGGTTGGAACTGCTGAATTTGCGGATGAAATCATTAACAATATGTAGCTTAAATTGGCAATCTGTGTTGCTCAAGCAGCTACTAATTGAAAGTAATTGTAAATTTTGTTAAAAAATTAGCACTTTAACTTTACAAAAAAAAAGTTAAAGTGCATTATTATGTCAGCCAAAAATATTGTTTAAGTACAATCATTTAGTAAACTTATCTATTACAATATTAAGTAAAATAGTGTGTACGTAATTAATTAAAATATAATAAAAACGTGAGTAATTATCAATGGCGGTTACCGCAACATCAATCAAATTAAGTGGACTTGCGCGCATGTTGGTGCAAGAGAATTTGCTATCCGAAGCTGAGGCAAATATTATCCAAGGCCAAGCAAACACCGTTAAAAGTCCGTTTGTGACACAAGCAATTCTTAGCAGAAAAATTTCTGCAGAAAAAATTGCAGAAACTTCGTCTAAGTCTTTCGGCTTTCCTTACCTTAACTTGGATGCGTTTAACCCAGATTATTTACCCTCTAAATCCATTGATGCAAAGTTGATGCAAGCCAATCGCGTTATTGCATTACGTAACCAAAATAATGTGTTATTCGTTGCCATATCTGATCCCACTAATCTACATGCGTTAGATAGCGTGCAGTTTCAAATGGGCATGACGCTTTCGCCGGTAGTGGTGGAGGATGACAAACTTGGCAAATGGATAGATAAAATCGTTGAGTCGAAAGACACTTCGATGACTTCTCTAGACGTGGATGGCGACTTTGATCTCGATATGATTGGGGGTGATGTAGAAGCTGAGGTTGACAATACCCAAGAAGTTGACGATGCGCCCGTTGTTAAGTTTTTAAATAAAATGTTGTTAGATGCAATCAATATGGGAGCTTCTGACTTACATTTTGAGCCCTACGAAAAGTTTTATCGCATCCGCTATCGTGTCGATGGCATTTTAAGAGAAATCGCACAGCCTCCACTCGCAATTAAAGACAAGCTGGCTTCGCGTATTAAGGTGATTTCCAGCCTAGATATTTCCGAAAAGCGCATTCCGCAAGATGGTCGCATGAAACTGGTGTTATCTAAAACGCGCACCATTGATTTCCGCGTCAGCACTTTACCCTTAATTCACGGCGAAAAAATCGTCATGCGTATTTTGGATCCTGCCAGCGCCACGCTAGGCATTGAGGCGCTGGGCTATGAGCCAATCCAAAAAGAGCGCTTATTAAATGCGGTAAGCCGCCCTTACGGTTTAGTGTTAGTAACTGGCCCAACGGGTTCTGGCAAAACGGTATCACTCTATACCTGCCTCAATATTTTAAATAATCCAGGTGTCAACATCGCCACCGCTGAAGACCCGTGCGAGATTCCACTTGCTGGTATTAACCAAGTCAATGTGAATGAAAAGCAAGGCTTAACCTTTTCTGCCGCTTTAAAATCGTTTTTACGGCAAGATCCAGATATCATTATGATTGGTGAGATTCGTGACTTAGAAACCGCAGATATGGCGATTAAAGCCGCTTCTACAGGCCATATGGTGCTATCTACTTTGCATACTAACGATGCACCTTCTACGCTCACGCGCTTACTCAATATGGGCGTTGCACCGTTTAACATTGCCTCTGCAGTATCGCTGATTACCGCACAGCGCTTGGCTCGCAGGCTATGCAAAAATTGTAAAGTACCGCTTGATGCGCCCAAAGAAGCTTTGCTTGAGATAGGCTTTATCGAAGAAGACTTTAAAGAAAAATTTCAGTTATACGGCCCTAAAGAAGGTGGCTGCGAAATGTGTAATGCTGGCTACAAAGGCCGCGTGGGTATTTACCAAGTGATGCCAGTCACTGATGCCATTAGCCGTATTATTATGGGGCATGGCAATGCGATTGACATCGCCGATCAAGCAAAAGCAGAAGGCGTCAATGATTTACGCCGCTCTGGTATTTTAAAAGCGATGCAAGGCTTAACTTCGATTGCGGAAGTTGAGTCCTGCACTAATGAATAAAAACTCAGTGAATAAAAACTCAGTGAATAAAAATTTAGTGAATAAATACTCAATGCAAAATAAGTACTTAAGCAAACTTTGCGAATTTAATTTAAGGATGCATTATGGCTGCAAGCGCAACTAAACAAATTACCTACGTTTGGGAAGGTAAAGACAAAAAAGGCAAATCTATTAAGGGCGAAATGCGCGCCGCAGGCGAATCTTTTGTGAGCGCTACCCTACGTCGTCAAGGCATTACTGTGACTAAGGTAAAAAAACAAAGTAGTTTTGCTAGCAAAGGCAAAATCACCGATAAAGACATTACACTGTTCACGCGTCAACTCGCTACGATGATGAAAGCTGGCGTGCCCTTGTTGCAAGCTTTTGATATTGTAGGAAAAGGCCATAGCAACCCCGCTGTTGCTAAACTACTTGGTGATGTTAAAGCCGATGTTGAAACAGGCAGCAGCTTGAGCGCCTCGTTCCGTAAATATCCGCTTTATTTCGATGCCTTATTTTGTAACTTGGTGGGTGCTGGTGAGCAGGCTGGTATCTTGGATACTCTGCTAGACCGTCTAGCGACTTATAAAGAAAAAATTATGGCGATTAAAGGTAAAATCAAATCAGCCCTAGTTTATCCTACCTCAATTATTGTGGTTGCATTTGGCATCACTGCAGTCATTATGATTTTTGTAATTCCTGCTTTTAAAGATCTTTTCTCTAGTTTTGGTGCAGACTTACCTTTACCTACACTAATAGTTATGCAAATTTCAGATGTTTTTGTAACTTGGTGGTGGGCGATTTTTGGTTCTATTGGAGGTGCCTTATGGTTCTTCTTTTACACTTGGAAACGTTCTGAAAAAATGCAAAGCACCATGGATCGGCTTATGCTAAAACTTCCTGTGATTGGAGAAATTATAGAAAAAGCAACGATTGCACGTTTTTCTCGTACACTTTCCACTATGTTTTCTGCTGGCGTACCCTTGGTAGAAGCTCTAGATTCCGTTGCAGGCGCCTCAGGCAACCGTGTTTACTACGACGCTACTAAAAAAATTCAAAGTGAGATTAGCACAGGTACTAGTTTAACTGTTGCTATGCAAAACGCAGGTGTATTCCCCAATATGGTGCTACAGATGACGGCCATCGGCGAAGAGTCAGGTGCGCTAGATTCAATGCTAAGCAAAGTGGCTGACTTTTATGAAGCCGAAGTAGACGATGCTGTGGGAGCAATGTCCAGCCTCATGGAGCCAGTGATTATGGTGGTGCTGGGAGTGCTTATCGGTGGCTTAGTGGTTGCTATGTATTTACCCATTTTCAAAATGGGGCAAGTGGTGGGAGGGTAAGATTTTCAAGTCACAAAAAAGGCAAGACTCTATAAGTTTTGCCTTTTTTAGTTTTAAATTACTTATTTCGTACTGCCGCTTGCAAATACTTTTCAATTTCCTTATATGGCTGCGCGCCTAACATGCGTTTGCCATCACTAAATATAAGGGTCGGCGTACTAGTTATGCCCGCCTTTCTAGCCAATTCACCTACTTTTTCTAGTGGCACTTCGCAAGTTCCTGCATTGGTTGGTAATTTATTATTAAAATTCCAATCATTCCACGCTTTAGCACGATTACTGGCGCACCAAATAAGTTTAGATTTAGCAGCAGCATCAGGATGCAGTGATTCAATGGGGTACAAAAAGGTGTAAATTGTCACGTTATCAATGTTGCTTAACTCATTTTGCTCTAAGCGTTTGCAATACGGGCAATCTACATCTGAAAATACCACCAATTTGCGGCTACCGTTACCTTTTACCACCTTAATGGCCTGATCTAAAGGCAGGCTAGTAAAATCAACCTTCGTTAATTCCTCCATGCGTTCGCCCGTGATGTCTTTTTTGGTTTTTGGGTCAACTAAACGCCCTTCAGCGATTAAAAATGTGAGTTTTTCATCGGTATAAACAATCTGCCCGCCCATAAATACTTCGTACAAGCCCGTGTATGGCGTTTTGATAACACTCTCAATTTTAAATTTGGGGTACGCAACTTCTAGCGCTTTTTTAAGGCTGGCTTCATCGGCAAGTGCAAATTGGCTTAGTGCCAGCAAAGATAAGGCTGCTAATTGTTTTAATTTTAAGTTCTTGGGTTTAAAATTCATGGTGGCTTTCTATTTAGCGACTTAAACAGCCGCTTGTAGTATTAATAATTTTTTGATTCCTGCTTGGCGATTAAATTGCTGCAATCCCCAATGTGTCGCCGTTTTTACAAAGCTATTTTCGATTGCAAACAAATAATCCAAGCCAAACGTTAAATTATTCATCACCACAATATCACTTTTTCGTGCGCGCTCATATTGTCGCAACAAATTAAAATCGCCCATATCCTGACACTTAGTCGTTAACTCAGCCAATTTCATTACATCTCTAAAACCTAAATTCACGCCTTGCCCCGCCATTGGGTGAATCTGGTGCGCGGCATCGCCTACTAAAGCCATTCTTTCGGCGATTAACTTGGTAGCTGTTTGTTGATTTAACTCAAAACTTAGCGTTTTGCTTACTGGCTTTAAATCGCCTAATACCCCTTGAGATTCTGCCTGCACTTGCCCTGACAACTGCTCATTCGATAACTTTAACAGTTTATTGGCCTTTTCGGTTGACACAGACCACACCATAGAAACGTATTGCTCAGGCAACGGCAACAAAGCCAGCGTATCGTGCGGCGCAAACCATTGTCGCGCAATATTGCCGTGATTTTTCTCTGCAATAAAATTGGCTACAATCGCGGTTTGATTAAAACTTTTACGCTTCACAGCAATATTTGCTTGGTTACGAAGCCATGAATTCACGCCATCTGCGGCGACAATCAAATTGGCGGCAATGGTAATTTCGCCCTGCAAAACCAACTCCAAGCCAAGCTGGATGTCATGTGGCATATTGTGCAAGCTTGTACATTGTGCGTCTGTAACCACAGTCACGTCCAACGTTTTTATTTGTTGCCACAAAGCATGTTGCAGGTTTTGGTTCTCGATAATCACGCCCAATTTTGGCAAATTAGCATCGCTGTCAGCCAATGTTAACGCGGCTTCTGCGTCCCAAATGTGCATGGCATTGATGTCATTGACGCGGCTTTTGTCCACGCCTGCCCACACGTCCAATTCTTTAAGCCAAGTTTCAGTCGCTGGCGTGAGCGCATACACGCGTTCATCCCAAGCTTTTTTGAGTTTTGTTTCAGGCTTGCTTGCATGCACTAAAACTACACTTTTACCTTGTTTGGCGAAAGCGATTGCCGCAGCCAAGCCCACTAAACCAGCACCTACCACTACAATATCCGCATCAATTTTCTTGGTCATTTGCCAAAACTCATTTTACTCACCAACATATTTTTAACAGGTTTTAATAACTCTAAAGCGCCAAGACCCGCGCCGCGTATGGTGGATAAGCCAATCGTGTCGTTAGAAAATACATTCACCAATAAATCGGTAAACACAATGCCGCCACGCGTATCGCGGCTGCGTAGCTTGCTGTATGCGGCTAGCATGGACGCGCTTCCCAGCGTGTTTGCAGGCAAATCTACAATCAAATCTGCCAACGTTCGCGCATCGCGCATGCCCACATTAAAGCCCTGCCCCGCGACTGGGTGCATGGTTTGCGCGGCGTTGCCTATAATTGCTAAATGTGGCGCTGTAGAAGGTTTAAGCGTGCTCAATTTTAGGGGGAAACTCATGCGCTTTTCTACGTTTAAAAATTGACCAACACGGTCACCAAATACTTCGTGTAAAAGCTTCAAAAACTCTAAATCTGGCAAGCCAGCAAGCGCATGGATATTGGCTTGCAGGCCAGTCCAAACTAGCGAAAAATCACGCTCGCCATTTGGCAAAAGCGCCATCGGCCCTTGCGGCGTAAAACGCTCGTAAGCAATATTATTGTGCGGCAATTCTGCGCTGACCTTTGTTACCAATGCATCGTGACCATATTCTTTAGTTTCTTTTTTAATACCTGCAATATCACCCATACTGCGGCCGCCATCGGCCACCACAGTCAATGCGCTTTGAAGTATTTTTGTGGTGTTTGCTTGGGTAAAAGTGACTTCGCTAACAGTTTGGCTTGGCTTAATTTCTGTGGCTTCCGCCTCATAAATCACATTATTTAGCTCAAGTTCCGCATCTAGCGCCTGTGTCAGCGCACCATACGGCAATACATAGCCAATGGCAGGCATATTATGGTCAGATGCGTTAAGTTTGGTGCGCCCAAGCCCGCCGCGTTGCGAGATGTGAATCGTGTTAATCGCTGTGGCTTTCGCTTCTACTGCATCCCACACACCCAGTTTTTCGAGGATTAAGCGGCTACCATAAGATAGCGCAAGAGCCCGAGTATCCTTGTGCGAAGCGCCCTTTGCTCGTGCCTCTAATAAGGTGAAGGGTACATTTTGTTGTTGCAAAGCCAAGGCTAAAACCGAGCCTACTGGTCCACCGCCAACGATAATGACTTTGTCGCTCACTTTTTCATCAAGCTTTCAATATCCGCCACAGTTTTCACCGCATTTTTGCTCAACACTTCATTGCCCGTTTGAGTTATAAGCACGTCGTCTTCAATGCAGATGCCAATATTCCAAAATTGTTTCGGTACGTTATCGGCTGGGCGCACGTAGCAGCCTGGCTCAACTGTCAACGTATTACCCGTTTCAAGCAGCGCCCAATTACCAGCTTTGTCTTTGTATTCGCCCGCATCATGCACATCTAATCCCAGCCAATGACCAGTGCGGTGCATGTAAAATTGGCGATAACTGCCAGTTTCTAACACCTCTTCAACGCTACCTTTGCACAATTTAAAATCGATAAAGCCTTGCACCAACACGCCCAGCGCGGCCTCATGCGGTGCATTCCAATGCTGGCCTGGTTTAGCGACTTCTATGGCGGCCAATTGTGCATTTAACACCAGCTCATACAAATCTTTTTGCGCTGCACTAAATTTACCATTCACAGGAAAGGTGCGTGTAATATCCGAGGCATAACCATCCAACTCGCAACCCGCGTCAATCAACAATAAATCGCCATCATTCAACACACTATTATTGGCGTTGTAATGTAAAGTGCAAGCATTAGCACCGCCTGCCACAATGCTGGTATAAGCTGGCGCTTGCGCGCCATTTTTATAAAACTCGTGCAAAAATTCGGCTTCTACTTCAAATTCTTTCATGTTTGGCTTAGTGAATCGCATAGCATGATTATGTGCTGCCGCTGCGATATTGCCTGAAAGGCGCATGGTTGCTTGCTCATAGGGCGATTTAATTAAGCGTTGCACATCAATTAATTGGCGAATATCAACAATGCTTTGAGGTGCGCTCACACCCGTGCGAGCCAAATCTTTCACCTTGTTCAACCAGCCCGTTACTTTCGCATCCCAGTGGCAATCTGCACCCAAGCTATAAAACAATTGGCTTTGATTACCCATTAACTTGGGCAACATCTCGTCTAACTGGCTGATGCTATACGCCTCATCAAACTTATACTCTGTTTTTGCCGCATCTGGCCCATAACGAAAACCATCCCAAATTTCACGCTCAATATCTTTATCGCGACAAAATAAAATGGATTTTGGTGCGTCTCCCGCTATCAACACCAACAAAGATTCAGGCTCTTTAAAACCTGTGAGGTAATAAAAATAGCTATCAAAACGGTATGGATAATGGCTATCGCGGTTACGAATCACCTCAGACGCGGTGGGGATAATGGCAATGCCGTTGCCCATCTTGTCTATGAGCTGGCTACGTCTAGTGCTGAATTCTTTATTATTGATGCTCAAAATGAATACCCTTTACAATGACTTAACTGTAACTCAGACATTTTAACGTATCTGGCATCGCATAGCGTATTTGGTTCAAGGATTGCAGACGGGGCTTACCTATCCACACTTCTCAAGTGCAACTTTTGTTTGCATCCTTTAGGGAAATTTAGGCAACCCCAAAACCCGCCATTTTTACTTGGCCTTCTGACCATTTTGATTCCACATGATGGACATGAAGGGGTTTTATAGTTTCCGCTAGTTGCCAATGCTAAAAGTTTTTGTTGAGATTCAATGGTTAACCGCTGAATCATCATCAATAACATTTCACCACTTATTAAAGTTATTTTGTTAGCTTTTGCAAATTCAATTGCATCGTTGGTATAACCACTTGATGCCATATAAAAACCTTTGGCAATTCTTTCATGTGTCATTACCCCTAAAAACTCACGTACTTGCTTAACAGTCACTTGGCTTGCCCAAGATTTACATTGAATAATGGCTGTTGGCATTGCAGAGTCGTCTTGAAATAACTTTATATCTATTCCACCATCTGCGCCTAAGCTCGTGGTTTCAGCACGAATACCTTTTTCAAGATAATAAGCTAAAGAAAGTTCTTCAAATCTTTTCCATTCCAACTCTTGAATAAGTTTTAGCGACCAAACCAAAGGCAATTGTTCAGCAAGGCCAATTTGACCCGTTGGAATTACAGGTTCTGAAGATGGGCTATTTAAAGTAGGTTCATTTTTAATATCCAACAAACTGTCAGAATTAACTTTGTCTTCTTTAGCAAACTTTACAAGCGCAATTAGGTAGAAAAAACCGCAAGCAATAAACCCGATAGGTTGTAAAGCACTGAAAATGGGTTTAAGAATAGGATTGTTAAACTGTGGAAAAATAACCAATAAAAAGATTAAACCAAAAGTTGCAACTGCAAAAGAAAAAGGCCATCTTTCATTGAGTGAAGCTTCTAATATCGTTTTTTGTTTGTTTTTTTTGCCATTTCATTCCCACTTATATTAATAGTGTTGCTAGTTTTTTAGCAAATACTCATCTAAATTTATAAGGCGCTCTGGCGTACCAATATCGTGCCAAACACCTTGGTAATGCTGGGCTGTGGCGGCATTATTGTCAATGGCATTGCGTAATAAAGGAGCGAGTTTTGCAGGCTGGCCTTTGACAATGTCTGCGAATAGTGCGGGGTGATATAGACCAACGCCAGAGAAGGTGAGCATTTTTTCTCCCTCATTTTTCAGCATTCCATCTTCAATCGCAAAGTCGCCATTGGGGTGTTGTGGTGGGTTATCTACTAATACTAGGTGCGCTAGGTTATTTGGTAAAGCAGCCCCTCTCCCCAACCCCTCTCCCGCAAGTGGGCGAGGGACTAAAGCTGCCAAATTGAAATCGGTATATGTATCGCCGTTTACCACTAAAAACGGTTCTACTTTTTTGCCGTTTTCTGTCAATAAATACAGCGCATTAGCTATGCCGCCCGCAGTTTCTAGCGCCACTTTTTCTGGTGAATACTGGATTGACATACCCCATTCTGCGCCGTTCCCTAGCGCGGCTTCAATCATGTGGCCTAAGTGCGCGTGGTTGATGACAATGTCTTTAAAGCCTGCTTTGGCTAATCGCTCTAAATGCCAAACAATAAGCGGCTTGCCACCCACTTTTAACAACGGTTTTGGCGTGTGGTCTGTAAGCGGGCGCATACGCTCGCCGCGGCCTGCGGCTAAAATCATCGCTTTCATGTTTTGCCCCTTTTTAGACACAGAGAACACAGAGACCACAGAGACCACAGAGAAAAATCTTCTCTTGCGTCATTCATACGCAGGCGGAAATTCATTTTATAAAATCGTTCAAAGTCACTGGATTCCGTATCACGCACGGAACGACAGGGTTTAAGCTTTTCTCTGTGAACTCTGTGTTCTCTGTGGCTACACCACATACTTCGGCCTCGGCAAGCGCCCTTCAAGCGCATCTAGCAAGCGCAGCATGGGGCGTAGCTCTACATAGCGCTCGCACACTTTACGCAGATAATGCAGCACTAGCGGCATATCTTTGATGTAGCCATCTTTACCATCTCGAATGCTTAATCGCGCGAAAATGCCTAAAACTTTGATATGACGTTGTGCGCCCATCCATTCAAAATCGCGATAAAACTCGCTAAAATCTTGCGGCACTGGCAAGCCTGCTTTGCGCGCTTTTTCCCAATAACGCACCGCCCAATCGATGATTTGTTCTTCATCCCATTGAATATACGCATCTTTTAGTAGAGAGACCAAATCGTAGGTAATGGCGCCGTGCACCGCATCTTGAAAATCTAAAACGCCAGGGCTATGCTCACCATCTTTATTTGGGTTCGTCACCATTAAATTGCGCGAGTGATAATCGCGGTGCACGGTGACTTGCCCTTGGGCGAGGATGTTTTTATTTAGCACATCAAACGTTTGTTGCAGCCAGCCTTGTTGCTCAGCATTCATGCTAAAGCCCAAGTGTTTTGCCACATACCAATCGGGGAAGAGTTGCATCTCGCGCGTTAACAGCGCCTCATCGTACGGCGGCAAATCGTGTGATTTGCTGGATAATTGCATTTTAATCAGCGCGTTAGTGGCATCCAAATAGAGCATTTGCGCTGTTTCGTTTGTTAAGTGTTGCAAATAAGTATCGTCGCCTAAATCACTTAACAACAAAAAGCCATTTTCTAAATCTTGCGCCAATACTTGTGGCGCGTTTAGACCCGCGTCGCGCATAATTTTTGCAATTTTAACAAACGGCGCGCAGTCTTCTTGCGGCGGTGGCGCATCCATGGCGATTAGCGTTTGCCTGTCTAAGTATTTCTGGTTCAAGTGCACACGAAAGTATCGCCTAAAGCTAGCGTCTGCAGATGCAACAGTTAGGCTAAACGTTTGCTCGCCCAATATAGTTTTTAACCAAGCCGCTAATTGCTCTTTTCTATCTAATATGTTTTTATTCACTATATCTACCCGCCGCAAGCCTTTATAATATTACAATTGATATTGAAAGCTAGTTTTTGATTGATTAAAACCAGCTTATAGGCGATTTTATCATTCATGCGTAAAATACATAAACATAACAATTTTTTTATACAAACTTTATAACTAATTTTAATTATCCCATTGCACTGCAAACACTCACATATTAATTTTGCAAAAACCTCTTTTGCACTGCTTGCTACGGCTTACTTGCTTGGCTTTAGCCTTGCTGCGTCTGCCGAAACGCTAATCACCGAGCCAGCAGAAGTTCCAGATAATGCTACGCTTAGCGCACTACCAGGCGCCATAGAGATAGAAGGCGATAAGCTAGACTTATATTTAGATCGCAAAATGCGCGCCAGCGGCAATGCGGTCATCAGCAAGGGTGACCAAAAAATTTATGGCGATAGCATCGAATATGACGTTCAAAACGATGAGTTAAAAGTCGATGGTAATGCGCGCATAGATTTGGGCGATAGTGAAATTCGCGGTCCTGCGCTTAAAATGCGCTTAAGTGACAGCATAGGCGAAATGCACGATGCATCTATTACGCTTAACAAGCAGATCAATAACTCCACACAAAGAGAAGCCAAGCCGCGCTATGACCCTAGCGTCTATACGCAATCCAAACTACTAAACTCACAAACCAGCCTGACTGATAACCCGCGACTTTACCAAGACAGCTATCGCGAACCCGCTACACCTATTGGACAGGCATCAATAGACCCAAAATTCAATTCATCACGTGGTGATGCCAAAGCCATCTTTTTTGAAGGCCAAGATAAAAAACGCTTAATAGATGCGCGTTACACCACTTGCGAGCCTGGTGTTGACGATTGGTACATTAAAGCCAAAGAAATTGAACTGGATGACTTCACAGAATCGGGCACCGCCAAAAATGCTTATGTTGAGTTTAAAGGTGTGCCACTTTTATATACGCCTTGGATGAGTTTCTCTTTTAATAACGAGCGTAAATCTGGTTTGCTTGCGCCGACAGTGGGCACAACCAGCCGCAGTGGTTTCGAGACCTCCATCCCTTATTACATCAACATTGCGCCAGATAAGGATGCTACGGTGGGGGTTCGCTACTTGAGCAAGCGCGGTGTGCAATTGCAAGGCGAGTTTAGATACTTGGGCGAAAATTATTCTGGCATCGATAACTTGGAGTATTTGGATAATGATAACCTTAACGGCGACAACCGCTATTACGCCAACTTAAGTCATAGCCATCATCTTGGCGCGGGTTGGTCTGCTGGCTATAACCTTGAAAAAGTGTCGGATGACCAATATTTTTCTGAGATGTCCACCCGCATCATTAGCACCAGCCGCGTTAATCTGCCACAAGAAGGCCGCGTTGATTATGTGGGCAATGTGTGGCGCTTTAATGGTTTGGTGCAAAAATATCAAACCCTAGATAAAATAAACTTCCCTTACGAACGCTTACCCCAGCTTACGCTCACTGCCAATAAAGAGTGGGATTACGTTAATACTGATTTATACAGCCAATATACTTATTTTGATCGTGACATCAAAGCTCCACTTGCCGCTACTGGCAGCCGCTTAATGGCTTACCCAAGTATCACCGCGCCATTTACTCAACCTTATGGCTTTATAACGCCCAAAGTTGGCGTGCATATGACGCGTTATAGTTTGCAAGATAACAATTTTACGATTAATGGTGCAAAGGTTAGCAACAACAGCGAAAGCCGGACTTTGCCTATTTTTAGTTTAGACAGCGGCTTATATTTTGAACGTGATGTCAAAATTGTTAAAAATAGCTACACGCAAACCATAGAACCGCGCATGTTTTATGTATATATCCCCAATAAAAAACAAGATTTATTACCAGCTTTTGATTCTGCCTTAGCCGATTTAAATCTCACCACCTTGTTTACAGAAAACCAATTTACAGGTGATGATAGAATTAACAATGCGAATCAAGTTAGCTTGGCTTTAACCACGCGCATGATTGATAAAAATTCTGGTATTGAACGTATGTCTGCCACTATTGGGCAACGCATTTACTTGGAGGACCAAAAAGTTGTGCTGCCTGGCGGGTCAGTTTCACAAAGCAATACTTCAGACGTGATTGCTGGGCTAACTGCAAGGCTCTCTAACAAATGGAATTTAGACGCGTTTGGGCAACACAGTACCGATGGCAAAGGCTTA
This sequence comes from Methylotenera sp., assembly GCA_031369365.1. Taxonomy (GTDB): domain Bacteria; phylum Pseudomonadota; class Gammaproteobacteria; order Burkholderiales; family Methylophilaceae; genus Methylotenera_A. The sequence continues at coordinate 82,013 of JANMOP010000080.1, forward strand.
GTTCGCGGCAATATACTGGCACGTTATAACCCAGAGCCTGGCAAATTGCTTAATGTAGGTTACCGTTATACTAAAGATTTTTTAGAGCAAATTAATATTTCTGGTCAGTGGCCACTTAGCCGCGGCTGGTATGGCGTGGGGCGCATTAATTATTCTGTTCGCGATAGCAGGCCAATTGAAAGCTTGGCTGGCTTAGAATATGATGCGGGCTGCTGGCAAGCCCGCACTGTTATACAACGCGTAGAAACTGCAACTGCTGAAGCAAACTTTGGTCTATTCTTTCAGCTAGAGCTTGGCGGTTTAGCCTCTATCGGCTCAAATCCACTTAATTTACTACGGCGCGATATTCCGGGATACCTGAGCTCTAGCGAACTTCCTAACATTTATAGGCAGCAGAATTACAACCGATGAAATTATTATACTCAGCATTAAATTGGGCTGTGAACTCAGCATTAAACACGACTAAATTATGGATTTTAGTTTGCTTGTTTTCATCAAGCCTAGCCGTCTCAGCAGAAAGTGCAGCTGCTAGAGAAGATAAAATCGCTAGAAAAACCAACGAAGTCCTTAAAATGGATCGCATTATTGCCGTGGTTGATCAAGGTGTAATTACTGAGCAAGAGCTACTAGATAGAATAAGTACAGTCAGCGCGCAATTGGAAAAGCAAGGCACAGCTTTGCCTCCGCAAAATGTGCTTGAGAAACAAATTTTAGAGCGTTTAATCGTCGATAGTTTACAGTTACAACTGGCAGCACAAACTGGCATAAAAGTGGACGACACGCAGCTTGATAAAACCATAGAACGCATTGCAGCGCAAAACAAACTAGGCATAGAAGAGTTTAAAACCTTGCTCGAAAAAGATGGTATGAGCGTACGCAAATTTCGCGAAGATATTCGCAGTGAAATTACTATTGCAAGGCTGCGCGAGCGCGAGGTGGATAATAAACTCAATGTATCAGAAGGTGAAGTTGATAACTACTTAACCACACAAGCCAACCGTGGCGAAGAGCAAGACGAATTTGAAATTTCGCATATTTTAATTCGTACCCCAGAAGATGCCAGCCCAGAAGATTTAGATAAAGCCAAAACTAAAACTCAAGAAGTGCTGCAACAATTGAGCAATGGCAAAGATTTTGCACAAGTATCGGCAGCCTTTTCAGACGCTCCTAATGCGCTTGAGGGCGGAAATATGGGCTGGAAAAGCGGTACGCAATTACCTGCGCTATTTTTAGATACCCTAAAAAAACTGCAAGTGGGCGAGGTGGCAAAACCCCTTCGTAGCCCCAATGGTTTCCATGTGTTAAAACTTACCAACCGCCGTGGTGGCACGTCTTCTTTAGTGATTGGTCAAACGCACGCACGCCACATCTTGCTTAAGCTTAGCGAAGTGGTCTCTGAAAAAGATGCAAAACGTAAAATGGACGGCATTAAAGAGCGTATTGATAATGGTTCTAAGTTTGAAGACATGGCACGTCAATATTCAGAAGATGGCAGCGCAAACAATGGCGGCGATTTAGGCTGGGTAAACCCTGGAGATACCGTACCACCGTTTGAGAAAGCCATGAATACGCTCGGATTGGGCGAGATAAGCGAACCCGTACTGTCACCCTTTGGTTGGCATATTATTCAAGTGCTAGAACGCCGTCAGCAAGACATGACTAAGGAGGCCTCAAGACTTAAAGCGCGACAAGAAATTCGCCTAAGAAAATCTGAAGAGGCTTATCAGGATTGGATTCGTGAGCTACGCGACCGCGCTTTTGTTGAGCTAAGACTTGAAGATAAGCTTTAGCAAATAAATTTTAGCAGATATATTTTATAAGTTAAGTTTTAGAAGACAAGTTTTAACATACCACTCAGATGCATTCCCTTCCACGTATTGCAATTACCTCTGGCGAGCCTGCTGGTATTGGCCCTGACATTTGTGTCATGCTAGCTAGGCATGAATTTAAAGCAGACATTACAATCGTTGGCGATGCAGAAATGCTGGTAGCGCGTGCGCAACAACTTAACATTCATTTCGATGCAAAAAAAGTATTGCATATGCCCACCGCCGCGCATGTTAAGGCTGGCACATTAAACCCCACCAATAGCCAATATGTAATTAACACGCTCACGCGCGCGATAGATGGCTGCAAGACTGGCGAGTTCGATGCGGTAGTTACTGCGCCAGTGCATAAAGGAGTCATAAACAAAGCTGGTATTGATTTTATAGGCCATACCGAATTTTTTGCTGAACATACACACACGCCACAAGTGGTCATGATGCTGGTTGGCGGCGGCTTGCGTGTAGCGCTAGCTACTACGCACTTAGCCTTAAAAGATATACCCAGCGCCATTACGCGCGAAAGCCTTGAAGCCACTATTCGTATTTTACATCAAGATTTAGTGACCAAGTTTAGCCTTAAAAGCCCTAAGATATTGGTCTCTGGACTTAATCCTCACGCTGGTGAAGATGGCTATTTAGGGCGCGAAGAAATCGAAGTGATTAATCCTGTGCTAGCCAAACTACGTGCAGAAGGCATACAGCTCATTGGTGCATTGCCAGCAGATACGTTATTCACCAAAAAATATCTTGAAAACGCCGATTGCGTACTAGCCATGTACCACGACCAAGGTTTGCCAGTGCTTAAGTACGCTAGCTTTGGCGGCGGTGTAAATGTGACTTTAGGTTTGCCGATTATTCGCACCTCGGTTGATCACGGCACCGCGTTAGACCTAGCAGGCACGGGCAATATCAACACTGGCAGCATGTTAGCGGCAATTGAGTTGGCAATTGAGCTTTCTCAAAATAATTTTAGCCACAGATGAACACAGATATACACAGATAATTTATCTTTTTCGTCATTCCCGCATAAGCGGGAATCCATTTTAATCGACAGCCTAGCGGCTGTATATTTAAAGCACAAAAATGTATTCTCTAAACAATATACTCCAGATTTTATCCGCTTTTATCTGTGTCCATCAGTGGCTAAATAAGCCAGCATGAAGCACATCGCAAAAAAACGTTTTGGGCAGAACTTCCTCACGGACCAAAGCGTTATCAGCAGTTTGGTTGCTGCCATCTCGCCCAAAGCAGATGATTTAATGGTAGAAATCGGTCCAGGCTTGGGCGCGCTGACTAAACCTTTGCTACACAACTTAAATCTTTTGCACGTGGTAGAAGTCGATAGAGACATCATTGCTTGGATGCAAAAAGAATATGCGAATAAACCTATCGAAATTCACAATGCCGATGCTTTGAAATTTGATTTCACTAGCTTGGGTAACAATTTACGCGTTACTGGCAACCTGCCCTACAACATCTCAACCCCTATTTTATTTCACCTGCTAGATAACGTATCACACATTACCGATATGCATTTTATGCTGCAAAAAGAAGTGGTAGAGCGCATGGTGGCATCGCCCTCAACCCCAGCATACGGGCGGCTTTCGGTCATGTTGCAATATCACCTTGCGATGGAATATTTAATTACCGTGCCGCCCGAAGCCTTTGAACCTGCGCCAAAAGTAGAATCGGCCTTTGTGCGTTGCGTGCCGCACGCCACCTTGCCTTTCGTCGCAAAAGATCAAAATTATTTTGCAAAAATTGTCATGGCAGCGTTTGGACAACGCCGCAAAACCCTGCGTAATACCTTAAAAGGCTTGTTGGATGACGCTGGCTTTGCAGCGATTGGCATTGATTCACAAAAGCGCGCAGAAAATTTGAGCGTGTCTGATTTTGTGGCGATAAGTAACTTCCTTATTTGATATAATTCTATTTAACATTACGCTCCCTCCTCCTTTAAGGGGGAGGGCTGAGGTAGGGGTAATATCTGCGAATGTGCAAAATAATATAGTACGTTCACAACACTGCACCCCCATCCTAACCTTCCCCCTGCGTGGGGAAGGAATTAAAACAAAATTACGAGAAAGAACATCATGCGAATTATTCTTTTAGGCTCACCTGGCGCTGGCAAGGGCACACAAGCCACTTTTATTAAGCAACACTATAATATCCCGCAAATTTCTACTGGCGACATGCTACGTGCTGCGGTTAAAGCGGGAACAAAACTGGGCTTAGAGGCCAAAAGTTATATGGATAGCGGCGGGCTAGTGCCAGATTCTGTGATTATCGGCATGGTAAGCGAGCGCATTAAAGAAGCCGATTGCGCTAAAGGCTTTTTGTTTGATGGTTTTCCGCGCACGATTCCGCAGGCAGATGCCATGAAAAATGCAGGTGTTGCGATTGATTACGTGGTGGAAATTGACGTGCCAGATAGCGCGATTATGGAGCGCATGACAGGACGGCGCTCGCATATTGCATCTGGCCGCACTTATCATATTAAATTTAATCCACCTAAAGTGGCAGGCAAAGATGACATCACGGGCGAAGATTTAGTACAACGCGCCGATGAAGCGCCAGACGTAGTGAACAAACGCTTGGTGGAATACCACAATTTAACTGAACCGTTGATTACCTATTACAGCGATTGGGCAAAAAGTGGCGAAAAAGGTGCACCTAAGCACGTCAAAATTAATGGCTTGGGCGTGCTAGAAACCATTAAAGCTAATATTTTTGCTGCATTAAAATAACTGAAAACTAATGCCCTGCAAGCCAATATCTATGCAGATTGCAGGGCATTAGTTTTTTACGTTGATTAAAAATTGAGCAACTTAATCTGACTTTGCATGTGCTCAGTAAGTTTTTGTAGTTTTGCAGTAGAAGTTTTTAACGCTGTCACGTTTTGATCGCTTGCCTGACTGCCGCCATCAATTTCATTTAAGTGTGTTTGTATAAATTTCATCTGTGCACGATGCAAGTCTATATCAATTTCTATAGCCCTGTTTTTGACCTTTGCAGAAGCCTCAATCTCGCTCATAAATATCTGTGTTGCTGTGCGCAATTTTGAGTTCCGCTGAATCATATTCACTCTCGTGTTCTCTGTAATCTCTGTCAAGCCAGTAGTAGCCCGACTTACCTCTTGCGCCGTGCCATCTAGCGTACGTGCTAGTTTTTGAAACTCTTCAAGCAAATTATTAGTATCCAACGCGATTCGTCCGATTTCGTCATCGTTACGTAGTTTAATACGGTAGGTTAAATCTTTGCGCGCAACAATTCCCCCTAGCACCTCACTGATTTCGCGTAGCGGCGCTGCCACTTGACGGTGGCTGTAATAAGCCATTGCAATAACACCCAAAAAGATTAAGCCTGCCAGCACTAACGCTAAGTTAATCAATTGTTCAGTAAGCTGTTGCGATGCCTTTGCACTAATCAATGTATTGGTTGCCACTTTGTTCACCATGTTATCTAGCTCTGCACCCATTTCACCTGCACTTTTACTAAACGCAGCCAATGCCACGCGCGCGCTATCCCAATCAACCTCTGGCGCACTCATAATTCTCACAAAATCACCTGTTAAACTTACCTGCTTTTCGCCAAAACTTGCCAAAGATGCTTGGTATGGCTTGTATTCCGCTAAAGCATTAAGCTTGCTAACTTCTAGTTGCATATTTGCTATCGCTGCTTTTTGCTGCTTTGCAAATGTCGTTAAGTTATTGGTTGCATATAGCTCGTACAGCTGATTTGTTTGCAACTGCACATTGCTTTTTAAGCTGGTAACTGCAATTAAGCCAGGGATTTTTTCTTGCGAAAGCGTAACCGTGGTCGCTTCAATTTGCTTGCCGTTAAGTAAAGTTAAAGCAGCAAACGCCATCAACAAAATAAAGCCTACAACATAGCCAAACAATATTTTTTGCGTTACGTTTAATCTCATCATAAATCCCATCAACAATAGTTATACAATAGTTATATAAGTTTAGTCATTTATAATCACTTTCCCTTACAAAATCTTATTTTTTGCAAAGTGTATAGCTCGCTATGTTGCCTGCGCGCCTAGGCATATAAGCTTAGCCATCTCAAAAAATAGCGCCTTGACGTATAATATGGTTTTATCTTTAAAATTTAGCAAAGCCATGCAGCAGCAATACCCTTTTAAACAAATCGAAGCCGAGGCCCAAGCATATTGGGAAACCAATCAAACCTTTGCCGCCTCTGAAAACTCAGATAAACCTAAATACTATTGTTTGTCGATGTTTCCCTACCCTTCTGGCCGTTTGCACATGGGTCATGTGCGTAACTACACCATTGGCGATGTATTAAGCCGTTTTCACAAAATGAAGGGTTTTAACGTGATGCAGCCAATGGGCTGGGATGCGTTTGGTTTGCCTGCTGAAAATGCCGCAATATCTAATAAAACCGCGCCTGCCAAGTGGACGTATGAAAATATTGAGCACATGAAAACGCAGCTCAAGCAACTAGGTTTAGGCGTAGATTGGAATAGGGAAATTGCCACTTGCAAGCCCGAATATTACAAGTGGGAACAGTGGCTATTTACCGAGCTTTTCAAAAAAGGTTTGATTTACAAAAAAACGGCTACCGTGAATTGGGACCCAGTTGACGGTACGGTTTTAGCTAATGAGCAAGTGATTGATGGTCGCGGCTGGCGTAGTGGCGCGCTGGTAGAAAAGCGTGATATTCCGCAGTATTTCATGAAAATCACCGCATATGCTGAAGAGTTGCTGAATGATTTAGACAAGCTCGATGGCTGGCCTGAGCAAGTGAAAACCATGCAACGTAATTGGATAGGCAAAAGTTACGGCTGCGAAGTGGAGTTCCCTTTAGCTCCCTCGCCCCTTGTGGGAGAGGGCTGGGGAGAGGGGGAAATTAACGAATTAAAAACTCTAAAAGTTTATACCACCCGTCCAGACACCTTAATGGGAGCGACTTACGTGGCTGTAGCCGCAGAACATGCGCTTGCGACTTTAGCTGCACAAAACAATCCTGCATTGGCTGACTTTATTGCCGAATGCAAACGCGGCAGTGTGGCTGAGGCTGACGTGGCTACGGCCGAGAAAAAAGGTATGGCAACGGGATTGTTTGTCACGCATCCACTCAATGGCGAGCAATTGCCAGTGTGGGTAGCGAACTATGTGCTTGCAAGCTACGGCGAAGGCGCTGTGATGGCTGTGCCAGCGCATGATGAGCGTGATTTTGAATTTGCGAAACTTAAAAGTTTGCCAATTAAACAAGTCATTGGTCGCAAAGTGTTTGAAATCAGAAACCATGATGTTGGAAAACCGATCTTAGAACAACCTGTTGTAGCTAGTAGTGAATTTGATGTTAATCGTTGGCAACAATGGTACGCAGATAAAGAGAACACATTTTGCGTCAACTCGGGCAATTTTAATAACCTGAATTTCGAACAAGCTTCAGACGCTATTTCTTCTGCTTTAAGCGCCAAAAACTTAGGCAAACGCCGCACACAATTTCGCCTGCGCGATTGGGGCGTTTCACGTCAGCGTTATTGGGGTTGCCCGATTCCGATTGTGCATTGTGCCAAATGTGGCGAGGTGCCAGTGCCTGTAGAGCAGCTTCCAGTGCGGCTTCCAGAGGATGTCACGATGGACGGCGTAGGTTCTCCAATTAAAAAAGACCCACATTTTTACGAGACCACTTGCCCAACGTGTAGCGGCAAAGCCACACGCGAGACAGATACTTTAGACACGTTTTTTGAATCCAGCTGGTATTTTGCGCGCTATGCCAGCTTTGATTGTGACACGGCAATGGTGGATGAGCGCGCCAATTATTGGCTGCCAGTTGACCAATATGTAGGCGGCATAGAACATGCGATTTTGCATTTGTTATACGCACGTTTTTTTAACAAACTGATGCGCGATGTGGGCTTAATAAGCAATGATGAGCCGTTTACCAATTTGCTCACGCAAGGCATGGTGCTAAAAGACGGCACTAAAATGAGCAAATCTAAAGGCAACACGGTTGACCCGCAGGCCTTAATTGACGCTTATGGTGCGGATACGGCACGGCTTTTTATGATGTTCGCTGCGCCGCCAGATCAAAGCCTAGAATGGGCAGATAGCGGCGTTGAAGGGGCGAGTCGCTTTTTAAAGCGTTTGTGGAAAGCTTGTTATGAGCATGTTGCTCTCGGTCAAGTTGAGGCCTATAAAGCTGGTGATTTATCGGCAGAACTAAAACAACTGCGGCTGCAATTGCACCAAACCATTGAAAAAGTAGGCGACGATTACGGTCGTCGCCACAGCTTTAATACGGCGATTTCGAGCGTGATGGAGCTGATGAACGCGCTGGCGAAAATTGAAGCGACTGACGCATTAACAAGAAACGTTCGGCAAGAGGTTTTGCAAAACGTCGCATTACTACTTTCACCAATAGTGCCGCACATTTGCCAAGCTTTATGGCAAGAGCTATGCCCTGTAAGCCATATTATATGCGCCTCTTGGCCTTTGTCTGATAAGGCCGCCATGGTGCAAGATACGGTAGAGTACGTGATTCAAGTCAACGGAAAATTGCGTGGAAACATGACAGTTTCGCGCGAGGCAAACCGCGAAACCATCGAAAGAATGGCGCAAGATTTGCCTAGCATCACAAAGTTTTTGCTAGAAGGCACATCTGTGCGTAAAATCATTGTTGTACCGAATAAGTTAGTAAACCTAGTTATAAGCTAATAAACTAATTCAATTAATAAACATCGTTATTGTATAAAATTGAAAGTTGCCATGTTGAAAGTTGTCACTATGAACCATTGCCTTCGTGCTTTGCTTTTTATCACCCTAGTCAGCCTCATCGGCTGTGGCTTTCATTTGCGTGGTACCAGCGACGTTTCATTTAGCAGCATATTCATTCAAGGTAACACGCTCACCATCTCAAAAAATCTTACCAAGTCACTTGCAACCAATGGCGTGAAGGTGCTTAATAGTGCAGAAGGCGCAGAGTTATTACTTGAAATGGTGGGTGAGGAGAGCGAAAAACGCATTTTATCTTTAGCGGGTACAGGTACGGTGAACGAGTTTGAATTGTACTATCGTGTGCATTACCGCAGTAAGCTTGCGGGGGCTGAGCTATGGAGCCAAGTGCAAACGGTGGAAGCGCGGCGTGATTTCACTTATAGCGATGCCAACTTGCTGGCGAAACAAGGTGAAGAAAAACGCTTAAACGATAACATGCAGCAAGATGTAATCAGCAATTTAACGCGCAGGTTGTCTGCGCTTAAAAAGTAGGCGTTCTTACAATAAGCTTTGTTAAAATAAGCTTTCTAAAAAATAAGTACTGTAAAAATAACCTTAATTGATTAATGCGTTTAGATTCAACCCAGCTTAAACAACATCTCATGCAGAATTTAGCACCGCTCTATGTGCTGGTGGGCGACGAGCCACTGGCACAAAGCGAATGCCTAGATGCCATACGCCAAGCCGCGCGCAAGGCAGGTGCGGATGAGCGGACTGGCTTTATTGTGGAGCGTTATTTTAACTGGCAAAGCATCACGCAATTTTCACAAGCTTTGTCGCTATTTTCCAGTTTGCGTATTCTCGAAATTAGTATCCCCAGCGGCAAGCCAGGCGTGGATGGCGGCAAGGCGCTAACCGATCTGGCTGCTAATATAATTGCCGATACTACAACAATTATTATCTTACCCAGCCTGGAGCGTGAGGCCAAAAATAGCGCTTGGTTTGGCAATTTGCAACAAGCTGCGGTGTTGATTGAGCTTAAAGAAATAGCGCCTAATCAGCTGCCACAATGGCTTGCCGCACGGTTAAAGCTGCAAAATCAAAACACCGATGCGACATCATTGGCGTTTATTGCCAACCAAGTAGAGGGCAATTTATTGGCCGCGCATCAAGAAATTCAAAAGCTTGGGCTTTTGTATCCCGCAGGCGAAATAAGTGCGGAGGCGGTGCGTGAATCGGTGCTTAATGTGTCCAGATTTGATGCGTTTCAGCTTGGTGAGGCCGTATTAGCGGGCGATGCCGCGCGTACTAGCCGCATTCTACAAGGCTTGCAAGATGAAGGCGAAAACGCGGTCGCGGTAATGAATCCGCTAATGTGGGCGCTGCGGCCACTTGTAAGCCTTAAACAAGCCGAAGCGCGCGGCGAAAACGTCATGAACGCCATGACCAATGCGCGTATTTTTGGCGATAGACAGAATCTCGTAAAACGAGCATTGGCGCGCCTGAGCCTGCGTCAACTAGAAGCAGCGCTACAAAAACTGTGCGACATCGACAGAACCGCTAAAGGCGTCATGCAAGGTGATGCTTGGCTGGAGCTTTCCAGATTATGCTTTGGACTGGCCAAAGTACGCGGTCGTTAAAGACTTATGAAATTCTTAGCCACAGATAAACACTGATACACACAGATGTAAAAATCAAAACCATCATTAACGGGCTTTTTTCCTCTAACTTTAATAGCTAAAACTTATTAAATTTCATCAAAACTCTGATTTTATCCGTGTTTATCTGTGTGCATCTGTGGCTAAACAGTTTTTTGTAGGATAATGTAATTTATGGACATTAAACACTACATGCAAGAAGTTGGCGTTAAAGCCCGCGCCGCCTCACGCCTGATGGCGGCGGCTGATACCAATGCAAAAAATTTGGCTCTAAATTTTATTGCCAACGCTATTTTGCGCGAAAAAGCTGCGCTGCTGGCGGCAAATAAGCTGGATTGCGATGCTGCCAAAAATAATGGTTTAGATGACGCGATGTTAGATAGACTCACTTTGAGCGAAAAATCGATTCAAAGCATGGTCGAAGGTTTACAACAAATCGCCGCGCTTCCTGATTTAATTGGTGAAATGAGCAATTTCAAGTATCGCCCAAGCGGTATCCAAATTGGACAAATGCGCGTGCCTTTAGGTGTCATCGGTATTATTTACGAGGCACGCCCAAACGTGACTATTGACGCGGCTGGGCTGTGTATTAAATCTGGCAACGCTTGCATTTTACGTGGTGGCAGCGAGGCGATTCATTGCAATCAAGCCTTGGCCAAACTGGTGCATGAAGGCTTAGAAAAAGCTGGCTTGTCAACATCTGCAGTGCAAGTGGTAGAAACCACTGACCGCGCGGCAGTGGGCGAACTGATTACCATGAAAGATTATGTTGATGTTATCGTACCGCGCGGCGGCAAGGGGTTGATTGAGCGCATTAGTAATGATGCGCGCATTCCTGTCATCAAACATTTGGATGGTAATTGCCACGTGTATATTGACGATGAGGCCGATTTAGCCAAAGCATTAGCAATTGTAGAAAACAGCAAAACGCAACGTTTAGGCACTTGCAACACGGCAGAATCGCTACTGGTGGCGCGTTCTGTCGCCAAAAGTATGCTACCAAAATTGGCAGATATGCTCACTAAACACGGCATAGAAATGCGCGGCTGTGCGGAAACCTGTGCGCTTGTTAGCCAAGCCAAGCCAGCTACCGATGAAGATTTTTACACCGAATATTTAGCGGCCATTATCTCGTGCAAAGTAGTCAGCGGCTTAGATGAGGCCATCGCACACATCAACCAATACTCCAGCCAACATACCGAATCTATCGTCACAGAAAATTACACAAGCGCACGCCGATTCTTGCGCGAAATCGATTCTAGCTCAGTCATGGTAAACGCTTCCACCCGCTTCGCCGATGGCTTTGAATATGGCTTAGGCGCTGAAATCGGTATATCCACCGATAAGTTACACGCGCGTGGCCCTGTTGGCTTGGAAGGGCTCACTTCGCTCAAGTACATTGTGTTGGGTGATGGACAAGTTCGCGCATAAAAACCATGAATTGGGCGCATCACTGCGTTGCGCGGTGCTCGAAATCCTCATGTACTTCAATGTACATTGCGGTTTCTGCGCTCCGTGCGCTTTGTTATGCAACCCAATTGGTTCTGCAACCCAATTGATGATTTTAATTAACTCAAAATGCAGCTCATAGGGCTTTTAGGCGGCACGTTTAACCCCATCCACAATGCTCACTTGCGTCTAGCGCAAGAGCTTGCTGATGCAATCAATTTTAGCGAAGTGCGCTTTATTCCATCAGCGCAACCACCGCATAAAACAGCGCCAAAAATCTCAGCGCAGCACCGTACGGCGATGGTGCAATTGGCGATTACTGATAATCCTTTATTCAAGCTGGATGCGCGTGAGTTAGATAGGTGTAAGTTAGGCAGTGCTGGGGCTTCTTACACGATAGATACGCTTATTTCGCTGCAAGAAGAATTGGGCGGAAGCGCGGCTCTGTGTTTGATTATGGGTAGCGATGCGTTTGCCAAGTTCAACACTTGGCATCGCTGGCAGGCGCTGTTAGATTACTGCCACATTATATTAGTGCAACGACCTGCGAGTGCCACCCAACCCAAGCTAGCCGAAGAACTCACTGTGCTCTTACATAATCATTACACCGAAAACGTGAGTGATTTAGCCAATGAAAATGCTGGTTACATCCACATGCATAAAATTACCGCGTTAGATATTACTTCTACAAACATTAGAGCGCAACTAGAGTTAGGCATCAGCCCACGCTATTTAATGCCTGATAACGTGATTGCGTATATCAAAAATAACAAGTTGTATTTTTAGGCTTTAAAACATATTAAGTCTTTGAACATACTAAAGTACCACCATTAAAAATGCCTCTAAATAGAGGCTTTTTTATCAAACAAAAGTTAATTAAACCGCTTTTGCTTTACCTTTACGACGTGATATGCCAAATAAACCTAATGCAGAAGCTAATAAAGGTAATGCAGCTGGCACTGGTACCGCAGTTACACCAACTACATAGTCATCATAATCAGCATCAGGCGCAGAATCGTTATAACCAATTAAAAAATCAAAAGCTTTGCCACCACCATCAGTTAAGCCGTAAGTATTCATGAAATATAAAATGCCTCGTCTAGCCTGGTTTGTGTCACCATTGTTGAAAACCGCTTGATCAGGAACATTGTCGCCGTTATTGTCTTGACCAAAAGCAAAGTCAACCGCATTACCAGCGGTTACACTGGTACTAATAGTGTTGCCGATACCTGCAATAGGATTGCCAAAACCTCTCATTGGTCTGCCGCCATTTAGCTCGCTACCTCCACCTAAAAAGAAGTTAGCAAATGTTGCCACTTGACCTAAATAAGTGGCTGTAAATGTACCATTAACGTTGGAAATTAACGTGCCAGAAAAACCTGATGTATAACCGCCATCTGGAATGCTACCAATTGGACCCCAGCTGTTTGGCGATACAATGTTAACGGTGTTTCCACCCGTAACTGCTAAATGACCACTACTGACTACAGCGGCATTAACACCTGTTGCTGCTAATGCCAACCCTACTGCTACTAAAAGCTTTTTCATCATATTCCCCTTTAAACATTAAAAAAATAATTTCGCTACGGGTTAATATTAGTTTTTAGTTAATTAGTTATCAATAGCCCATCTGGGCTATAAGAATAAAGACATCAATAACAGAAAATTATATGAATATAAGCACTGCCACGTGTGAGAGGACGCAATTGGGAATTATTGATAATTATATTAATCATTTAGTAGGATGTTTTAATTATATCGTGCAAAAGAAAGTAAAGTTTTACCCAAAAAAAAGCCTCTAAAAAGAGGCTTTTTACTTATAAAAATTTATTTAATCGCTTTTGCTTTACCTTTACGACGTGATAAACCAAATAAACCTAATGCAGAAGCTAATAATGGTAATGCAGCAGGCACTGGCACTGCAGAAACATTAGCACCAACAACGTAGTCATCATAGTCATTATCAGGCGCAGCATCGTTGAAACCAATTAAGAAATCAAAACGATCACCATTAGCATCTGTTAAGTTAAAGGTATTTAAGAAAAATAAAATTCCTCGTCTAGCTTGTAAAGAATCGCCATTATTAACAAGCGGTGCATCAGCAATATTATCACCGTTGTTATCTCTACTAAAAGCAAAATCAACCGCAGTTCCAGCGGTTACACCAGTACTAATAGTGTTGCCAATGCCAGCAATCCCTAATCCTTGCATTGGTCTGCCACCATTTAGTTCGTTTCCGCCAGCTAAAAAGAAGTTAGCAAATGATGCTACTTGACCTAAATAAGTGGCTGTAAATGTACCAGTAACGTTAGAGATTAACGTGCCAGATAGACCTGATGTATAGCCTCCATCTGGAATACTAGCAATTGGACCCCAGCTGTTTGGTGCTACAATATTAACTGTGTTTTCACCTGTTACGGCTAAATTACCACTGACTACAATGGCATTAACATTTGTTGCTGCTAACGCCAACCCTACTGCTACTAAAAGCTTTTTCATCATATTGCCCCTATCTTAATTAAAAATAAACAAATAATTTTTCTACGATTTGATATTAGTTTTTAGCGGCTTAGTCAACAATAGCCCATTAGGGCTATCGAAAAGTTGACACAATAAGAAAAAATTTGATTTTTTATCTTAACCAATTGAATATATTAATGTATTTATACTTTTTTGGGCTGAAATTCGTTTAAAACAGACTATTTAAGTGTATTTTTTCTGCAATTGTTGTCTCGTTTTTGTTGTAGAAAACCATTTTTGGCTCAATTTGATTGGCGACCCAACCGTGTAAATGTAATCCGCGCGCTTTAATTGCTTCCACCGTAAGCAAGCTGTGATTGATACAACCAAGCTTCATACCCACCACCAATATCACGGGAATATCAAGCGCAGCGGGCAAGTCAGCCATGCTTTGTTGATCATTTAAAGGCACTAAAAAACCACCGGCACCTTCCACAATGACAATATCTGCCAGTTTTGACAAGGCTTGAAACGCTTGTTGAATCACCTCTATTTTAATCTCAACCCCGGCTTTTTCAGCCGCAATATGTGGCGCAACCGCCTCTTTAAAACTATATGGATTTACCAGCTCACGCGGTGCTTTTACATTGCTGGCTTCTTCTAACCTTAGCACATCATCATTCACCCATTGTCCATTAACTAAATCGCTGCCTGCCGCCACTGGCTTCATGCCGATGACTTTATGGCCTTGTGCAATATAGTCACGAATAAGCTTACAGGCCACATAAGTTTTGCCGACGCCCGTATCTGTGCCTGTTATAAAAAATGCTTGCTTCATGCACGCTTTTTAAAAACTATCGGTGCAACGCCATCTTCTAAATACGGCCTAGATTCTGCTTTCCAAGCGTGTCCATAAATCACTTCGAACGTGGCTGGCAATTTACCTTGCGAGCGAAATTGCTCATATTGTTGCGTTAAATGTTGTAAAAAACCTTTACCCTGCAAGCCGCGCGCGCGACCTTGAGTAGCATTATGTGCGCCTATGTTTTTAAGATCTTTCATCACGCTTTTTACGTCATCGTAAGTCAGCGTATAATGCTCTACATCCAGCACGGGTGCGCTAAAGCCCGCTCTTGTAAGCGCGTCGCCAATATCGTGCATATCAATAAATCGGCTGACATGGGTGTGGCCATTACTGGTAGCTGCGCGCAGTTCTTTAAGCGTATCTGGCCCAAAAGTGCTGAACATTAACAGTGCATTGGGTTGCAACACGCGTGCTACCTCGTTAAACGCGCCATCTAAATCATTACACCATTGCAGGGCGAGGTTTGACCACACCAAACCCATACTGGCGCTGGCGATTGGCAGATGTTCTATATCGGCACAAACGAGGCTGTTTTTGCCTAAAATTTTATGTAGAAATGGGCGTTGTGCATGGGTTTTTTGTAACATGGCCAGTGCAATATCTAAAGAATAAACCTGTGCATTTCGAAATCTTTTTTGCAAACCAAAGCTGCCATGGCCAGTGCCACAACCCGCATCCAGTATAGCTTCTGGCTTAATCTTTACCAAGTCTAATCTGCTTAACATTTCATCGCGCACTAATTTTTGCAGCACGGCGGCGGCGTCGTACGTATTGGCGGCGCGGTTAAACGAGGCGCGCACGCGAGCTTTATCAATGAAATATTTATCGGCGACTACTGCGTCCATTTGGTTCAAGCTAAAGGTTCTAAAAACTGATTGAGCGCTTCGATAAACTGCTCGGTATGCGATAAAAACGGCGCATGCGCTGCGCCAGAAATGACGCGCAAATAGCCCATTGGCAGATGTTGCATCATCCAATGCGCCGCCTGCACAGGGGCAAGCGTATCGCGGTCACCATGAATAAGCAGCGTAGGCTTGCGAATATTGGGGATTTCTGCGCGCAAATCAGCTTCTACAAGTACGCGTAAAGCGCGTTGCAGCGTAGTTTGTGTGGGCGTTGGTTTAAGCTCAAAACTGGCGCGTAATTGTTTGATGGTGCGGCGTCTATCATCCGCTTGCATGCATTGCAAGGTTAAAAACTGCAAAATGGTGGCTTTGTAATCGTGATTGACGCTTTCTGCAAAAGCGCTAAAATTTGCAGGGTCAACGCCCGCTTGCCAATCTGGTGTGCTCACAAATTTAGGCGTAGCGCTCACTAATGCCAAGCGCCGAATACGGTCTGGCTGATTAAGCGCAATGCGCTGTGCCACCAAGCCGCCAAGTGACCAGCCTATTACATCTGATACACCTGGAATCACTTCTGCCACTTCATCCGCCATTGCGTGCAAATGGTAAGGTTCTATCGGACGGCTGCTGCCCATGCCTGGCAAATCCACCAGATACAGCATATAGTCCTTCGACAATCGCTTAATAAGCGGCTGCCACACGCCGCTATGCATGCCCCAGCCGTGAATCATCACCAGCGGCTGGCCTTGGCCAATTATTTCTACATGACAACTCATGTTAATTCACTTTCTGCTAGATTAATGGCTTTTGCTAATTGAATCACGTCACTTTCACTATGCGCGGCCGATAACGAAATGCGTAGCCGCGCTGTATTAATTGGCACAGTTGGCGGGCGTATTGCGGGCACCAAAATTCCTTGTTTTTGCAAATGCTCACTTAAGCCAACCGCCGCATGGTTGCTGCCGATAACCAATGGCTGCACGGCTGTATCGGATGGCATTAAAACCCAGTTTTTAAGCTGCAAATGTGCCTTTAAAGTGGCGATTAAATGCTGCAAATGTGCACGTAAATCATCGCCTTGTTCAATCAGGGTCACCGATTGTATTAAAGTTGCGGATAACGCTGGCGGTGCAGGTGTGCTGTAAACATAGCTGCGCGCATTTTGGATTAAATAATCAATCACTACTTGTTGCGCTGCCACAAACGCACCTGCAACGCCAGCGGCCTTGCCAAGTGTTGCCATCATAATGATGCGCGGCGACTTAATATTAAAGTGACTTAAGCACCCTTGTCCATGCTCGCCCAAAACCCCAAATCCATGCGCGTCATCTATATATAAATAGGCATCATACTGCTCGCACAGCCGCAAATAATCTGGTATTGGCGCAATATCACCATCCATACTAAATACCGCATCTACGGCAATTAATTTTTGTTTTGCAGTGCTAGATTTTAATAGCTTTTCTAACGCAGCCACATCGTTATGCGCAAAACGCTTAAAGTCTGCCAGTGAATAATAGCCACCATCATTCAAGCAAGCGTGATTCAACTTATCGGCAAAAATCGCATCCCCACGACCAACCAACGCGCCTAGCACGCCGATATTGGCCATATAACCCGTGCTAAACAAAAGCGCTGCGGGCATATCCATAAACTTTGCCAGTTTTTTTTCCAGCTCGTCATGGTAACGGTGGTGCCCTGTAATTAAGTTAGAAGCACCACTACCCACGCCAGAATCACCCGCTGCGGCTTGCATTGCGGCAATCAAAGCAGGGTGATTCGCCAAACCTAAGTAATCGTTACTGCAAAACGACAAATACGGCTTACCGTTAGCCACAATATGCTCGGCTTGCGGCGAATCTAATAGCCTGCGCTGACGCATTAAGCCATCAGTTTTGCGTTGCTCAAGTTCTAATTTAAGGGCGTTTAGCATAAATCATTCAATTTGAAGTAACGTCATTGCGAGCCAAAAGTTTTATCTTTGGCGTGGCAATCCATTTGTTTAAACGTGTGTTTAAAATCCTTAGATTGCCACGCTTCGCTCGCAATGACGGGTTATATTTTAAATCCGATTAATGCCTAATTTATTAAACAATGCCCTATCAGTCGCGGCCTCTGGGTTGCCTGTGGTAAGCAACTTTTCACCATAAAAAATACTATTCGCGCCTGCTAAAAAGCATAACGCTTGAATGCCTTCGTGCATACTTTGGCGACCCGCCGACAAGCGCACATAACTCTGCGGCATGGTAATGCGAGCCGCGGCAATGGTGCGTACAAATTCAATTGGATCAAGCGCATCCGTACCGTGTAAGGGCGTGCCTTCTACTTGCGTAAGCAAATTAATCGGCACACTTTCAGGCGGCCTTTCCATATTCGCCAACTGCGCCAATAAACCTGCACGCTGATTGCGCGATTCGCCCATGCCAATAATGCCGCCGCTGCACACGTTAATATCTGCATTCCTAACACGTCCCAGCGTATCTAGGCGATCTTGGTAGGTGCGTGTGCTAATTACGTCACCGTAGAATTCAGGCGCGGTGTCTAGGTTGTGGTTATAAAAATCCAGGCCTGCGTCTTTTAGTTGCTCGGCTTGGCCTTCTTTTAACATGCCTAGCGTGGCGCAAGTTTCTAAACCCATCGCCTTCACTTCAGCAATCATTTTCAATACTGGCTCAAGGTCGCGCTGTTTTGGCCCACGCCAAGCTGCGCCCATACAAAAACGTGTTGCGCCACTATTTTGCGCTTCTTTTGCGGCGGCTAGTACGTCTTCCAACTGCATCAGCGGCTCGTCTTCTACTTCTGTGTGGTAGCGCGCGGCTTGTGGGCAATAACCACAATCTTCACTACAACCGCCTGTTTTTATAGATAATAATGTGCTGACTTGTACCGCGTTTGGATCGAAGTTTTCGCGATGCACGAGTTGCGCGCGATGCAATAAATCGTTAAATGGAAGCTCATATAAAGCCACAATGTCGTCCACGCTCCACCGATTCACAGTTGCAGCCTCGGTTTTACAAGTTTTTAGCAAAGACTTGTCTAACAAATCTAGGTTTATAATGGCTGTATTAGCAGCGTTTTGTGCGATTTCAAGCATGTCAATACCTTTGTATGTAGCTGATTTAATAAGGCAATTATAAGCTGTAAAGATAATATGTGGCAACTACTAAACCAATGCTTAAAAAATAATCAACTGTTAAATTACAAGTTTAATATGGATATTTTAAAGCGTAGCATTTTTAAGCACATTATATTTAAACCAAACTGCCTGCTATGTGCATCGCCACAAGCCAATAACCATGCGCTTTGCAGCCCATGCCTTAACGAGCTTCCGTGGCACCCCGCTAGTAGCTGTCCGCAATGCGGCCTTAACTCAAGTGGCCAATTATGCGGCAGTTGCATCAGCTCGCCGCCTGATTTTGATGCAATGCACGCAGTTTTTTTGTATCAATATCCCATTGATAAGATGATGCAACGCTATAAATACGGCAATATGCTCAATATTAGCCACACTTTTGGCCAACTATTAACTGACCAACTATTAGCTAGGCAATTATTAACTGACCAACTATTAACTAGGCAATTATTAGGTCAATTATCTTTTGAAGCCATCGATTTAATCATCCCCATGCCTATGCATCCTACACGACTAAAACAACGTGGCTTTAACCAAGCACTTGAAATTGCTAAAATTTTAAGCAAAAATTGTAAAGAAAAACTCGATTTTAAAAGCGTACAAAGGCAAACCCTAACCCCGCCACAAGCCAGCCTGCCACTAAAACAGCGGGTAAAAAACATCAAAGGTGCGTTTAAAGTAAATAGCGATTTGGCAGGTAAAAAAATCGCCATTGTGGATGATGTAATGACCACGGGCGCTAGCCTAAATGAGCTTGCCAAAACGCTAAAAAAAGCGGGTGCAAGCCATGTAGAGTGCTGGGTGATTGCGCGCACGCTGCCACATACATAAAAAAAACCTTCTCCGTCATTCTGAGCATAGCGAAGAATCCAGCTTTTAAGTGGCTCCGAACTGGATTCTTCGCTGCGCTCAGAATGACAAGTTGTAGGTTTTAAGCTTGCACTAGTTTTAAAACCAAGCTATTAAAACCCTAACTAAATCACTTAACTAAGACCTTATCAAAGCCCGATCTAAACTAAAGTTGAACTTTCAAAACTTCAAATGCTAACTAAACAGGTGTAAACTGAATTAAATAAACTCTATGAGTTAAAATTTTAGGCGGCGCTAATGATGTTGACGAATGTATTTAAGCTAACAAGGCAAGCATCATGACAGCTAAAAAATTACCCAATAAAGCAAAGACAGCACCTGTTGCTGCTACGCCTGTCACTTCTAAACCTGTTGCCGAAGCAGATTTTCCATCAGATCATTCGTTCCCCATTGTGGGCTTGGGTGCCTCGGCTGGTGGTTTAAAGGCGTTTGAGCAATTTTTTTCTGGCATGCCCGCCAATATAGAGCCAAAAATGGCCTTTGTATTGGTGCAACATTTAGCCCCTGATCATAAAAGTATTTTAACCGATCTGATCAGCCGCTATACCACCATGCAAGTGTTTGAAGTGACCGATGGCATGGCGGTGCAAATCAATTGCGCCTATATTATTCCGCCTAATTTTGATTTGGCTTATTTAAATGGCAGGCTGCATTTGCTCGAGCCAACTGCGCCGCGTGGCCAACGCTTGCCTATCGATTTTTTCTTTCGCTCACTGGCAGAAGATCAACGTGAACACGCTATTGGCATAATATTGTCTGGCACTGGCAGTGATGGTAGTTTAGGAGTACGTGCCATTAAAGGTGAAGGCGGTATGGTGATGGTGCAAGCGTTAGCATCCACCGAGTTCGACGGCATGCCGCGAAGTGCTATTGCCACTGGTTTAGTCGATTTTGAGCTGACGCCAGCCGAGATGCCAGCAAAATTACTGGCTTATGCTAAACATGCATTTGGCAAGCTTGCACAGGCTAATATTTCTGCTACCCACGATACTGGCAATACACGTAAAAAAATATTTATATTATTGCGCGCGCAAACAGGCCACGATTTTTCTCAATATAAACCAAGCACAATTAACCGCCGTATTGAAAGGCGTATGGCGGTGCATCAAGTTGATTCAATTGACAATTACGTTAAATTTTTACAGCAAACACCTGCCGAAGTTGAAGCTTTATTTCGTGATTTGTTAATTGGCGTGACAAAATTCTTTCGAGATACTGAAGCGTTTAAAGTGTTAGAAGAACACATTATTCCCACACTTTTTAAGGATAAACCTGCGGGTTCAGTCATCCGTATTTGGTCAACAGGCTGCTCTACTGGCGAAGAAGCTTATTCTATCGCCATTTTATTGCAAGAGCATATTGAAGTAGCCAAGAAAAATTTTACTGTGCAGCTGTTTGCAACGGATATCGATAGCAGGGCAATTGCCACAGCCCGTGCTGGGCTTTATCCAGCCAGCATTGCTAATGATATGACGCTACAACGTTTATCACGTTTTTTTTCGTCTGAGGCCGATGGCAGCGCCTATCGCATCCATAAAGGTATTCGCGATATGCTGATTTTTTCTGAGCAAGACATCATAAAAGACCCACCTTTTTCTAAGCTAGACATGATTAGTTGCCGCAATCTATTGATTTATATGAGTGCAGAATTGCAGACTAAGCTTATTCCACTATTTCATTTTGCACTTAAACCACAAGGAATCTTATTTTTAGGTACTTCCGAGGGCATTGGTGATTTTAGTACTTTATTTAATGTGTTAGACCGCAAAGCTAAGTTTTATCAACGTAAGGAGCTTTACGCAAATACACAACGCGGTAATTTAACGCGCAATTTGGGTAGCATTTCGCCGCCATTGTTTGATACAGCAACTTCATTATTGGCAAATAGTTCAAAAGTACCATCTGCTGCAAACCCGGCAAAAATGTCTTTGAAAGAGCTGACACAACACACCATTTTACAAAACATTGCGCCCGCAAGCGCATTAGTGAATGAGCGCGGCGATATTTTGTATTTGCATGGCAGAACAGGCATGTATCTTGAAATGAATGCAGGCGAAGTTGGCATTAACAACATCTTAAAAATGTCGCGTGAAGGTTTGCGCCGCGATTTAACGGCCGCACTGCTTAAAACCGTAAACACTAAAGAAACCGTGCGCTGCAAGGGCTTACGGGTTAAAACTAATGGTCATTTTACCCATGTGAATGTCACGGTTTGCCCTGCCGCAACA
Source organism: Methylotenera sp. (assembly GCA_031369365.1). Classification (GTDB taxonomy): domain Bacteria; phylum Pseudomonadota; class Gammaproteobacteria; order Burkholderiales; family Methylophilaceae; genus Methylotenera_A. The sequence goes on from JANMOP010000080.1 coordinate 104,042, forward strand.
GATATTAATGCAAGTTTAGAATCAAAAAACACAGGTGTGAGCAAAATTACTGGCGTAAGCAAAAATACTGGTGCAAGTAAGAACGCAGGAGTAAGCAAAGTAACTGCTGCCAGCCTAGATTCCAATTTGTATTTAATTATTTTAGAAGATGCGCCAGACCTTGTGATTGATGGCGCACATCAAGATAAATTAGCTCCTAGCACAGCAGATAAACTGATTGATAGCGAAGCAGAAGCGCTAATTGATGCACTGAGGCAAGAATTGCGTGCCAAAGATGAATACATACAAACCACGCACGAAGAGTTAGAAAGCTCCAATGAGGAACTTAAATCCTCCAATGAAGAAATGCAATCTGTGAATGAGGAATTGCAATCGACCAATGAGGAGCTGGAAACT
>JANMOP010000012.1:0-10269 GCA_031369365.1 Methylotenera sp.
GCAAACTGTTTAATCTGTTTACGTCTAACAATAGCGCATCATTTTGGCTATCTAGCTTAGCATTAGTGTAATCAATCACCTCAGCCGTTTTAAATGTAGATTGTGAAACAACATCTTCTATTGTTTGTATTAACAAATCAAATTGTATGGGTTTTGTTAAGTAAGCGCTTACGCCAACTTCTCTAAATGATTCTATGGTCTCTGTTGTCGCATCGGCACTCAAAACAATGGTAGGTATTTGTGGTTTGCCAATATTAAGCGCTTGATATATTTGAATAACTTCCATGCCGCCCATAATTGGCATATTGCCATCTAAAATCATTAAATCGTAGTCTGCGTCGCGTAGTTTATCTAAAGCTAATTCACCATTATTAACCACATCCACCTGATGATTTTCTTGCAACAATATCTTGTTAATAATCATACTGTTCACTTCATTGTCATCAGCCACTAACACGCGGTAGGATTTTGTTTGCTTATTAGCGGGCATTTTAAAATCACTAAATACTAATATTTCTGATGAGCTTGCTTGGGCATTAATCAAATTGCGCTCAATTGGTTTTTCTATTTGCGCGTCACTATTTTTATCTAATGCAAGCTCAAACCAAAATTTAGATCCAACGCCTAATTGGCTTTCTACCTTTAAGTTACCACCCATAAAACTAATCAGATTTTTTGATATGGTCGTGCCTAGGCCTGTACCACCAAATTTATATTTAATTGAATCGTTGGCTTGAGTAAAGCTTTCAAATATTGTTTTAATTGCACTTTCGTCAATACCAATGCCCGTGTCAACAATCTCAAACATGATGTGTGCTTGGCTTTCGGTTTGCTTAGTCACCTTTACAATTACGCTAACGAATCCATTCTCGGTAAATTTAACGGCATTACCTATTAAATTGATTAATACTTGTTTAATATGTAAAAGCTGGCCTTGCAACATTAACGGTGTATCGTCAGCAATATCATAACTAAGTAAAACATTTTTTGCGTTTGCTTGGTTGTTAAACAAATTAACAGTACCCTCTACTAAATGTTGTAAATTAAAACTAGCTACTTTGCTAACAATTTTGCCACTTTCAATTTGCGATATATCTAATACATCGTTAACTAATTGCACCAATAATTCTGAAGAAGAATGCACAACATCAAAAAGCATTTTTTGGTCTTTGGTGATTGATGTGTTGGCTAACAAACTGCACGCACCCACAATACCGTTAAGTGGAGTACGAATCTCATGGCTCATGTGCGACAAAAACTGGCTCTTGGCTTTACTAGCATTTTCAGCTTTGGCGGTAGCTTCAGCCAATTTAGTTAGCAACGCAAGTGCATAACTAGGAACGGTAACCAATGTAAATAACAAGCCGTAAAATGCAATCATGTGAGCCTGCCAATATGGACTTAAAAGACTTGCAACTACGAAGCCAACAAGGCTACAAATATAAGTACTAATAAGCATTGATTTGCCATATCTAAAACCATAACCAATAATAAACCACAAGTATGCACCCATAAAAATTGCACCACTATCGTTCGTCAAGTACACAGCAATAGACGCTACTAAAACGTCAGATACCATAGAAATAATTAGACGCTTTTTATTTAACGTATTATTAATTTTTACATGTATAAGGGTTGTTAATGAGACCAATATGATTAAAATCAAAGCAACATTGGAAGTTAAACTTTGATAATAAAGAAAAGTAGGCGTTACAATTAAACTTACAATTATTACCCTTATAACTGCTTGTTGATACTCATCGCCATACTTGTGGAAACCAATAAAATTAAAAACTGAAGCTAAGCTTAATTTGATGTGGCGTACAAAATTAAATTTTGTTGTTGATATCTGTAATATTTCATTCACAGCGTTAATCCTCAATATAATTATTTACTTTAACTGATTGTAAGCAATAATTATGCCGCTATTCATAAAGGTAATATATTGTTTATAATCTAAGTGTTAGGTAATTTTTTATAGTTTTGCTATATTCACGGATATGAAAAATTTTGTCATAAGTGGCAAAAAATGGACGTTCTTATAAATACGATACAGAGCATATTTTTAGTTTTGAAAATGCCCCTACATAAGTTATATTAAGCTTTATGACTTTTTAATGCTTTAAACCAACAAGGATTACAAATGGCAACACAAGCGGATATTGAAGAACACTATGACGTAGATAATGATTTTTTTGCTCTTTTTCTAGATAAACAATATCGTGTTTACACATGTGCAATTTGGGACAAAGCTCAAAATCTAGAACAGGCACAGGTAGATAAATTTAATAGGCTATGTAGTTATGCCAATATTAAAGCAGGTTACAAAGTTGTAGATGTAGGATGTGGTTGGGGTGGAATTATGAATTTCATTTCCGAAAATTATCTAAATACGCAGATACAAGGTTTAACGATAAGTACTAAACAATATAATTTTGTTAACAGTATAAAAAAACCAAATGTTTCGGTGGATCTCCACCCTTGGCAAAATTATGTACCTCTAGAGAAAAAGTTTGATGCAATTATTTCTGTATGTGCTTTTGAGCATTTTGCGTCATTTGAAGATTACGCAGCATCGCGTCAGCGTGATATTTACAGAAACTTTTTTGATTGGTGTTTAGGCGTATCTACTCAGGACGCTCAAATAGCACTTCAATGTATTGTAATTACTAGGCCACCTAATAATTTAATTGAGTTGAATGACTCAAAGTATTTGCAAAAAGTATTTCCAGGGTCGGCATTGCCCACTATTAGTGATATTCAAGCTGCAATTGTAGATAAATACGAAATATCAGCTGCTAATAGGATTGGTTTACACTATGTGCGAACTTTAAATGAATGGAAAAAGAGGTTGGTGAATAACAGAGAAGTCTGTGTAGAGCGCTATGGACAGGTGCTATATGATTTTTATATAGGTTATTTCGATGCAGCAAGTCGTTGCTTTGAATCTGGTTATTGGGATTTATATCAAGTATCTTTAAAACGGGCAACATCTGTAAAAATATTGTCTAGATAATTAAGGGCTACTTTATAAAGTGAAGCCCAACAATTAATTGTTGGGCTTATTTTATTTTTGGTGGAATTGAATAAGCTTAGGCAGTTTTCAAATAAAGTTTATTTTAAAAGGCTATGGTTGACCACTTTTAGTGAATCGCTGTTGCATGTTCGCTTTGAATTTTTTCAAGTTGGTTTCGCATGGTTAGCATTACTTTTACCAGTTTAGGATCGAAATGTTTACCGCTTTCATCGCGCACATATTCAAGTGCTTTATCTATACTCCAAGCTTCTTTATACGGGCGAACGCTAGTCAATGCATCGAATACGTCTGCAATTGCGACAATGCGCGCTGAAAGCGGAATTTCATTGCCCTTAAGTGCATAGGGGTAACCAGTGCCGTCATAGCGCTCGTGGTGCGCTAGTGCGATTTCGCTACCTTTTTGTAAGTATTTGGATGGACTATCTTGCAAAATCTCATAGCCTATTAACGGATGTTTGCGCATCGCTTTCAATTCCAGATCGTCTAGCGGTCCTTTTTTGAGCAAAATACTATCAGCGATACCAATTTTGCCAATGTCATGCAATGGTGAGGCCAGTTCAATAATTTCTACTTCTTCTTCGCTTAGCCCAATCGCTTCAGCCAGCGCTCTGCTGTAAAGTGACATACGCTGCAAGTGCATTGCAGTATCGTAATCTTTGTGTTCGCCAGCGCGCGCTAGGCGCATTAAAGTTTCTTTTTCGCGCGATCTAATCTCAACCGTGGCGGCTTTTACTAAGCTTTCTAACAAATTACTTTTGTTTTGCAATGCAATATGTTGCTGACGCAAAGTGAGTAAATTTTTGCAGCGCGCAGTACATTCAAACACATCAACTGGTTTGCTTAAAAAATCTGCTACGCCAGCCTCTAAAGCCTCGTAACGCGTTTCTGCATCTTTTTTAACAGTGATCATAACCACGGGAACAGATTTGTAATTTGGCAATGTTTTAAGTAAGCGCACAAAATCTAACCCATTCATTTCAGGCATTACATAATCAACAAACACCACGTCGGCTGTATTCTGTGTAGCCCATTCTAGCGCTTGTTCGGGATTGCCTTTTTCAATTACACTAACTTTAGCGTTAATGCTCTTTACTACATGCGAAAGTATGGTTCTACTGGTGGATTGATCGTCCACAATCAGTACCGAACAATCATCAAATAATTGCACATCCGTCATTCGTATTTCCTCTGGATTAAGCTCGATTTCGGCTTGTTGGTATTAACAAAGCAATGTTTAAGCCAATTTATACAAAAATAGAGAGATAAAAAAGTAAGCCAACCAAATGTAAATTATGATTAACAAAATCAATAGGTAAGATAATGTCATTACAATTTTTTTAGCTAGCCATATTTTTTAGTTTGACGTTTTTGTTGTTAATGTTGAAATTCCAGCGTGCAAATTTCGTCAACTAAGTTCATAATTTTGACACATTTAGGCCAAAAAACTAAACACTATTTTTTAGTTAAATGTGGCTATTGGGCTTTAAATCAAAGGCGATACAGATGCGCTCTTGGTTTGAGTTAAAAGGAATGGTTCTGTGAAATAAAGAGGAAGGGAAAAGCACAATGTCACCTACCTTCGGCAGTAAATTCGCAACAGGAAATTTTTGCTGGTTTTTTGGGTGCATGGTGAGTTGCCTGATAGGATAATTGTCGCCATGCGTGCCGTATTCAAAAGCACCTTCAACGCTATTGGCTTTTGGTGAGGGCATGGCCAAATATACCGCACCGCTAATCCAGCCAAGTTCATGAATATGCGCGCTTAAATGGCCACCCTGCTGCATTTTTACATACCATGAGCTGGTGAATTCCAGCTCGGTGGGGAACGAGTGAATTAACTCGCAATCTGTATCTGCAAATTTATTTTTATAGCTTACAAATTCTTTTTTAATGAGCTCAGCAAGCGCGCGGAATGAGGCTTCTGGCCGCTTGAACAAATTACCAGCGGACTGCTGGCCATTGGTTAAACGTCCTTGTTTGCGCTCGGCAATATCTGCACTGTGAATGTCGTTTAGCAGATCTTTTAAAAGCGCACTATCGTTATCAAGAATGCTATTTTGATACACAAAATCCAGCCCGTTCTTACAAAAATTGTAGGGGTCTGGCTCATTAAAATTAATGCTGTAATGGGTTGAAAGTGTGGCCAAAAAAGGCGAGGTATTTTTTGTGCCGCCAGCAAGCGCGTCCCTATTGGCTTTGAAGGCATCAAACTTTTCGGCTTTATACAGGCAATACAAACGTCGCTCTTGCCAATCGTCCAGCTGCGAGCGTTCAAAGTAGGGAATCGCTGCATCGTATTGTTTAGCTAAGTACAAAAATTCTGCCATATTGTAATTGGCGTTTGCATGGCTGGGATTCAAAGCCAGCGCGGCTTGATAGCTTTTTACTGCGTCTTGCATATTGCCTTGGTCACGTAAAGTTTCGCCCAAATTATTGTGCGCGTCAGTGTAATTGGGGAATAAGCCAATAGCGCTTTTATAGCTAGTCACTGCGCCTTCTAAATCGCCATTATCGCGTAGCGCAGTGCCTAAGTTAAAGTAACCACGTGCATCTTGCGGATTTATTTTCAAGCCTTTTTGATAGCTGCTAATCGCTTCGCCCAACTTGCCTTGGCGCTGCAAAATCGTACCTAAATTGCCATACGCTTCAAAAAAGTTCGGATTGATTTTAATGGCTTGCTGATAAGTGCTTGCGGCTTCGTCTAGCTGATTCAAATGCGTGAGCGCGATACCTAAATTAAACAGTAAATCGGGTGAGCTTTGGTTAAATTTTTCGGGCTGCAATTTTAGTGCGTTTTTATAGCTGGCGACCGCTTCGGCAAACTTTTGTTGGCCGTCTAACGCCAAACTTAACACATGATGCAAAATAAAAACGCCAGCATGTTTTGCAATTAAGTCTTTAGCAAGATTTTCAGCTTGTGCAAGTTGGCCGTTATTAAGCGCATTAACAAGCGTTTGCACCTGTTGCGGATTAGGTTGTGATGTGAATGAATTAGCCATGCTTAATATTATCTAAACTCTAATTAAAATTGGTTTGCAGCCTACCCGCCATTTGCCTTAATAGCAGCATGGCTATTTTAGGGTCATCTAACAATATGGTATCAATAATTTCGGCATAGACAATAATAATGCGCGCTTCTTCAGAGGCAACAATCGCATCTGAGGTGGTGGGTTGCTTACTTAACATCGCCAGCTCGCCAAAATGATCACCTGCTACTAGTTCACGTAAAATTTTACCGTTATTACTTAAATTAACTCTACCTTCTGCCAAATAATACAGATTGCGCTCACTATTGCCGCGCTCAAAAATATATTCACCTTGATGCAAAACCAGCCCGTAACGGCGCATCAACGCCTCAATATAGTTATTTTTATTGGGCGCGCCATTAAATAAACGTTTGAGTAGTAATACATCTGTTTTGCGTAAGGTGGCGATGAGTACAGTGCCCAACAAAAACACCGCAAAGTTTAAATATAACCAAGTAATCGATACAAACATGGTTTTCATGCTACCAAAAATTGCACCATAATTTTGGTTAATCGATAAAAATAAGCCAAATGCAGGGCGCATAAATAACCATAGCAAGGCCGTTAATAGCGCGCCTAACAACAAGTGCACAAAGGCTACCCGCATCGGAAAAAACACCTTGTAAAATATGCTAATTAACAGTGTTGTCAGCAATAACGTGCCAAATGAAGCGACCAAATTAAGCTCGGTAACAGATAAATGCACCGCTAAAAAGCGAATGCTTTTTTCAATAATTAGCCCAGCAAAAGTAAATAGAAAAAATAAAATCAAAATACCAAGCACAGAAACCACATCTTTAAATTTGCGCTTGAAGTAAGAAGGCGCTTCTATCATTGAAGCTATGCTATAGAACGCAGAGCGCATAGCACCTGCCAGCGGCGTGATGGTCCACAGCAATACAAATAAACCAAGCGCGCCCCAAGCCGCTTTAGTTTGGGCGGCGCTATAAACTTCTACCATAATTTTACTGCTTAACTCTGGCAACAAATTACCCGTGAGAATGGCTAATTTAACGATGGCATAATCGGATGAAAACACCAAATGGCTGAGTAAAAAGAAAATCAATAACACTAAAGGGATTAAGGCAAATAATGCATAAAAAGATAAAGTAGCTGACATGCCCAATACATTATGACGCCCGAAGCCAGCCAAAGTCTCGCGCAGCACAAACAGCGGCGTGGCGTATTCGCGCTTGGCGTAAGCATTAATTGATTTATTCAGCGCTGGGTGCTGCGCTAAATTTTTAAGCTTTGCAAAACTTTTAATTTTTGCAAGTTTTTCGGGATCAATTAATGCCATGCTATATATTTAGTTTAAAGCTTTAAATTTATCGGTTGCCGCAATGAGTGCACTGGTAATGCCAGCCTCCATCGCCGAATGCCCTGCGTCTTGCACCATCACAAACTCCGCTTGCGGCATGGCGCGAGATAGATCCCACGCGGTTTGCGGCGGACACACCATATCATAACGGCCTTGCACAATCACAGTGGGGATCCCATTTAGCTTTTTTGCAGCCTGTAATGTGGCAGCGCCATTAATAAAGCATTGATGTTGAATGTAATGAATTTGAACGCGCGCCCGCGCCACCTCAATATGACGCTCTTTTTGCAACTCTTCAGGGGTTTTAGGCGTGGTGCTTGCGCTAGCTTCTGCTGGCTTTAAGCGCATGATGGACGATTCGTAAGCATTCCACTGAATGGCTGCGGGAACATTCACTTGGGCATCATCAGAAAATATACGCTTTGAGTAAGCACTTAACACATCATTTTGTTCGTTTTCTGGCAAATGATTTGTTAAGTTATGCCAAACATCAGGATAAAATTGTTCAACCCCACCTAAAAACCAAGCTAATTCGGCAGGACGACTAAGAAAAATACCGCGCAACACCAAAGATATAACTCGATCTGCATGTTTTATAGTGTAAGACAGCGCCAAAGTACTGCCCCAAGAGCCGCCAAATACATGCCATTTGGTGATATTCAAATGCTGTCTCAACGTTTCTATATCATTCAGTAAATCATCGGTGGTATTTTCAGCCACTTCGCCTTGCGGCGTGCTACGACCACAACCACGTTGATCTAGCAAAATAATACGATAATGTGTTGCATCAAAAAAACGTCGCTGCGTAGGATTACATCCGCTACCAGGACCACCATGTAAAAAAACTACTGGTGCGCCTGCAGGGTTGCCACATTCCTCATAATAAACTTCATGCAAATTGCTTACTTTTAAGCTGCTTTTGCTAAAAGGCTCGATTTCAGGATACAAATTGTAAGTGGCAGTGTACATATCTAATTTAATGCTTTCTAATTGATTTCATTGATTATTTTACATTAATAAAATTTTGTTACAAAATAATTTGATAATTTTTTGAAAATATATTGAACATTTGTTAATAAATTGTAACTAAACTGTTGCAATTAAAATTTACTTGTTTTATATTGCAGTTCGCACATGAAAGTGTGGCGAAAAGTTAGCTTTAAATTTGTAATAATTACCATAAGTAAAAGTTGCAAAATTGAAGTTTACTTTCAATTAACCCTTAGTAATATCACTTTGGAGATAAAAATGAAATTTAATACAATTAAGCTTGCTTTAGGTTTAGTTGCAGGTGCTACATTGGCTATGCCAATAATGGCTTCAGCAGCAGCAGACCAAGAAGCAGCAATGGCAAATGCAAACAACTGGGCTCACCCACGTGGCAACCACACGAACCAAGGCTACAGTGCATTGGCTCAAATCAACAAAGGTAACGTTAAAAACCTTAAAGCTGCTTGGACATTCGCAACTGGTGTAAACCGTGGTCACGAAGGTTCTCCAATCGTTGTTGGTAACATGATGTATGTACATACAGCATTCCCAAACAATGTATATGCACTTGATTTAAACAACGATCAAAAAATCGCTTGGCAATATTTCCCTAAACAAGATCCATCAGTACAAGCAGTTTTATGTTGCGATAACGTAAACCGCGGTCTTGGTTTCGGCGATGGCAAAATCTACTTGCAACAAAATGACGGTAACTTGGTTGCTTTAGACGCTAAAACTGGTGCTAAACAATGGTCAGTATTAGTTAACGATCCAAAAGTTGGCGCTACTAACACTAACGCACCACACGTAATTAAAGACAAAATCTTAACTGGTTGTTCAGGTGCTGAGTTCGGCGTACGTTGCTTTATCGCTGCATACAATGCAAAAGATGGTTCTTTAGCATGGAAAGCCTACTCAACAGGTCCAGATACTGAAATGTTGATTGGTGATGGATTCAATAAAGATACACCAGAGTACAGTGCTTTGTCAGTTTACAAAGACATCAATGGTGGCAACAAACAAGGCGGTTCTTTTGAAGCGCTTAAAGCTGGCGAAATCAAAATCGGCGAAAAAGAATTGGGTACACGTACATGGTTGAAACCACAAGCAGTTAAAGATGGTTGGCAACATGGTGGTGGCTCTACATGGGGCTGGTGGCCGTATGATGCACGTACAAACTTAGTGTATTACGGAACAGGTAACCCATCAGTTTGGAATCCAGATGTCCGTCCAGGCGACAATAAATGGTCAATGACTATTTTTGCACGTGATATGGATTCTGGTATGGCTAAATGGGGCTATCAAATGACTCCACACGATGAGTGGGATTATGATGGTATTAACGAAGTTATCTTGTTTGACAAAGGTGGTAAAACATACGCTTGGCACCATGACCGTAACGGTTTTGCGTACACTTTTGTAGCTGGTAACGGTAAATTAGTTGCTGCAGAAAAAGTACATCCGTTTGTTAACTGGTCAACTGGTGTTGATTTGAAAACTGGCGTGCCACAAAAAGAAGCTTCAGCTTCAACTCACCAAGATTACAATGCTAAAGGCGTTTGCCCAGCTGCATTGGGTACTAAAGATCAACAACCAGCTGCTTACTCACCAAAAACTGGTTTAATGTATTCACCACTTAACCACGTATGTATGACATACGAGCCAGTTGAGTCAAAATACACAGCTGGTCAACCTTGGGTTGGTGCTACTTTGACTATGTTTGCTGGTCCTGACGGTGTGATGGGTGGCTTTGCTGCTTATGATCCTATGACTAACAAAAAAGTATGGTACAACAAAGAGAAGTTCTCTGCTTGGGGTGGTGCTTTAACAACCGCTTCAAACTTAGTGTTCTACGGAACTCTTGATCGTTGGTTAAAAGCTTTAGATGCACAATC
>JANMOP010000025.1:0-7250 GCA_031369365.1 Methylotenera sp.
TCGTAAACTCATTGCGAATTCTGGTATCGATTTTGAATCAGATGCCAATGGATTCTTTGGTGGCAAAAAATTTAAAGACGTAGTCATGGCGCCGACCAAAATTTATGTGAAATCATTACTTAATTTAATCGATGCGCTGCCAGTAAAAGGCATGGCGCACATTACGGGCGGCGGCATTACCGAGAACATTCCACGCGTATTGCCAGCAGGTTTAACGGCTGAAATTAATGGAAAAAGTTGGCAGCTGCCGCCATTATTTCAATGGTTGCAAGCAGAAGGCAATATTACGCATAGTGAAATGTACAAAACCTTTAACTGCGGCATTGGTATGGCGGTGATTGTGGCTAAAGAACACGCCGTGCAAGCAATCGCCTTGCTGCAAGCCAATGGTGAAACCGTGTATGAAATAGGCAAAATTCGCACACAAGCGGTGGGTGAAGCGGCAACAATCGTCGTTTAAAACGACAACGTAATTTTTTGTAATGCGTTAAAAGCTTTTTACCTACACTGGGCTTAAACTTAAGCCTAAACTCAAGAAAGAAACGCATGTCGAAATTAACGAAATTATTGCTTCTATTCTGGCTTTTAAGTGCAAATTTAGTATTTGCACAGCCAAAAATTATTCAGCTGGAATACGAGGTAACGCGCGATGGCAAGCCGTTTGCCACGGTGAAAGAAACATTCACGCAAGATGGTAAGCAATACAAGATTGAATCTATTACCAAAGGCATTGGCGTTTATGCTTTATTTGGCGAGCGTAAACTCACCAGTGCGGGTGAGGTGAATAACCTAGGTTTAAAGCCCATGCATTTTGAGCTGCATCAGGGTGATAGTGGAAGAAAATCACTAATTACAGATTTTGATTGGGCAAAAAACACACTTAACATGCAAGTAAAAGGTGAAATAAAATCGGCAGTTTTAGAAAAAAACACGCAAGATTTAGCCAGTTATGCCTACCAATTTATGTTTACACCGCCACTAAAAGACCAAGTGAATGTGACGCTAACAACAGGCAAAAAGTTGAATCAATATCAATATAAGGTTGCTAAGCGTGGCGTGATGCTGGATGCCGCCAATGTGCAATTTGCAACCACGCATTTGGTCAGCACAAAAGCCGAAGACGAAAGCAAAAAGCAACTTTGGTTAGCCCAAGATCAACATTATCTGCTGTTACGTTATAGCCAGTTGGATGAAAATGGTGCCACGCTAGAGCAAACACTCACAAAAATTCATGTGGAATAAACTGGCTGAGATATTGCGAGACATAGGCTACAAGCGGCTTGTGCTTGCATTGTGTGTTTCGATAGCGCTACATGCGTTATTGTTTGGTGGGTTTGATTTTTCACTACCAAGCTTAAAAAAAGAAGTGCACGTGATTGAGGCAAGATTGCAGATGCCAAAAGAGGTACAGAAGCCTGAGCCAGAGGAAATTGTAGCGCCAGAACCTATACCAGAGCCACCAAAACCTAAACCACCCAAAAAAGAAAAACCAGTTGAACCACCGCCAGTAGTTGAAGAGACTATTGAGCCTAGTGAGCCAGCAGAAACTGTGCTTGCAAAAGTTACTCCAGAACCCGCGCCTTCAGTTGAGCCGCCTCCACAAATACAGCCAGAACCCGCGCCACCAGAGCCAGAACCAGAATCGCAACCAGTGGACGCAGGTTTGGTTATTAACGAAAACGCCTACCAATATGTAGAAACAGATTTTGATGTACGCACTAAAGTAGATGGTTCTGCAGTGGGTAAGGCCACCATCACCTATAATCTCATCGATGGCCACAATTACCAGCTTAAATGGTTAACACAAGGCAGGGGTTTAGCGGCTTTAATATTCCCTGATTTATTGCAAACCAGTGAGGGTGTACTGATTAAAACTGGCTTACAGCCAAGTAGGTATGTGTACCAGTTTGGTAATAAAGCTGATAAAACCCGCACCGCAAATTTTGATTGGCCTAACAAAATAGCCACATTACAAACGGCTAAGGGCGAGCAAGCAGTAGATTTAGGCGAAGGCACGCAAGATTTATTGAGTTTTATGTATCAATTTATGTTTGTAGCGCCGCTGCAAACCATGCAAATTCCCATTGCCACAGGTAAAAAACTAGCTGTTTATGATTATAGTTTTGAAGGCGAAGTCAACATCACCAGTGCACTTGGGGAGCTTAAAACCATGCATATTGTGCATAGTGGCGGTGAATCAGATGAAAAAACCGAGCTATGGTTAGCAATAGATTATCAATATGTTCCCGTAAAAATCCGTAAAATAGAAAAGAATGGCGATGTGGTCGAAATGCTGGTAACGCGCATTAATACTAATCGCCCAACTATAAACCAGTAATATACTTAGATAAAGACAAAATAATGAACGCAAATTTAATCCGCCAAGCCGCCATCATGTTGGCCAATATACTCGATTTTAACAGCCCCGCCGATACCAAATTGAGCGATTTTTTTCGCAATAATCGTGATTTAGGCACTAAAGATCGCGCCTTTGTGGCCGAGAGCGTGTATGGCGTGCTGCGCCGTTTGCGTTATTTAAGCACGGTAACCGCCAACGAGGAAAACGACCCCGATGATGCGCGTAAGCTCATATTGGCTTGGTTGTTGCGCGTGCAGGGCAAAAGCATTCGCGAGCTAGAACCCGTATTGAGCGAGCAGCAAACCGAGTGGGCGCACACCATTAAAGCCAAATCTACCGAGAATTTACCCTTGGCGGTGCAAGCGGACGTACGCGATTGGCTGTGGACCAAGCTATTAGCACAATACGGCGAGAAAGAAGCACTGACGATTTGTCGCAGCATGTTCGAGCAAGCCAGCCTTGATTTACGCGTCAATACCATTAAAGCTAATCGCGAAGATACCTTAAAAAAAATGTTGGCCGAGAATATTAATAACGAAGATAAAATCGAACTCACCCCGCATTCGCCCATCGGCCTGCGTATGCCAGGCCGCATGAACATTAGCAAACACGTGCTATTTACAGCGGGAAATATTGAGGTGCAAGACGAAGGCAGCCAATTATTAGCGTATTTAGTCGCCCCCAAGCGCGGCCAAATGGTGGCCGATTTTTGTGCGGGCGCAGGCGGCAAAACGCTGGCCATTGGTGCGCTGATGAAAAACACAGGCCGCTTGTATGCCTTTGATATCTCTGAAAGACGCTTGCAAAGCTTGGGAAAACGCTTAAAACGCTCAGGTTTATCCAACCTGCACGCGCAACAAATTAGCAGTGAAAATGACCCAAAATTAAAACGCCTAAACGGCAAATTTGACCGAGTTTTAGTGGATGCGCCGTGTAGCGGTTTTGGTACGTTGCGCCGCAACCCCGACCTTAAATGGCGCTTTGAAGAGCAAGATATTGCCGAACTAAACGTGAAGCAAACCAATATTTTAACGCGCGCTGCCAAGCTCACCAAAGCGGGAGGGCGCTTAATCTACGCGACCTGTAGTTTACTTAGAGACGAAAATGAAGCCATCGCAGAAGCATTTTTAAGCGCAAACCCAGATTTTAGTTTAGTGCCTGCCAATGAAGTTTTAGCGCAACAACAAATCAACATTGATACGGGAAGATACTTAAATCTTTTCCCACATTTGCACGGCACCGATGGATTTTTTGCAGCGGTGTTTGAGCGTAAGGGTGAAGCTGTAAAAACTATGCCTGTAAAAGAGGCGGATAAAAAAACTGTTAAAGAATTTGTTGAGCAAACCATGAGCAAAGAAGTTGAAACTAGTGAGGCAGGCGCAGCTAAACTAGCCACTAAAAAAGCGGCTGCTAAGCAAAAAGCGGTTAAGCTGGTGAAAGAACAAAGCGTAAAAGAAAAAGCTGAGAAAGTGGTTAAACCTAAGGCAGTAAAGCCTAAGGTCGCGAAACCAATAGCCACAAAAGAGTAAAACTCCTAAAACCGTCATTCTGAGCGCAGCGAAGAATCCATAAACTAGCTCGCATTGCAACTGGATTCTTCGCTGCGCTCATAATGACGGTAGTTTGATATTTTTAGTCTAAAAATAGGTATTTAATTGTCTCGTATGTTTATAAAGGTCTCCATGAAACACCCCAGCCTCAACATCCAAATATTACTCGCGGCAATATTTGGAGTCGCGGTTGGCTTGTATTTTCATGCGCTTGGCGCAGAAAACCAATTAGTAAAAGGCAGCTTATACGCCTCTAACCTAATAGGCACGCTGTTTATTGATCTGCTTAAAATGATTTTAATCCCGTTGGTGTTTTGCAGCATCACCGTGGGCATTGCCAACTTGCGCCAACACCAACAAATGCACCGCGTTTGGATAACAACTCTCGTGTTTTTTATGTTCACCATGGCTATTGCTATCACACTGGGCATGGTGGCCAGCAATTATTTTAAGCCTGGCGCGGGCTTGCAAATTGCTATGTTTGCCGATGCAATGGGCAACTTTAAAGCGCAGCAGTTACCCTTGCCAGAGTTTTTTGCACAGTTTTTGCATAGTTTATTTATGAATCCTTTTGCGGCTTTAGCCAAAGGTGACGTGATGGCGGTGGTGATATTTGCGTTGATATTAGGCATTGCGCTAGTGATGGGCGGCGAGCGCTACAAAAACATACTCGCGTTGTTGCAAGAAGGCCTTGAACTGACCATGCGTATTGTGGGCTGGGTAATGGTGCTAGCGCCATTTGGTATTGCCGCTTTGCTGATTAAGCTGGTTGCCACCCAAGATACCGCCATGCTTGGCACGCTGGCTAAATTTATTGCCGTCGTTGTAGGCACCACTTTATTGCACGGTGTGGTGATATTGCCGTTGTTGCTGTATTTAATTACGGGCAAATCGCCGCTATGGTTTTGGCGCGGCGCGCGCGAGGCTTTGGTAACCGCGTTCGCTACCAGCTCTAGCAGTGCCAGCTTGCCCGTGACTATGCGCTGCACCACACAACATTTACACGTTAAGCCAGAAATTGCGGGCTTTGTGGTGCCGCTGGGCGCCACTGTGACTATGGATGGTACGGCTTTGTATGAAGCCGCTGCGGCATTATTTATCGCCAATTTGGTGGGCATAGAGCTTAATTTAACCCAACAAATGATAGTATTTATTACTGCTATGATCGCTGCAATAGGCGCGCCAGGCATACCTAGCGCAGGCATGGTGACGATGGTGATGGTGCTGCAAAGTGTCGGCCTGCCTGTGGAGGCGATTGCCATTTTGCTGCCAATTGACAGGCTGCTAGATACACTTAGAACTACTGTGAATGTGCAGGGCGATATGATTGGGAGTTTAGTCGTGCAAAAATTAATCACAAATAAATCTGTTTCAATAACTGCTTAAATTACCTTTATGCTAAATTTTTACAAAGCCGAACTGGTAGATGCTGAGGCCGTCGCGCAGTTGATTAACTCCGCTTATCGCGGTGAGAGCAGTCGCAAAGGTTGGACAACTGAAGCAGATATTCTTGATGGCCTACGCACCACCACGGCAGAAATAGGCAAAATTATCAAACGCAAAGATGCGTTTATGTTAATTGGTGTGTTAAATGACGAAATAATCGCCACGATGTGTTGCGAGTGGCAAGAGCTGGCAGGCAGAGATACCGTGCATTTTGGCATGATAGCTGTTAAACCCACCCAGCAAAATAAAGGCCATGGTAAATCGCTTATTAAAGCAGCAGAGGCGATTACGCTAAGAGAGTGGCGCGTGGCGGGCTTTCACATGGCAGTGATTTCGATTCGGCACGAGCTGATAGCGTTTTACGAGCGCCTTGGCTACAAGCGTACAGGCGAGTATGCAGATTTTCCTGCTAAATCAGACTTATGGCAGCCTAAAGTAGAGGGGCTTAATTTGCAGTATTTGGCTAAGTTAGTTTAAATGAGCCTAAACCTAATCCATTTAAAGACTAACGCCTGCAATTTTTTTAATTTCGTTAGTTGCAGCTAGTTTTTCAATGATTCCTTCTATTAAATCTGAGTTATTAGCTTCGGTTGAAACTTCATTGATAGTTTTTTGCAAATCATCGTAAAAATTAACATCGCCTGTTAGTCGATACCAAAAATCTTGACCAACATACAGTGGGTAGTCGTGGGTATCACGTAGTTTTATATAATGGCTACTAATCTGAGTAACTTCACCATACAAAATGCCAACAATTAAATCATGTTGTTGAACTGGTAAGCCATTCGTTTTTCCTAAATTTTTGGCGGTTCTAAAGTGGTCATGAATAGTAATCACATCATCTTTATTGATAGTATTTGGCCCTAGTTTAGCCTGACACCATTTTTTTCTGCCATCAGTAATGTCAATAAACTCTAAGTCAATTCCTTGCACGATTGAACCATAGGAATTTAAAACTGTAGAAATAAATGTCTGAATATTTTGACCAAATGATGTCGTTATGGAAGAGCCTAAAACCCTTGGGTAGATTAACGCTTTAGCTACAGACTCTGGCGTAAGTTCTCCAGGCAAATTAGCAGCCAAGTAAGGTGTTAAAAAAGGATTGATATTAAACATCTTGGGTTTAGATAGTTTTTTAATGTTTTTAGCATGATTAGGAATAATGACTGTTCTAAACCATATTTTTACTTTTGCTAATATCTCATCTTTTTCTAATTGGTTCATCGGGCATAGCCTTCCTATTTTTTTGCCATTCTGGCATAAACAAACCCAAACATATTTTTATGAACTCATATAAAATAACCATGCTAACAACATTACACATGGTTATTTATGAAAGATTTATATTCTTTATCAGAAGTTGCTGATGCTCTCGGTACAACTAAAGAGACGCTTCGTAGATGGGATAAGGCTGGAAAACTTGTACCTATTAGACATCCCATCAACAACTACCGCGTTTACAAAGCCAAAGACTTAAAACAGTTTAAAAGTATTGGCTTTTTGTTTGATGAACAAATTGAGAAGCCTTACGAGCCACCGTTAATACAGTATAGTTCTGTAGAGTTGTTTGCTGGTGCGGGTGGCCTTGCTCTAGGATTAGAAAAAGCAGGCCTTCATAATATTTTATTATCTGAAATTGACAAAAATGCATGCCAAACATTGCGTGTAAATCGTCCACAATGGAATGTAGTTGAGGGTGATGTTGCTCAAATAGATTTTAAACAATATAAAGACAAAGTAGATGTTTTAACTGGCGGATTTCCCTGCCAAGCGTTCTCTTTTGCAGGTAAAAGGCTTGGTTATGAAGATGCTAGAGGGACACTATTTTTTGAGTTTGCAAGAGCAGTAAAAGAAACTCAGCCGCTGATTTGCATTGGTGAAAACGTTAGAGGTTT
>JANMOP010000042.1:0-8996 GCA_031369365.1 Methylotenera sp.
TATTGGTTGCGGGAACAGGATTTGAACCTGTGACCTTCGGGTTATGAGCCCGACGAGCTGCCAGACTGCTCCATCCCGCGTCCGATTCGACGTACATGCCGCCGAGAGATGAAACTATAGCAAGATTTTGCATGTTGTGTCAAAGCATTTATGGCTTTTATTAAAGATTTTGTTGTTGTCACTCGATTGATATAGCAGCCATGTTGGTAATAGTCGCAATTGTCAGGCTAGCTAACCCATTCAATTCAAAGCAATTTATACGAAAAAAATAACATGCCCTGCAGGCCGCATGGATATTGGTCTACAGGACATCATATTTAATACATTTAGTTAAAAATAATTTACCTATTAAAAAAGCCACTCATTTGAGTAGCTTTTTTATATCTGTAGGTATCTAAATCTGCAAGATACCTAAGTGTTATTTACCAATCGAACCAAACACCTTTTTAAGCAAGCTGCTGGCTTGGCCTAGCGGATTTTTGCGAATGGCCGCCTCTTCTTTGGCAATCATCAAATAAACGCCATCAAGTGCCTTATTGGTCACATATTGCTCAATATTAGCGTCTTCTTTTTTTACTACGCCAAACTTACTACCCATCTCAGCATATTTATTGTAACTCGATGCCAACTGCACATACTCAGTGGCTTTTTGCACAATCGGCAAAAACTTCTCGCCCATTTGCACTGATGTAGCTTTTTTAAAGTATTGTGTGGCGGCATCTTGCGAGCCAGTCAGGATGGCTTTGGCATCTGCAAGTGTCATTTGTTTGATTGAACCAACAAGCAGAGCTTTGGCTTCTGGCACGGCTGCTTCTGCGGCGCGGTTCATTTTAAGCACTAATTCATCAGATTGTTTACCCATGCCCATCAACTTCATGCCTTTTTCAATTTTTTTAAGCGATTTTGGCAATGGGATTTTGACTTCTTTGTTACCAAAAAAACCATCTGCCGCGCCCAAGGTGGCAACTTCCTTACCTACGCCTTGCGTAAGCGCCTCTTTAAGACCGCTACTGGCTTCATCGCTACTTAGGCTGCTGACGCCTGCGCCAGTGCTTGCGGGGGATGCAGCACTAGTGTTGCCAGTGGATTTAAGCGCCTCTTTAAGCGTGCCAAAATCTAAAGCATTTGCTTGCGTAATAAATAAGGCAAGCACTGTAGCTGGCAATAAACGTTTCATGTGTCATATCCCCTTGTAAAGTCAATGTGATTATTGTAATAGTTTAATGGTGACTTAAAATAAAGGTTTACACAATTTTACTTTGCACAGATGATTACTGTAGCATTTATTTTTTAGGCTTTATTTTTCATGTTTTGTTCATGCTTTTTACGTGCCAAATATTGTTTGCATACTCGGCTATGGTCCTATCACTAGAAAATTTGGCCATGCGCGCAACGTTTAAAATCGCTCGTCTGCTCCATTCTTCTTGGTTTTGATAGACGCGTCCTACTTCATCTTGGGTGGCGATATAACTGGCATAATCAGCCAATAGCAAGTAATTGTCACCATTCTTGAGCAAATTATCAACAATTGCTTGGTAGCGATTTGGTTCATCTGGTGAGAAGAAGCCGTTGCCTATCATATCTAATACTTGTTTTAACGCGGCATTATTATTGTAAAAATCACGCGGATTATAGCCAGCAGCTTTAGTTGCAGCTACTTGCGGCGTGGTTAGGCCGAAGATGAAAATATTGTCGCCTCCTACTTCTTCCATAATTTCCACATTCGCGCCGTCCAGCGTGCCTATGGTAAGCGCGCCGTTAAGCGCCATTTTCATGTTGCCTGTGCCGCTGGCCTCGGTGCCTGCTGTAGATATTTGCTCAGACAAATCGCTGCCTGGGAATAGCATTTCTGCGGCAGAAACGTCGTAATTAGGGTAAAACACTACTTTAAGTTGATCACCCACGGCAGGGTCATTATTCACCATCTCCGCTACATCGTTAATTAAGCGAATAATTTGCTTGGCCATCCAATAACCAGGCGCGGCCTTGCCGCCAAATATCACGGTGCGCGGCGTCATGTTTTTTTCACCATTTTTAATACGGTTATACAAAGTAATCACATGTAGTACATTGAGTAATTGGCGCTTGTATTCGTGAATGCGCTTAATTTGCACATCAAACAAACTATTTGGATTGATTTTAATATGAGTGAGTGATTCAATTTTGTCGGCCAAACGCTGTTTATTGGCTTGCTTCACAGCGCGAAATGCCTTGCGAAAATCTTTGTCATCTGCAAGCGGTGTGAGTTTTACTAATTGTTTTAAATCCTTTTGAAAGCCGTCGCCAATCGCCTGACTAATTAAGTGAGTCAATAGTGGATTAGCCTGATTCAGCCAGCGGCGCGGCGTGATGCCGTTAGTCACATTGGTGAATTTAGTCGGATAAATTTTATGGAAATCAGCAAATAGTGTGGTTTTTAATAACTCA
The DNA here is from genome assembly GCA_031369365.1 of Methylotenera sp. GTDB lineage: Bacteria > Pseudomonadota > Gammaproteobacteria > Burkholderiales > Methylophilaceae > Methylotenera_A. The sequence goes on from JANMOP010000042.1 coordinate 2,428, forward strand.
CTATGCAAGGCTGCAACGCCATTTACTGTGTGCGAGCCCACCACCGCCAAATGCGCCATACGCACGCGACGGCCATTGGTTTCATCAATAATCGACACGCGCTTTACCAGCTCTACATCCCCTGGAAACTGCTGATTTAACATGCTTAAAAATTGCGCGTTAATATTATAAATAATTTCTAAATGGCGCGGTAACAAAGCACCAAAAAGCTCGATAGACCAAGTCTCAAGGGCTTCTGGCAATAGCGTGTGGTTAGTATAAGCAAATATCTTATTGACTAAACTCCATGCGAAATCCCAATCTAACTGGTGCGTATCTACCAATTGATACATCATTTCTGCCACACCAATAGAGGGGTGTGTGTCATTTAATTGAATGGCAATTTTTTCTGGTAACAAAGCCCAATCAGCTTGAGTTTTGATATCATGAGTGCTTAAAAAGCGGCGCAATATGTCTTGTATCGAAGCGGAAACAAAGAAATATTGCTGCTTTAACCTTAATTCTCTGCCTGAAGCCGAGGCATCATTCGGGTATAGCACTTTTGATATGTTCTCGGTTTCGTTACGCTCTTCTACCGCGCGCTCATAGTTGCCCTCATTAAAGTGACCCAAATCAAATTCGCGTGCCGCTTTGGCAGACCACAAGCGTAAACTATTCACAGTTTCTGTGCCATAGCCTGGCACAGGCACATCGTATGCCATCGCTACCACATGCTCTGAATCCATCCACTGGCTGGTAGTTTGGCCATTTTCACAAGCCTGCACTACATGCCCATAAAATTTAATATTATAAGTAACCTCAGGGCGTTGAAATTCCCATATATTGCCATAGCGTAACCAAGTGTCAGGGTTTTCAATCTGCTGACCCTGCTCTATGCTTTGTTTAAACATGCCGTACTCATAACGAATGCCATAACCTGTTGCAGGAATATCCATCGTCGCCATTGAATCTAAGAAACATGCTGCCAAGCGGCCTAAACCACCATTACCAAGCGCGGCATCACTTTCCTTTTCTACAACATTTTCTAAACTGTGTCCCAATGCGCTTAAACCATCACTTAATTCATCTTTCATGTTTAAATTAAGTGCAGCATTAGTGAGCATGCGACCAATTAAAAACTCCAATGACAAGTAATATAGGCGTTTTGGATCACGCTCGGAATAAGATTCCGCTGTCTTTATCCAGCGCTCTACTACATGATCGCGTACCGTGTAAGCAGACACATCATACCAATCACGTGGCGTGGCAGCCGCACTGGTTTTAAAGCTGGAGAATACGAGGTGGTTTTGTAACGCTTGCTTTACTGGGGTAAGTTTTGGCAAAAACTTATCTATAGGTAAATTTTTAGATTGAATAGTTTTGGTGGTAATTTTGCTGGTGGTTTTCATACTGAGATTTTTGTGCTGACCATAGAAGAATGCAGCCTGCTATTATAGCAAATTATGAGCTTAACTTTTATGACAAAAAATAAAAAACCTACATCTGTAGGTTTTTTGTTATTAAAAACGCTATGCGTTATAACGACTTAATGCGATTTAATCACCCATCGCTGTGCGCGTATGCGGAGTAAAGTTAGGTGCGATTTTTTCCAAATCAGCCACTGTTAAAGTACCTGCGGCTTTTTTCAAATTAACATAAGCCACCAAATAATTGTAACGCGCTAATGATAAATCGCGTTTCGCTTCAAATAATTGCCTGCGCGCATCTAGCACATCTAAATTAGTGCGTACACCGCCAATCAAACTTTTTTTTGTTGCCGTCACCAATAACTCTGCTGCTGAAACTGATTGCTTAAGCGCGTCTATCTTAAGTGCGCTACTTAACACCGTATTATGTTGTTTACGCAAATCCACTAAAACCTCATTGATTTTTGTTTGCAAATCATCTTGCGCTTTTTTATGATTAGCCTCAGCTTGAATGGTTAATGCGCTTACAGAACCCCCAGAATAAATTGGGATATTTAGCTGTAAACCGATACTTCTATTGTCAATTTCTTGATTGAATGTAGCGGTGCTATCTGATTTACTTTTACTGATGCTAGCAACCGCATCTAATCGAGGCGCGTGGCCTGCTCGGTTACGCCGAATATCTTGATACGCCAATTCAATACTCTCACGCTGTGCGGCTATCTCTGGGTTGTTTTCTAGCGCAGTGCTTTTCCAAGCTTCATAATCAGACTGTTCTGGTGGCTGCACATTAAAATTTTCAGAAAGCGCATCTAAGTTGGTTACCTCTTTACCCAGCATGGCTGCCAAGGCATTACGGCCATCGGCAACGCCGTCTTGCGATTCGATAATTTGCGCCTCAGATAAGCTTAATTTTGCCTGTGATTCAATTAATGCTGTTTTAGTACCCTCACCTCGCACCGCCATGAGCTTGTTGGCTTGCTCTTGGTTTTTATAAGCGTCACGCTCTGCGATAGATAAATCCAGTAAGTCCTCAGCGTAATTTGCGTTAGCATAAAGGCCAAAAAAGCGTTTTATTAACTCTTGTTTGCGTACTGCAAATTGCTTATCACTTAATGTCGTTTGTAGACTTCCCTGACGATAGCGCGCCCAACTTTCTAAATTGATAAGTGGCTGACGCAACTGAATGGCGCCATTTTCACTATTGTAATTTCTAGTTTCATTACGTGAAATACTATTGCCTGTAAACGTAATGTCGGAATTATTTCGGTTAAAGGCATAATTTGCCGAGATATTAGGCAACAGATTAGCGCGGCCTATAATTTTAAATTGTTGCCCAGCCTCGTTTTCATGTAAGGCAGCGCGATAAACACTGTCGTTTGCCAATGCCGCTTCGTAGGCTTCTAACAAGCCCAAAGCGCTTGCATTATCAATATAAGAAAACGCAGTAAAAAAATAGATGAGCGGTAAACGACTTGTTAATCGCTTCAATTTTATATTTTGCACACTTTATTCCTCAGACATCGAAAGTTTAAGATGATCTAATATCGGCCTTAGCAAATAATTCATCATCGTACGTTCGCCTGTTTTAACAAACATATCCACTGGCATACCAGGGCGAATTTTTAGATTATAAATCATCTTAACGCCCTCTGGCGCAACTTTACTGGTCACTTTGTAATAAGGTTGACCTGTTTGCTCTTCTATAAACCTATCCGCAGATACATTCACCACTTCGCCAGGAATATGCGGTGTTTTGTTTTGGTTAAATGCAGTAAATATCAAATTTACTGGTAATCCAGGATAAACTTTATCCACCAAATGCACGGGTAATTGGCCTTCAACCACTAAGCTGTCTTCCACTGGCACTATATCCATCAGCGTAAAGCCAGGTGCTACAACTGCGCCTTTAGTGAACACACTTAACCCTACTACCGTGCCTGCAACTGGCGCTTTAATTTCTATGTTTTGCACATTTCTATCTAAGCCTTTCAACTGGTTTTGTAAGGCATCAGCCTGTTTTTGTGCATCCGACAACTGCGTTCTGACCTCTTTTTGATATTCTTGATTGCGTTGTATTTTTTGCAACTTTAATTCAGCAACTTGACGATTTGCGCGACCAATATTGCCCATATCTGCCGAAATATCTGCGTTAATGCCAGCCAAAGTTTGCTCTGTTTCCAGCACACGATTGGTCGCCATATAACCCTCTTTAGCTAAGTCGCGCATGCCTACTAATTGCTCGTTAATAAGTGCTTTTTGCTCACGCTTACTGGCTACAGATTCTTCCAAGCCTTGCATTTGCGAGACTAAACCCGCAATATTTTCATCAATCGCAGATAATTCACTGCTTATAGCGGCCTGACGCGAGCTAGAAATCTGTTTTTGTAGCTTAATATTTTCCAATACGCGCTCATCCATTTTTTCATTCGCAAATTCCTTGGGTAACGCCACACTCTTTTTGCCATCTCGCTCTGCTTCTAATCTGGCTTGCATGGTGCGCGCCGCAATATATTGCACGCGCGCCGTTTCAGCATCTGCACCAGCCTGAACGTTGTTCATGCGCACCAGTACATCTCCAGCTTTTACAACATCAGCCTCTTTCACGAGAATGGCTTCTACTGTGCCACCTGTTTCGTGCTGAATGGCTTTTTTACTAGTTGCAACGGCTACAGTGCCAGTAAGCGGCACACCTTTATCCAACGGAGCAAGGGAAGCCCAAACTATAAAGCTGCCGAGGCCGCCAATTACTATCCACCAACCAAGGCGAATGTATTTTGTTAAATCAGTATCGATGCTGGATGCAGCAATATCAGTAGCACTAGGGTCTTTATAAAGTTGGATACTACTTTCTGACTGCGCCATGATTAGTTTGCTCCTAAGAGATTTAATTGATGGCAATAAATAGTAATACTTATATTTAGTTTAGGCATTAATTATTCCGCAACACTTTGTTTTGATTTATTATTTTCGTTGGTTTTCTTAGCAGCAGAGGTTCGCTTTACGTCTGCATGCGAGGCATCCTCTATTTGTTCAACTTCTTTGGTGCTTTCTGTATCATTACTAGCTTCATTTACAGTATTTGCCTCAATTACGGTGCTATTGTTTATCGTAGTGCTTGTAGTTGTTGTATTGCCTGCCTCTGCAGCTGGCTGCTGCGCTTGCTTAATTTGTTGTTGATTTAATTTACTCAAGCTTTCCATCACTTCTCTAGTCAACCCAAACATTTGTGCCACACCATCTTTTAACACTAATAATTTATTGGTAACGGCTAATGTACTGGCTCTATGCGTAATCATGACGATAGTTTTGCCGCGCTGACGCAAATCTTGCACGGCGGCAATTAATGCCTGCTCGCCTACTTCATCTAGATTAGAATTCGGCTCATCCAATACAATAAAAGAGGGATCATCGTACATCGCCCGCGCTAAACCTAAGCGCTGCTTTTGCCCACCAGACAAGCCAGCACCGCCATCCCCTAGCGGCGTATCGTAACCTTTAGGAAAATACAAAATCATCTCGTGTACACCAGCACGTTTAGCCGCCATCACAACTTTTTCGGCATCCACTTCACCAAAACGTGCAATATTCTCGCTTACCGTACCGCCGAACAGCTCCACATCTTGCGGTAAATAGCCTATGCTTGGGCCAAGCTCTGCCTTGTTCCATTGAAATATATCTGCACCATCTAAGCGCACTTTACCAGCTACCGAAGGCCAAATACCTACAATCACCCGCGCCAGCGTTGATTTGCCTGCACCGCTCGGTCCTACAACGCCCAGCACATCGCCTGGAGATATGGCAAAAGTCAGGTTACTAAGTGCTGGTTTGTTTGAGCCTGGCGGGATTGCGGTCACATTTTCCACCGAAAGCATGCCGATAGGTTTGGGAAGTGACATGCTACTAATACGCTGTGGATTGGCTACCAGCAGCTCATTTAAACGGCTGTAAGCGCTTTTGGTACTGTTCCAGCCGCGCCAAACACCAATTACTTGTTCTACAGGGTTAAGCGCACGCCCCATCAATATAGTGCACACAATCATCATGCCTGGGGTAATCTTGCCATCTAACACCAGCAATGCCGCAAAACCTAAAATAAGCGATTGCAAAGTTACACGCACAAACTTGGTGGCGGCGGCAATAATGCCCGCCTTTTCGCTGGCTTCTGCTTGCAGGTTTAAAAACTTGGCATGTAAACCAAACCAACGCTTGGTAAAGTTAGGCAACATGCCCATGGCCTCGATTACTTCGGCGTTGCGTAAATTATTAGTGGCTAAATTACTGGCATTTACCGCCATTGAGTTGGCTTCTGACAGTGGTTTTTTAGTGGCTTTTTCGTTCCAAATAGCCAAACCCATGTGTATAAAAGTGCCACATAGCGCAAAAATACCAAGATACGGATGTATCATGAAAATGATGATTAAATAAATGGGAAACCAAGGTGCATCGAAAAACGCGAATAAGGCATTGCCACTTAAAAACTGGCGCACATTGGTTAAATCTTGCAAAGCTTGGCCTGCATTGCCGCCCGCGCGCTTCAAGTTTTGCTCAAATGAGGCGGTGTAAACACGTTGATTCAGTTTCATATCTAGCTGAGAAGCAACGCGAATTAGTACAAAGCTACGCACGAACTCCAGCGCACTCATCAAAATAAAAGCGGCAACAACCATTATAGTAAGCAGCAGCAAGGTAGTTTCATTGCGGCTTGCCAGCACACGATCGTACACTTGCAACATATACAGCGATGGCACAAGCATCATCAAATTAATAATGGCACTAAAAACTGCGACGGTTTTAAACGCAGATTTAAAACTATTAATGGCCTCGGCTAATTCGCCTTGAGGTAACTTAAAATTGTTTAACATGTGCTACTGCACTCCCATTGTTATCGTTATTGCCTAGTCGATATAGTCGCCCATTAGTCATGTTTTACGCAATAGCTCAAATGAGTATATTACAAAAAAACCCCGCATTTTTAGCGGGGAAATTTTGCTACAATTTTATAAAAAACACTATAAGATAATATCAGTGGCTAATATTGCTGTAGTTACGCCCTGTAGCAAGACTTCAAAATCTGCCCCAAGAGCCGCATTCACATTACCTCTTACCAAAGTGGAATCCAGACTACCATTGGCATCGGTGTCAATCAGCTGATAACGTAAT
>JANMOP010000055.1:0-12552 GCA_031369365.1 Methylotenera sp.
CGCTCAAGCAACCTACCCGCTGGCAGCGCGAGCCACGCCTATTGCCAGCCTATTTGGTCTTGCTGCAGATGGAGGTTACCGCGTTTCACCGTAACTAAATACGCTCGTCTCTGTGGCCCTATTCCTCGCCTTGGCCTTTAGCTTTACAACTAAAAGTTGCTGCGTACGGCCGTTAGCCGTCATCTTGCTCTGTGCAGCCCGGACTTTCCTCCCTCACACAAGTGTAACGGCGACTGTCTAGCTAGCTTCAATGCTATTTTAACACAGAAAAAAAGGTGAATTAAATGCCTACAATATAGCTGTGTACGCATGTTGTGAATTTAGATCAACTTCCAGTGTACTTGCTGACCAGCCCTGAGTGGAACAAGACTTTCATCGCCCATCGGCAGTTCCTTTGGCACAAGCCAACTTTTTTTCACTAGCGTGATTTTTTCGGCATTTCGTGGCAAGCCATAAAAATCTGCGCCATAAAAACTGGCAAATCCTTCTAATTTATCCAACGCATTTGCGTTCTCAAACACCTCGGTATATAGCTCTATCGCCGCATGTGCAGTGTAGATGCCCGCGCAGCCACAAGCCGCTTCTTTAGTGTGCTTGGCGTGCGGGGCACTATCCGTGCCTAAAAAGTATTTAGCATTGCCTGAAATTGCCGCTTTCACTAGCGCCACACGATGTTCTTCACGCTTTAATATAGGTAAACAATAATGATGCGGCTGAATACCACCTTTAAACATATCATTACGGTTCATGAGTAAGTGATGCGCGGTAATCGTTGCAGCCACATTACTCGACGATTCCATCACAAAATCTGCCGCATCTTTAGTCGTAATATGCTCAAAAATCACCTTTAACGCGGGAAATTTTTTTAACAGTGCAATCATATTGCGCTCAATAAATACGCGCTCCCGATCAAACACATCCACATTGCTATCAGTCACTTCCGCGTGTACGAGTAACGGCATACCCACGTCCTGCATGGCTTCTAAGGCAGATGTACATTTAGCTAAATCCGAAACACCCGCATCAGAATTGGTCGTCGCGCCTGCGGGGTAAAGCTTTACGCCGTGAATCACACCACTGGCTTTGGCTTTTTTTACTTCGGCCGCGCTAGTGTTATCGGTTAAATATAACGTCATCAAAGGCTCAAAATTTGCACCTTCTGGAAGCGCATCCATAATGCGTTGCCGATAAGACAGCGCCAATTCAACCGTCGTCACAGGTGGACGTAAGTTTGGCATCACAATCGCGCGTGCGAACTGCCGTGCAGTATCAGGCAGCACCGCTTTAAGCGCAGCGCCATCGCGTAAATGCAAGTGCCAATCATCTGGGCGGGTTAGGGTCAAAGTATCTGTAAGCTTATTTGTCATTTTTTAGCTTTAAAGCAAATTCATAAAGGTCATTTTTTTTAAGTTGGGTAATTTCTGTCGCCAAAGCAACCGCTTGTTTAAGCGGCAATTCTGCCAGCAAGCATTTTAATACACGCTGCGTCTCTTCGCTGATTTCTTGTAACTCTACAATTGGCGCGGCTTCTACAAGCAAAACAAACTCACCACGCTGTTGATTTGCATCAGCCTGCAACCAAGCACTGGCGCGGATTGCAGGGCAGGTATAAATTGTTTCAAATGTCTTGGTGAGTTCGCGGCAAAACGTAATTTGGCGATTTTCACCTAATACTTTTGCAATATCCTCAACGCTTTCAATGATTCTGTGCGGCGCTTCGTAAAAAACTAAAGTTACGGTTTGTGCTTTTAAGGCTTCAAGTTGTTTACGCCTAGCTGCGCCGCTGGCGGGTAAAAAGCCGTGAAAGTAAAATCCATTTTGCATGATGCCACTAGCCGACAAGGCAGCAACCACGGCGCTTACACCTGGTATAGGTACAACTTTAATGCCCGCATCGCGCACCACTTTTACTACAATTGCGCCTGGATCGCTCACCGCTGGGGTACCTGCATCGGTGACTAGCGCAACATTTTCGCCGTTTTTTAAGGCTAACACTAGCTTTTCGGCGGATTGCTGCTCGTTATGTTCATGTACGGCAATTAACTTTTTACTAATGCCAAAATGCGACAATAGGCCCGAAGTATGGCGCGTATCTTCAGCGGCAATCGCATCTACTATTTTTAACGTTTCAATCGCACGCAGTGTAATATCGCCTAAATTGCCGATTGGCGTGGCTACCACATATAATATGCCTGGTATCTTCATTAATAAGATTTTAAGCCAAAGCCTGCAACTATCCTACTAAATAAACGCCTATGAAAATAAATCAGAACAATGCTGGCTTGGAAGCAGAAAAATTAGCGGCAACTTTTTTGGCTAATCACGGCCTTAAGCTGTTAATGCAAAACTACCACTGTCGTTTTGGCGAAATTGATTTAGTGATGATGGAGGCTAAAACCCTTGTATTTGTTGAGGTTAAGCTAAGAAGCAACAGCCTATTTGGTGGCGCGGCAGCTAGTATTACGCCGCAAAAGCAGCAAAAATTAATTTTAACCGCGCAACATTATTTGCAACAACATGTTAAAAATCAAGGCCAAACCGCTTGCCGTTTTGATGCGATTTTAATGAATAAGGCCGACATCAATAGCATTGAATGGATTCGTAATGCTTTTGAAACATAAATGGCGTATCATTTTTCAAAATTACGATATTTACATTTTTAATTGACCTCAATAATTAAGGAGTCATACATGCTTTTAGTGAATAAACAACGCGTCATCAAATTATTTTTTGCAACTGCTGTTGCAACTGGCCTAGCCGCTCAATTAAGTGCTTGTGTGCCTGTAGTAGTTGGCGGCGCGGCCGCTGGTGGCGCAGTTGCAGCCGATAGACGCACTTCTGGTATTTTTGTGGAAGATGAAAATATCGAGCTTAAAGCCGTTAAGTATATGGAAACCACCCTGGGCGAAAACGCGCATGTGAATGTGACAAGCTACAATCGCAATGTACTGCTGACTGGCGAAGTGCCTGACGAAGCAGCTAAAGCAAGCGCTGAGGCCTTCGTAAAGAGCATTCAAAATGTACGCGCAATCACTAACGAGATTGCAGTTGGGCCAAAAACATCCATCAGCTCACGCAGCAATGATACTTATTTAACGTCTAAAGTAAAAACAAAATTTGTGACAGAGAATCAGTTTCCAGCCAATCTCGTTAAAATTGTGACGGAGAATAGTGTGGTGTATTTGTTAGGTATTGTGAATAAAACTGAGGCCGATGCGGCGGCAGAAATCGCGCGCAACACCGATGGCGTGGACAAGGTAGTTAAAGTTTTTGAGTATATCAATTAGAAAGCAAGCATGACCAATAATAAACCTGCTAGCAAAACTGTAGAAATCATCATTCAAGGCTTAACCCGCGAGGGCAAGCCATTTCGCCCGAGCGACTGGGTGGATCGCATGTGTAGCACTTTTGCTACCTTTGGTGAGAATCGTAAATTACGTTATTCACCTTACCTGCGACCAGAGGTCGTGAACGGCGCGCGCTGTTTGGCGGTTGATATGCAGCTGAAAGACACTAACCCTGAAGGCTTCGAACAGCTCATGCATTTTGTCGATGAAAATCAGTTAAATGTGTTAGACGAAGCAGGCAATAGCATCGCCTTGCCTGTTAGATGACTTACCGTTTACTAACTTAATTTTCACTCGTTCATTTCGCCTCTTTAGCAATAACAGCTTCTAAATACTGCTTAGTCACCTTGCCGTGCTTGGTCTTAACCAGTTTACCGCTAGGGTTATAAATAAAGGTGGTAGGTAGCACATCAGCTTGACCAATTTGACTAACCACTTCGTCATCGCCCAAAATAATTGGGTATGACATCAGCATATCATCCACGTACTCAGCCACATCTTTTGCACTTTGAAAATCAAATACAATGCCAAACATCATCACATCTTTGTTTTTGCGACTATCGTACAAAGCCACTAAATCTGGCACCTCCTCTAAACAAGGTGGGCACCAAGTCGCCCAGTAATTCACAATCACCCATTTGCCTTTATATTGTGACAGTGTATGCTTTTTGCCGGCAGTGTCAGTTAGTGCAAAATTGCTCGCAGCGAAAGCAATAGTATGTAGGCTTAACATGCTTACTAGGAGCAAAGTCAGTAGAAATGATTTTTTATACAACATAAATTTATATAGCCCAGTATATATTATTAAAAAATAAGCAAAAAAGTGACAAATTTAGAATTACACACTAATATAGTGTATTCCTGTTGGAGTGAGTATGCCGCTTAGCCTTAAACTACCAAGTTTAGATGATAACCCAATTTTGTTGGCTGAAACCCGCTCGAACAAAATTAACGAATTTATCCAAAGGCTGCCGTTTGGCGACCCTATAACCGCTGCAAACGATTTAATAGACGAATTGCAAATTTTAAACAGCCAAAAAGTGGCTTTTACAAATCGCATTAACGCATTAGAGCTGTATCGACCAAGCGCAATTCAAATTTATCAAGATTTAATACCCCATTTTAGTAATGCCAGTCTGCCTATTAGTAAAAATGAGCAAGCTTTTGCAGACGCAGCAATGCATTTATGGCAAGAGTTTGCATTTGGTTATAAGTTTGCATTAGTAGATTTGCAAAACAAATTATTAAACTTAAACAGCGGAAAATCCACCGCACTAGTTGTGCAGCGAGCTATTCATGCACTTAAAGAAATTGCTCTAGTACACCATCTTGGCTATCGTGCGCCACCTGCTAACTTGTGGTCTGAATTACATCAATTATATTTCTGCGCGATACAACAATCGGCTGAAAAACTAGCTGTAACTGAGCAACTTGCGGCTAATAACGTAAGATCTGTTAATTTGGTTTATACGCAAGTATTATTAATGGCCTTGGCCGATCCGCAACATTTAGCTAATTCAGATATTTTAAAAGTGGATGCTTACTTATCAAATGTTGCCGCTCAAGCCGAACTGCGATCTTTAGGATTGATAGAGAACACAGCAGGTGTATTTTTGATAGCGCTTGATAGTGACAAGCCACCTACCTCGTTTGCAAAAAATCGAGATGTGCCAGATAGTAAAACTGACATACTGCTATTAACGCTAGGCTTGGCGCGAAAAATTCATCAGCACGTTAAATCATTACAAACTGGCATTATTCCTAATGATGGTAACTTGCCCGTAAACGCACTAGAAAGCCATTACGAAGACTTGCTCACACGCCTGATTAAAAATTTTGGTAAAGTACCACACCGCGTATTTTCTAGAACCAAAAAAAGCGATGGTATAGAGCTAGGCATTGGTTTAATTGCTTCGCATCATTTAATTCATGAGGGTGGCAATACCTTTTTAAATGCCACCAACGCTGCTGGCGCAATAAAGCCTTCTCGCTGGCAAGTTTTAAACGTGAGTGCAGGTGGCTATGCGTTACGCAAATTCAACTCATCTCAGGCCTCTGCGCGTATTGGTGATGTAATTGCGATGAAAAATAGTAAAAGTACCTTATGGGAGCTGGCGGTGTTGCGTTGGGCCAATGTAAACGATTTAAATCAGCTTGACATTGGACTAGAGCTTATTTCTCCTAGTGCGACTGCCATTACCGCAAAACTTGGTAATAATGCATTAGAAGGTGAAGCCTTATTTTTGCCTGAGCTAACTGGGCTTAAACAAGCTGCCAGCATTATTACTGCACGTGGATTTTGCAAATTAGGTGACACTTTAGATTGCAATGACAGTGGCAAACCTAGTAAAATAATTATTAATCAATTGATAGAGCGCACAACTCGATTTGAGCGCTTTCAATTCAGCTTGATATAACGTAATCGATGTTGTTATACTAATATTTGTTTGATGTTAAATGTCATAACCTGAACTTCACCAAACAAATAAATATTGATTTAGCGTTTGAGCTGTTGCATAAATTTATCCACTCTGTAACGCTTGGCAATTCATAAACTTAGCAATTCATTAGCTTGGCAATTCATAAAATTTCAAATTTGAGGTCACAATGAGCGAACATATTACCCATTTAAGCGATGCTGTTTTTGAGAAAGAAGTATTACAATCGCAACTACCCGTTTTAGTAGATTATTGGGCAGAATGGTGCGGGCCATGCAAAATGATTGCGCCAATTTTAGATGACATCTCAAAAGAATACGCTGGTCGCTTAAAAGTGGCAAAGCTCAACATTGATGATAATCAACAAACACCACCTAAATATGGTATTCGTGGCATTCCCACATTAATGTTATTTAAAAATGGTAACGTAGAGGCCACCAAAGTAGGCGCGTTATCTAAATCTCAATTAACAGCATTTATAGATAGTAATTTATAGTTTTAATATTGATAGTACTTTACCTGGGCTGGCTTTTAATAAAAGTCAGTTTCTTTAAAACCTTCTAATTTCTCTTGTACTTCCCTTCTAGCGAGTTATCACATGCGTCTATCCGATCTAAAACATCTTCCAGTAACCGAATTAGTCGATATGGCCATTGCCGATGAAATTGAAAATGCCAGTCGTATGCGCAAGCAAGATTTGGTTTTTGCTATTCTTAAGCACAAAGCAAAAAAAGGTGACAGCATATTTGGCGATGGCACGCTAGAGGTGTTGCAAGATGGCTTTGGATTTTTGCGCTCACCCGATACGTCATACCTAGCAGGAACCGATGATATTTACGTATCGCCATCGCAAATTCGCCGTTTTAACCTGCACACAGGCGATAGCATTCAAGGCGAAATTCGCACGCCGAAAGATGGAGAGCGTTACTTTGCGCTGGTAAAAGTAGATATGGTGAACGACGAGGCGCCAGAAAATTCTAAGCATAAAATTTTATTCGAAAATTTAACGCCACTATTCCCAACCATCCCCTTAATATTAGAACGCGATATTCGCGGTGAAGAAAATATCACCAGCCGCGTAATTGATATGATTGCGCCTATTGGTCGCGGTCAGCGTGGCTTGCTAGTCGCTAGCCCTAAAAGCGGCAAAACCGTGATGATGCAAAATATCGCACACGCGATTACTGCCAATCATCCTGACGTGATTTTGATTGTTTTGCTGATTGATGAACGACCAGAAGAAGTGACCGAAATGACACGCTCGGTAAAAGGCGAAGTAGTTGCCTCAACCTTTGACGAACCCGCAACACGCCATGTACAAGTGGCTGAAATGGTGTTAGAAAAAGCCAAGCGCTTGGTTGAGCATAAAAAGGATGTAGTAATTTTATTGGATTCGATTACCCGCTTAGCGCGCGCTTATAACACGGTCATTCCTTCTTCAGGCAAGGTGCTGACAGGTGGTGTGGATGCAAATGCGCTGCAAAAACCAAAAAGATTTTTCGGCGCGGCACGTAATATTGAAGAAGGCGGTTCTCTCACCATCATCGCCACAGCCCTTGTGGATACTGGCTCACGCATGGATGATGTAATTTACGAGGAATTTAAAGGTACGGGCAATATGGAAATTCACCTTGACCGTAAAATGGCTGAAAAACGTCTGTATCCAGCGATTAACGTGAACAAATCGGGTACGCGGAAAGAGGAACTGCTCATCGAAAAAGACGTGCTACAAAAAATATGGGTGCTGCGTAAATTGCTTTACCCAATGGATGATTTAGAAGCGATGGAATTCTTACTAGATAAAATCAAAGCCACCAAAAATAATGCTGACTTTTTTGACAGTATGCGCCGAGGCTAAGCTGGTTTTGCTAGGCCTAACTAGCTGCCAAACGCCAACAATACTGTTAAATAACAGGTTATTGCTAATGTAGCGCTTGCTTGCTAGCGACTGCTTGCAGCAGTTGTAAAGGTGATTTTTCTAGTTGACCAGCTTCAATCGTCTTAATCATCTCTGCCATTGCGGCTTTGTAACCACGCTCAAACATCCAATATTGGCAGTCATCAATGCTGACTAATTTATTACCTTCTACCTCATCGCAAAATCTGCCAAAAGCACTCATACATGCATTTACATCATAATCGTTCATACTCAACCTCTGTTTTCTGGATTTAATTATCCAATACAGTTAGTATAAGCGGGCTTTAAACGCCATGCTGTAAACAAATGTTAAGTAAATTTACGCTTTAAATAAATGAGGCTAATGCGCCGCTAAGTATTGCTCTAATGATGGCTGAGTGGACCACGCAGCATCTAAAAATTGAGTATCCACTTTCTGCACATTAGCAAATGTCTCAAGTGCTGCCTTGTATCCGCGCTCAAACATCCAATACTGAAACTCTTCTGAAGCGACTAACTCAGAGCTGCTTAACTCTTCACATAAATCATTGAAAGCCTTATAACATGCGTCGCAGTTTGTATTTTCCATTTCCTTTCCTTTCCTACTATTTATTTTATTGTGTTAGATCATATTAAAAGTCTTACAAGTTAACAAAAGCATTTATTATGCCAAGTTACTTTAAGCCTTTAATACCATGAACTTATTGCTATATTAGCTAATTTAATTCATAATGCTTGGCTTATTGCAACTGCTTAACATAGAAAGAAAAGCATGAAAGCTGAAACACACCCAAACTACCCTGAAATCAACGTGACTTGTAGTTGTGGTAACAAGTTCAAAACACGCTCTACGCATGGTCGCGACATGAGTATTGAGGTGTGTTCTCTTTGCCATCCTTTTTACACAGGCAAACAAAAAATATTAGACACGGCTGGCCGTGTAGAGAAATTTAAACAAAAATACGGCATGTAATTTACATTATCGCCATATTTTTGACAAAAAAGGCAGCTTAGCTGCCTTTTTTATTTTCCAATTTATTTCTTAAGTACTCGCAATGTTAAACTACTATTAACGAAATAATTCAGCAAAAAAATGCGTTTTGATTTAGATCACGATTGGCAAGGCAATATGTCCACTCCCCGCGCAAAAGTGGGTGAGCGGGCTAAAACGCATTTGTTGCTTGTACTATGCGCCGTTTGGCTATTAATGGGCTTAATTGGCCATAGCCCTTGGAAGCCTTACGAATCGCACTCCATCAGCACGATTAAAACCATACTCGATACTGGTAATTTAATTGCACCAACCTCCGCCAGCAACATTGAAATCATCAACCCACCGCTGTATTATTTAAGTGCCGCAATAGTCGCAAAATTTTTAAATCCCATATTGCCTTTGCACGATGCAGCCCGCATCACCACTGGTTTGTGGATGATTATTACGCTACTAATGATAGGTATGACAGGCCGCGAATTGTGGGGAAAAGGCTTTGGGCGACAAACCACTTTTGTGTTTATCGGCTCACTTGGCTTGGTGCTAAGCGCACACACGCTCATGCCAGCTGTAAGTGCATTAACGGGGATTGCCACTAGCTTTTATGCGCTGGCTTTGGCCAAAAGACGGCCTTACAGAGCGAGTTTCTTATTGGCTGCTGGCATAAGTGTAAGTTTTTTATCGACAGGCTTGCAAGCGCTTAGTATTATTTTGGCCACTTGCTTGATTTTGCCATGCTTATTTAGCTTTTGGCGCAACAAAAGCTACGCTAGCGTTATTGGCTTATCGCTATTACTGGCCAGCCCATTTTTATTAGGCTGGCCAATGGTGTGCCACTATTTTTATCCTGAAGCACTAAGTCAGTGGTGGGAGCTTTCGCTAGAACAGTTCCAAAATAACACGCATTTTTATTTTTTAAGAACCTTGTTATGGTACTCGTGGCCTGCTCTGCCATTGGCTATTTGGGGCTTATGGCGTTATCGGAGCCAGCTGATAAGCAAACCAAAATTTCAGTTAAGTATCACTTTTTTTATGATTGCTTGGCTAATCATTGGCTTGGGGGAAGGTAAGGAAGTATTTGCACTGCCGCTGTTAATACCGCTCACCGCAATGGCAGGCGGCAGCATTGAAACCCTAAAACGCGGCACTGCAGGTGCATTAACTTGGTTTGGTCTAATTTTATTTGGATTAATGAATGTTCTCATTTGGCTGGGCTGGTTTGCCATGCTGACAGGTAGCCCAGCCAAAATTAAAGCACGTTTAATGTTTTTATCGGGGATGCAGCAACTAAATTTTAGTGTGGTTGCTTTTACCATTGCGGCAGCAGTTACGCTTACATGGCTGTTTGCAATTTTGCGTTCACAGCATACTAACCGTTCTAGCGCCACTAATTGGGCCATTGGCATGACCGCCGTGTGGACATTGTTGATGACGCTTTGGCTGCCAATGATTGATTCTGCTCGTAGCTATCGCGCTGTATTCAGCAGCTTAAAACATGCATTACCTGCAAAATTTGCCTGCATCGCTAGCAACGGTATCGGCGATGCTCAGCGCGATTTATTACATTATTTTGCTAACGTAAAAACACAAGCAATTGAGACCAGCGGCACGCTTAATTGCGATATGTACTTAATTCAAGATGGTAGGAATCGTGAAAAAGTAGAGCCAGGCGCTGATTGGAAACTGATTTGGAGCGGCAAGCGCTTGAGTGAACGAAAAGAAAGTTTTAGATTATTTCAACGTAACAACTAAAAAATCTTAACCGCCAAGTAACATTTTACTGCCAGCAAATACCAACACTAACGCCAACAACTTTCTAATAGTTGGGCTAGCTAATTTTTTACTGCCATATTCTGCGCCAATCAAGCCACCTATTACGGCCGCCAGCGCCCAATAAACAAGGCCTGTAGGTAAAGTGGGCGATTTAATTAAAACGCCAATTAAACCAGAAATCGAATTCACCAAAATAAATGCAGCGGCCACGCCAGAAATTACTCTAATTTTTGCCCAGCTAAAAAACAATAAAATGGGGCTTAAAAATATGCCGCCACCAACGCCAGTTAAACCAGAAAGAAAACCTAACCCCAGGCCTAAGCCTAGTAGTACTGGCTTTGCCACTGGTTTTATTGGCACATCATTAGTGTTATTGGCATGGCTGAAAATCGTCCAGGCGGCATAAATTAAGCATAATCCCACTAAGATTTTATAGGTTTGATTGGGTAAGGTAACCTGCCCGCCTAAAAACGCGGCGGGAATTGAGGTGAGTGCGATAGGCCAGAATAATTTCCAATCAAAAGCATTTACTTTATAGAACTTAACCAGCGCGATTGATGCAACCAATACATTTAAGCATAAGGCTGCAGGGCGCATGGATGCTGGTGCTAAGCCTATTAATGCAAACGCCGCCAAATATGCAGAGGCACCACCGTGACCGACCGATGAAAACAACAATGCCGCAAAAAAAATAAGCGGAATAAGTAAGAAAATTTCCGACAAAATAGTGAAATTATGATTTTAGATTTAAATTAAGGATATGGATTAAGGATTAAGGTGTGCAGAAATTGCCAAAATCACTAGGTTATGCAAGCCTGTGCCCTGCTTTGCTTGCACATGCGCGGCAATTTGGTTACGCATATCTTTGGTCCAAAAGCGGTTGAGGTGACTGGCAATATCTAATTGTGCTTGCACTTGATTCGGTTCTGCCTCAAAAAAATCGCCGACTTGATTGGCCATTTTGATTAATGTTTCTGTTTGCATAAGTTGTTTTTATAAGTTAAGTTGAAAGCTAAAGTTTAATGCGGCTTAAATGCGTGTAAACCACAAACTGATTATCGCGCAAAAAGCCTACTAGTGTCACGCCATAATCTTCTGCAATACGCACTGCAAGCCCTGTAGGCGCTGAAATCGCAGCAAGCGTGTTGTATCCTGCCATCGCCACCTTTTGTACCATTTCATAACTGGCGCGGCTAGATGTGAGCACGAATCCACTTTGCTGATTTGGCAATTTAGCTAATGCGCCAATCAACTTATCCATTGCGTTATGACGGCCTACATCTTCGCGCGTCAGCTGCACTTTTCCATCTGCGTTCACCCAAGCACACGCGTGCGTTGCGCCTGTAGCTTGCTGCAACACTTGCTGTGTTTGCATGGCGTGATACGCTGTTTGAATACTTGTTGCTTTAATCGTTTCAAGTGGTGCGCCAGAAGACGCATGGCCATTGGTATTATTCTTGGTGGCCTGTAGGCCTGCACTAGAATGCTTTAGTCTAGTGGCAGTTATTTCTGGCAGCCTTAGCGCTTGCTCCAAACTTTCCGCACCACACAAGCCACAACCTGTGCGCCCAACTAGGCTACGACGTTTTTCTTTTAGCTTTACAAAGGCTTCCGTCGCCACATCTAATCGCAGCTCTATACCTTGTGGCTGCGTGATTATTTCTACGTCATACAGCTCGCTTTTGCTGTGCAAAATGCCTTCACTAAGTGAAAATCCCAGCGCAAAATCTTCTAAATCTTGCGGTGTTGCCAACATTACTGCATGCGAAACGCCATTATAAATCAGTGCAATTGGCACTTCTTCGGCCACTTGATCTGTTGCTTGGCTTACTACGCCATTGCGCCAACGCGTCACATTGACTTCGCTCAATGGCGACACAGAAAGTAGCGGATTTTCTTGCGTGAGCACTTGTTTATTCATCATTTTTTGTAATAAAACAAGTCGCCAATTTAAACCTTAAGTTTAAACCTTAAGCAGGCTGCTTTAGCTTTTTAGCTGGGCTTTTACTAGCAAAAGCTATTTGTGCCTCGGCAAAGGTTTCGTAATGTTTTTGCCAATCCGAAAGCTGATGCACGCGCGTCACTTGTACCGCCGTCACCTTGAAT
>JANMOP010000019.1:0-26982 GCA_031369365.1 Methylotenera sp.
AGCCGCCATTTGCTTAGCTTCACCACGCACAATCACCATCGTTGGCGGTGTTAAGAACTCCTCCAAAGCATGGCATAAAGTCGCACAGGCTGCAGGATTACTCGCCATAGTGCTATCAAAGGCTTTTAATGTGCGCTCGGCCGCTTGCAAATAGCGCGGTTCGCCTAGTATATGCCCCAATTTTTGCAAAGCCACTGCCGCAATGCCGTTGCCATTCGGTGTGGCGTTGTCAAAGCCTTGTTTTGGGCGATGAATCAAGGTTTCGTGCGAATGGCTAGTGAAGTAAAAGCCACCGTCCTCACTTTCAAAGTTTTCCAGCAAAGCTTCGGCTAAATCTTCTGCAAAAGCTAAATCCTCAGCACGATAATTGGCTTGCATACATTCCACTAGCGCGTCTAATAAAAACGCGTAATCATCTAAATAAGCGTTTAAATGGGCTTTATAGTTACCGTTGCCGTCATCTTTGCCAGTAGCTAAAAGTTGGTCATTTACCCACAGTTTTTCGCGGATAAAATCCACCGCATTTTGTGCGAGCTTTATCCAATCTGGGCGATTAAATACACGTCCTGCCCGCGCCAAGCCTTTGATTGCCAGCGCGTTCCAGCTCGTTAATATTTTATCATCACGGCCTGGGCGAGTGCGCTTTTCGCGTGCTTCAAACAATTTGGTTTGCGCATTCATTAAAGGCACAATTTCATCATGCTCTGGAAGGCGCACCAAATAAGGATGGTAGGCCACTCCTTCAAAATTGGGCGCACGATCAAAACCAAATATTTGAGTCACTGCAACAAACTCATCTGGCGTGAGCAAAGCTTTCACTTGTTCGGGCTGCCACACATAAAACGCACCTTCTTCACTGTGACCATGCGCGTCCATCGAATCGGCATCTAGTGAAGAATAAAACGCGCCACTTTTATCACGCATTTCACACACTAGCCAAGCGATAGTTTCTTCTACAATCTGCTTGTAACGCGCATCTTTGCTTATTTGCCAGCCATCACAATACAAAAATAATAACTGGCCGTTGTCATACAGCATTTTTTCAAAATGCGGAATATTCCAGCGTTCATCCACACTGTAGCGACAAAATCCACCACCAATTTGGTCATAAATGCCACCGCTGGCCATTGCACTTAACATTTGCAAAGCCATCGCTCGCGCCTGTTTTTGTAGGAGCGACGACTCGTCGCGATTTTCACCATTGCTTCGCGACGAGGCGTCGCTCCTGCCAACTGCAAGATGCAGCAACAATGTAACGTCGGCTGGATTAGGGAATTTCGGCGCGCTACCAAAGCCACCATGCTCAAAATCGAAGCTGCTTTCTAGCGAAGTAAACGCTAACTTCAGTGTGCTTTCACTTGCGCTTAATGTGCTGCTTGCCGCAGGAATGGTGCGTTTCAGTGCATCAGCCAATTGTGCATTTTGCACCATTAAATCATCTTTACGCTCATGATAAAAAGCCGCCACGCGTGGAATTAAATCAGCAAACCCTGGCAATTGATATTTAGCAGATTTCGGAAAATACGTCCCCGTAAAATACGGCTCTTGATTCGGCGTTAAAAATACCGTCAGCGGCCAGCCACCGCTTTTGTTACTCAACATGCTATGCGCAGTTTGGTAAACCTGATCAATATCAGGCCGCTCTTCGCGATCCACCTTAATATTGATAAAGTGCGTATTCATTATCGCCGCTACGTCTGCATCTTCAAACGATTCGTGCGCCATCACATGGCACCAATGACAAGCCGAATAACCGATTGAAAGCAGAATTGGCTTATCTTGCTCGCGCGCTAAAGTAAGTGCTTGCTCACCCCACGGATACCATTCTACGGGGTTGCTGGCATGTTGCAGTAAATAAGGGCTGGTTTCGTGTGCGAGCGCGTTTGCCAACTATAAATCTTCCACACTATATTCAGCCGTGAGCGTGTGCGTATGATTGGGGTTCACCACCACGCTATTTTCCAGCGCGTTGGCATTTTCTACGCAAATCATGGTGCGCCACTCATGCTCTGTGCCCATATCGCCCATTTGGACAGCTTTCTCAGCGCCTGGCGTCCACACCACGGTGGTGCTGCTGCCCGATTTTCCAATGCGAATTCTGCGATTTAAACCTGCATCTTCAATCACACAATCGGCGGTGGTGTTCAAATACACGCGATCAAACTCACCATTAATATTGATGTCACTGCTTTGCAGGCGGCGCTCATATTTAAACACCTTGTCTGAATACAATGCATCATCAAGGCCAGTGACTTTAATTTCGGCAATATCGCTAATATTAAAGTAGGTATGAAACGCTTCACCAATCATAAAAGGATGATTCGCTTTATTGGTGGTACATAAATCAATTTTTAGCGTTTCGCCAATAGTGATAGTGACGGTAAGACAAAATGGATACGACAATTGCCGTTTAGCTTCATCGGTTTCTTCCATGCGCAACACCAAGCGGGTGCTGCCATTTTTTAGCGTTTCCACTTCGCTTAATTGCCAAGGAATTACCCGCGCAAAACCGTGTGTACAATAGCTGCTATTGGTTGGATGTGCACCAAACCAAGGCCAGCAAATTGGCACGCCGCCGCGAATTGAACGCCCTTTTACATAGCGCGCTTGGCTCGATAACCACAATACTGGATGTGCCGCCGATTTTGGCTGCCATTGCATCACATGCGCGCCTTGCAGGGCGATTTTAGCGGTTGCCAGCGCGTTGTCAATCTCGATAAATTTTAAACCTTGCTCGTCTTCAGTAAATTTCAAGTCTGGTTTTATTGAAAAGTCTGGTTTTAATGACAAATCTTGTTCTCTTAACTGCTCGTTCATATTCAAGTCCTAATTCTACAAATGTTCAATTTGCGAAACATCACGCACTGCGCCACGCGCCGCACTGGTAGTCATTGCTGCGTATGCGCGCAAAGCGGGCGATACATGCCGCTCGCGATTGACTGGTTTCCACGCTAATTTGCCTTTAGCTTCCATGGTTGCACGCCTATGCGCCATCGTTTCATCTGAAATGACCAAATGAATGGTGCGATTTGGAATGTCGATTTCAATGGTGTCGCCCTCTTCCACCAAGCCAATTGCGCCGCCCTCAGCCGCCTCAGGCGAGGCGTGGCCAATACTTAAACCAGAGGTTCCGCCCGAGAATCTTCCGTCTGTAAACAGCGCACAAACCTTACCTAAATCTTTCGATTTTAAATAGCTGGTCGGGTATAACATTTCTTGCATTCCTGGGCCGCCACGTGGGCCTTCATAGCGAATCACTACCACGTCACCCGCCACAATTTGGTCTGCCATAATGCTTTCAACTGCTGCATCTTGGCTCTCAAAAATACGCGCACGGCCAGTAAATTTTAAAATGCTTTCATCCACACCTGCGGTTTTTACAATG
This sequence comes from Methylotenera sp., assembly GCA_031369365.1. Classification (GTDB taxonomy): domain Bacteria; phylum Pseudomonadota; class Gammaproteobacteria; order Burkholderiales; family Methylophilaceae; genus Methylotenera_A. Next base: position 3,386 of record JANMOP010000019.1, read on the forward strand.
CAGCCATCCAGCGCGATATTGCCGTACAACACCGCTAAACCGCCGTCTTGAGAATAAGCATGTTCAATATCGCGGATGCAACCTTCCGCGCGATCTACATCTAACTCTGGCCACAACATGCTCTGAGAGAAAGCGATGGTGGTTGAGATTCCACCTGGTGCGGCGCGGTAAAATTTCTTCACCTCTTCATCAGTGGTGGTTGCTACATCCCATTTTTCCAGCGCAGCTGCCATAGTGGGGCTATGTACAGTCGGGCTTTGGTTGTGTATCAGCCCCGCACGATTTAACTCGCCCAAAATACCCATTACGCCGCCCGCGCGGTGTACATCCTCCATGTGGAATTTTGCCGTGGCAGGCGCTACTTTGCACACACACGGCACCTTGCGTGAGATTCTGTCAATATCACTCATCGTAAAATCAACGCCAGCCTCGTGTGCAGCCGCCAGTAAATGCAGCACCGTATTGGTGCTACCGCCCATCGAAACATCTAACGCCATGGCGTTTTCAAAAGCTTGCAGATTAGCAATAGAGCGCGGCAAAACTGAGTAATCATCTTGCTCGTAATGGCGTTTTGCCAAATCCACAATTAAACGCCCTGCTTGCAAGAATAATTGCTTGCGCGCACCGTGGGTGGCCAATGTGGAGCCATTGCCAGGCAAACTTAAACCTAGCGCCTCGGTTAAACAGTTCATCGAATTGGCGGTAAACATGCCTGAACATGAGCCGCAAGTGGGGCAAGCTGAGCGCTCAATTTCCTCAGATTCAGCATCTGAAACGCGATTATCCGCCGCAGCTACCATCGCATCCACCAAATCCAGCTTGCGCGATTCTCCTGCCCAGTTCACCTTGCCTGCTTCCATCGGCCCACCAGACACAAACACCGTAGGGATATTTAAGCGCAGCGCCGCCATGAGCATGCCTGGAGTGATTTTGTCGCAATTAGAAATGCACACTAGCGCATCGGCACAATGCGCGTTCACCATGTATTCCACGCTATCGGCAATAAGATCGCGGCTGGGCAAGCTATATAACATGCCACTGTGACCCATGGCGATACCATCATCAACCGCAATGGTGTTAAATTCTTTGGCAACGCCGCCTGCACGCTCAATTTCGCGCGCCACCAATTGACCTAAATCTTTTAAATGCACATGGCCTGGCACAAATTGCGTGAATGAGTTAGAAATAGCGATAATTGGTTTCTCAAAATCGCCATCTTTCATGCCTGTTGCGCGCCATAAAGCGCGAGCCCCTGCCATATTGCGACCGTGGGTGGTAGTGCGAGAACGATAAACTGGCATAATGAATCCTAGCAAAATATCTAACACAAAAGTTAGAATGATATAAACGTATAATGTTGCATTTTACCGCATTACAAAGACTATTTATGTACACTTTTCCGATTATTCACCCATTTATTCACCCGCAATTTGACCCCATTGCGCTACATATCACCGATAGCTTCGGCATTCATTGGTATGGGCTAATGTATTTATTGGCCTTTGCTGCATTTTTATTCTTGGGAAAATGGCAAATTGCTCATCGAGCATGGCATGCTTGGTCGCCACAAATGTTGGACGACGCCTTATTTTACGGTGCACTTGGCGTTATTTTAGGCGGGCGAATTGGTTATATTTTGTTTTACCAATTTTCTAGTTTTATGCAACATCCGTTAGATATTTTCAAAATTTGGCAAGGCGGCATGAGTTTTCATGGCGGTTTTTTAGGCGTGCTTGTAGCCATGTTTTTATTTGCCCGCAAACGCCAACTCACTTGGCTTAGCCTGATGGATTTTGTAGCACCCTTAGTACCGCTGGGCTTGGCTGCTGGGCGCATGGGAAATTTTATTAATGGCGAGTTATGGGGTAGGGCGACCCATTCTAGCTACGGCATGATTTTTCCACAAGCCGATAACCTGGCACGACACCCTTCTCAGCTGTATCAATTTGCGTTAGAAGGTATCGCCCTTTTTTGTATTTTGTGGTGGTTTTCACGTAAAAAACGCCCTGTTGGTGCTATATCTGCGCTATTTTTATTGGGTTATGGCAGTTTTAGGTTTTTGGTGGAATTTACGCGCGAACCTGATGCACACTTAGGTTTGCTTGGCCTTGGCTTAAGCATGGGGCAATGGCTAAGCCTGCCGATGGTATTTATTGGTATATGGATGTGGCTGGCTGCATACAAAAATCGGTTTAACTAAGTTTTTACTTTTTTAGGTTCTTATTTTTTAAGCACTCATTTTTTGTTGATGAAAATCCAACATTTTTAGTACTTGTTCAACACACAACCTGTTTAATTTAACTTGATAAAAAAATTTAATATTTTAAATATCAGTAATTTTAGAACTTTGCACGAAGTAATTTGAGCCCTAAAAACTAATAATCCTGTCATCCCCGCGAAAGCGGGAATCCAATTTAATCAACCAGATAGATGGATCCCCGCTTTCGCGAGGATGACGGGTTGTGAAATTTTTGTTAGATATTGAGCCCTATTTCGTTTCTTGCAAAGTGCTTAATTTAACAGTTTTTATTCGAAATTTTTAATGCATTAAGTTTGGCACGCGCTTTGCATATTAATCATCGTAATCTATTTAAAAGCGAGAATTAATATGAAAAACTTATTTGATAAACTTTTTAAAAAAGAACCGCAATTTAATTACATTATTGCTGAATACCAGCCTTTGAAAGTTGACTTGTACAAAACTGCTGCTAGCACCAAAGAATACGACATTGAAGCACCTGCCAATAGTGATGAAATGGAAATTGATAAAATTTATCAGCGTCAATAAATTTATCTATAAAGTTTATTATGTTGTTTTGATTGATGGCGTTTTACTTCGTTACTTCGCAATTTAATATGTTTGGTAGTTTGCCCGTGGGTGCGTTCGCGCCATAGCTTAAATGAGTTTAACTTTAAATTAGCGCGCATAATTTTAATTACGCCATCTTGATTGATACCAAACTGTGCTTCAATGGCCTCAAATGCGGTACGGTCTTCCCAACCCATTTCAATAATTCGATTTAAATCTTCATCGCTAAAGTTTTTGTCAGCGTGTGGGTTTTTTAACAGCAACGTTTAATGCCTTTCCATTTACTATCTTGCCATTGTTTAAAAAAAGCCTCACGGCTTAATGGTGACGCTGAATTTTCTTGTTGGGTATTGGCTACATGAAACTCGGCATAATGTTTTAAATAGCGCTCATAGGCATCGTCGCCCGATAGCTGGCGAATATTTTGCCATAAAAGCTTAAGTTTGTTTAACATTAGTCTCTCACCCAAGCATCATTTAATTGCGTTGCGCCGTGCGGCACTTCTGATGTTGGCAACACGGGTTTACCTGCTAAATGGCGCATACACACCACCAACATATCAATAATCACAATCCATAAAACCGCCACAAAAAACAGCGTTAAATACGCATCTAATTGTTGATTAAATATCAGCTGCGGTGCAACACTGGCTTTATCGGCAGGCAATACGCCACTAGCTAATTTTGCGCTTAAATCATTGGCGGCTGCAAAAAACCCTATGCGAATATCCTCTGAGAAAATCTTTTGGTACGCCGCTGTGGTGGTAAGCGCTACCAACCAAATCAGCGGCAGGCCAGTCACCCACGCGTATTTTAATTTGCCACTTTTTACTAAAATTCCCGTTGCTACACATAGGGCAATGGCGGCCAGCATTTGGTTCGCAATGCCAAATAGCGGCCATAAAATATTCACGCCGCCGTTGGGGTCAATCACGCCGATATACAAAAAGTAGCCCCAAGCCGCCACTACTATTGCGCTGGTGAGGATGACGGACGGCATATAGGAAGTTTCGCCAAGTTTTTTGTTAAAGTTACTCAGCATATCTTGCAGCATAAAACGGCCAACTCTAGTGCCTGCATCTAGCGTGGTTAAGATAAAAATCGCCTCAAACATAATGGCAAAGTGATACCACACCGCCAACATGCCTTTACCAAATGCGCTACCGAATATGCTCGCCATGCCCACGGCCAAACTAGGCGCACCACCTGTGCGGGCAAATAAACTGCTTTCGCCCATATCTTTTGCCAGCTGATTCATTTGCTCCACCGTAACTGCAAAGCCCCAGCTATTAATTTTGGCCACTGCATCAGTCGCCTCTTTACCTACCACACCCGCAGGGCTATTAATGGCGAAGAACACGCCAGGCTCTAGCACTGTGGCGGCTATCATGGCCATAATCGCAACGAAAGATTCCAGCAACATTGCGCCGTAACCAATCATACGAATATCGCGCTCATTCGCTAAAAGCTTAGGAGTCGTTCCAGAAGCTATCAGTGCGTGAAAGCCTGAAATCGCGCCACAGGCAATGGTAATGAACACAAATGGAAACAGCTTACCGCCAAAAATCGGCCCTGTGCCATCGGTAAATTGGGTAATAGCGGGCATGTGAATCTCGGGGCGCAACATAATAATCGCCACTGCCAATAAAATCACCGTGCCCAGTTTCATATAAGTGGATAAATAATCGCGCGGGGCTAATAACAGCCACACTGGCAACACGGCAGCGGCAAAGCCATACACAATAATCGCGAAAGCCAGTGGCAGGCCGTCATGGTCGAAATACACGCGCAAAGTTTCGTTATGGTCTATCCAACCGCCTGCAAACACGCTTAATAGCAACAAAACCACACCAATGGCAGAAGCCTCTAACACCCGCCCAGGGCGAATATTACGCATATAAATACCAATAATCATGGCAATGGGAATGGTCGCGGCCACGGTAGAAGTTGCCCACGGGCTATGCTTCATCGCGTTGACCACCACTAAACCCAGCACGGCGATTAAGATAATCATTATCATGAAAGTGCCCACCAGCGCTGCCGTGCCGCCAATCACGCCTATTTCATCGCGCGCCATTTGGCCTAAGCTGCGGCCATCGCGACGGGTAGAGAAAAACAGCGTCACCATATCTTGCACTGCGCCGCCTAACACTGCGCCGATGAGTATCCACAATGTGCCTGGCAAATAGCCAAACTGCGCCGCTAGCGTTGGCCCTATTAGCGGCCCCGGTCCTGCAATGGCAGCAAAATGGTGACCAAACACAATCCATTTGTTAGTCGGCATATAATCGCGGCCATTGTCCAGCCGCTCAGCAGGTGTGGCGCGCGTTTCATCAATGGTTAATACTTTTGCCGCAATCCACGCCGCATAAAATCGATACGCGATGGCGTAAATACACACTGCAGCGGTAATCAGCCATAGTGCGTTAATGCTCTCGCCGCGATTAAGCGCAATGGCGCTTAGCGCAAATAGACCTAACAGGCCAACAGCCAACCAGACAATTAATTTGAGGTTTTGGTGCATAGCGATTGCTTCAATAATTATTTGTATTAGTATAAATCAGACGAACATAGAATTAACTATGTTTAATTAACCAACTTATATTTATGTAAATTTATGTAGCGCAGGCGCTACAAACTCTCGTTGTAATGAACCAATCTAACCCAAACTTGCCATGCTACTATTCACATTCAATCTCGCACACATAATCACATGCAAACCATTGCCAAAACTTCACTTGAATTAACTAAACCTAAAAAACTCTCATCACTTGCTTCGCTTTGGCCGTTTTTGCAACCATATCGTGCAAAAGTGCTGTTGGCCTTTATATTGTTATGCCTAGGCTCGGCCACGCTATTGTTGGTTCCACTTGCGTTTCGCGATTTAATTGATTTTGGTTTTGTCACCAAGCCTGCAAGCGCTGCGAGCCATAAAGGTTTAATTGGCTCACTTAGTTTAAACGGTCATTTTTTAGTGATGATGGCGCTGGCGGCGTTTTGGGCGCTCATGATTGCTTGGCGTTATTACACGGTATCGTGGGTGGGCGAGCGCGTTACGGCGGATTTACGCAGCGCTGTTTACGCGCGCGTCATGACGCAAAGCCCACAGTTTTTTGAAACCACGCAAACGGGTGAAGTGTTATCGCGCCTTACTGGCGATACCACGCTCATTCAAACCGTGGTTGGCAGCTCGGTTTCAATGGGACTACGCAGCGTGTTTCAATTTACTGGTGGCATGATGATGCTGGCGGTGACTAACTTTTACTTATTTTCGCTCAACATTGGGCTGATGTTGTTGCTGATTTTGCCGATTATTGTGATTGGTCGCAAAGTAAAAAAACTATCGCGCGAATCGCAAGACCGTATTGCCGATAGCTCTGCCATGGCGGGTGAAATTTTAAATGCCATGCCTACGGTGCAATCTTACACACAAGAACACGCAGAAATTACACGCTTTAGTAATTCCGCAGATTTAAGTTTTACCACCGCACTTAAACGTGTAAAAGTACGCGCCATGCTGACGATGCTGATGGTGACGGCGATTTTAGGCACTATAATTTTTGTGCTGTGGGTAGGTGCAAGGCAAGTGTCTGCAGGTAGCATGACTGGTGGTGAGCTGGCCTCATTTGTGCTGTACGCCTTAATGGTGGCGGGCGCGGTGGGCACGATGGCGGAAGTATGGGGCGACATTATGCGCGCGGCGGGCGCAACTGAGCGCTTGATTGAACTGTTGCACGCTGATGCGGCGATTAAAGAGCCTGCCAATGCACAAACATTGCTCAACCCAAAACAAGTAGCGATTTCGTTTAAAAACGTGGTGTTTCACTACCCATCACGCCCGCAAATCGCGGCTTTAAACGACGTTTCACTTGAGATAAAAGCAGGCGAAACCATCGCGCTTGTAGGCCCAAGCGGCGCAGGCAAAACCACGTTGTTTCAATGTTTGCTGCGGTTTTACGAAGCCCAATCGGGCGAAATTTTAATCAATAATCAAGCAATCGATTCACTAAGCTTAAAAAGTTTACGCGACAGCATAGCGATAGTCCCGCAAGATGCGGTGATATTTTCTGCCAATGCGCTTGAGAATATTCGCTACGGCAAGCCCAGCGCTACTGATGATGAGGTAATCATCGCCGCAAAAGCGGCCCAAGTAGATGAATTTATTCACAAGTTACCCGATGGCTACCAAACCTTTTTAGGTGAGCGCGGCACTCGTTTATCTGGCGGTCAACGCCAACGCATCGCCATCGCGCGCGCTATTTTAAAAGATGCACCCATTTTACTGCTGGACGAAGCCACCAGTGCGCTGGATGCGGAATCTGAAATACTTGTGCAGCAAGGCCTGAACGCCGCCATGCAAGGCCGCACTACTTTAATGATAGCGCACCGACTAAGCACCGTACAAAAAGCCAATAGAATCATTGTGTTAGAAAATGGCAAAATTGTCGAAATAGGCAGCCCAACTGCGTTAAAAGAACAAGGTGGCTTGTATGCGCGGCTGGCTAAGTTACAGCTTGCTTAGCTTATACGGCATTAATTGATACAATATTAGCAATTCAATCACTTGCCGTTAAGCCGTAGTTTTACGGCAGCAAACTTAATATGACCACCAATAAACTCGGCAGAAACGACCAATGCCCATGCGGCAGCGGCAAAAAATATAAGCAATGTTGCGAGCAAGTTGGCGTTACGCCTCAATCCATATCAAGCAACTTTAACCCGCAACATGCGCTGCAAACCGCCATGGCGCAGCATCAAGCAGGCAATTTAGCACAAGCAGAAGTGCTGTATAAGCAAGTGTTGCAAGCCGTGCCGAATCAGCCAGATGCTTTGCATCTGCTGGGTTTAGTGGCAAAGCAAAAAGGTGAGCTTGCCACCGCAGCCCAACTCATGCGACGAGCTTTAAATTTTAACCCGAATTATGTCGAAGCTTATGTGAATTTAGGTGCGACGCTGCAAGAGCAAGGCGATTTGAGCGAGGCTGCGGACTGTTATCGCAAGGCACTTGCGCTACGGCCAAACTATGCCGAGGTGCACAGCAACTTGGGCGTGGTACTAAAAGCGCAAAATAATTTACATGATAGCGCGCAAAGCTTCATCCAAGCGCTTGAACTCAACCCCAACTCCGTCGAAACTTTTGCTAACTTAGATGCGCTATTAAAAGAAATGAGCGAACCTGCTGAAGCTTTGCTGTACTACCGTAAAGTGCTGGCGATTTCACCGACCAATATCGCCGCACAACAAGGCGCATACTTAAGTTTAAGCCGCGTTGTGCCAGAGTGGCATGTGCCGATGATGAACGAGCAGCATCGTAATCAAGCCTATTTTGATGCGTTGCAAGCGGTTATTACGCCTCACTCAACCGTATTTGAAATTGGCACTGGTTCAGGCCTGCTGGCCATGATGGCAGCCAAACTTGGCGCAAAACAAGTGATCACCTGTGAAACCGTACCGCTCATTGCAGAAACCGCTAAACAGATAATTAAAGACAATCAATTTGAAAATACTATTAGCGTCATTTCCAAAAAGTCCTTGGATATTGAAATTGGAGTTGAAATATCTGAGCAAGCTGATATTTTGGTCTCAGAAATATTCTCCAGCGAATTATTGGGCGAGCATGTACTGCCCAGCTTAGAAGACGCCAAACGCCGCTTACTAAAGCCGCAAGGCCAAGTCATTCCTGCTGCGGGCAGCATTATGATTGCGCTATTTACGGGCGACGACATCAAGCGTAATCTAATAGTAGATGATTCATTTGGCTTCAACTTGCAGCGTTTTAATTCAGTTGTTTCAAACAAGCGCATGATTGCTAGGAACGATCTCGAGATTGAATTATTAAGCGATGGTATTGCCGCGTTCGATTTCGATTTTGAAAGTAACGACTATTTTCCGAGCGAAACAAAAAGTGTACTCATTACAGTTAAAACTGCTGGCCGCTGTTATGGCATTGTGCAATGGATGCGGCTTGACATGGCTAAAGGTAAAAATATTGTGTTTGAAAATCATCCGTCACAAACATCCAAAGTATCCAACTGGCAACAATGTGCCTATTTATTTGATGCGCCAATTGATGTTGTAGTTGGTCAACTGGTGACAATTAACGCTATGCATAATCGCGCAGTACCTTGGTTTTATAAATGCAATTAGCTAGCAATTAAAAGAGCTTTAAAGTTTAAATTTATCGCTCACTTGGATGATTGGCTTTTATTAAATCGTCATAATTGGTATAGTAGAACTCAACTAAAAATAAAGTATTAGTTTATGAAATAGTATATGAAAATCAACATCTTCGCGGTATCAAGCAAAAAAGTTTCCCAAACTCTATTCATCATCACTAGCCTGTTAATCATCGCTAGCGTTGCTGGACAAATCATGAAATATATGGGTGGTCACGATACCGTTTTTGGATTAGTACCTTTGTTTAATGTCAGCCAAGAACAAAATATCCCGACTTTATTTAGTGTTTTACTTTTGATAACCTCTAGCATTTTGCTAAGCCTTATTTTTTATTTACACCGCAAACAAGTGGCTGGGCTCAAAATGTATTGGGCCACTTTAGCAATAGGCTTTGTTTATATGGCGATTGACGAGTTTACCCAGCTGCATGAAAATGTTGGCATCTCATTTATACCTTTAATCGGAGATCATTCACACGGCTTTTTATACTATTCATGGGTAATACCTACATTTGCTTTAATGGTTTTTCTTGCTTTATTTTACTCTAGCTTTTTATTTAAGCTGCCGAAAGCGACCAGAATAAGCTTTATTATTGCAGCCATAATCTATTTAACGGGATTGCTTGGCATTGAAATGGTCGGTGGTTATTATCATGAACTACATGGCAAAGAAAATCTAACCTATAGTTTGATAAGCACTTTAGAAGAAAGCTTTGAAATGCTAGGTTTAATTTTATTTATTCGTGCTTTGCTTGACTATTTATCTGCACATTTTTCAGAAATTACCATTAACTTTCAACGATAAGCGTTAATTATTTACAGCAATCCACGCTCTAAAAATGATAGCGTATTATTTCCTGCCACTATAAAGTGGTCTAAAACCCGCACATCTACTAGCGCAAGCGCCTGTTTAAGTTGCTTTGTCAGCAACTCATCCGCTTGACTTTGTTGCGCAATACCAGTGGGGTGATTATGCGCAAAAATAACCGCGGCGGCGTTGTGATGCAGGGCGCGTTTGACCACCTCGCGCGGGTAAACGCTAGTTTGTGTGAGCGTGCCAGCAAACATTTCTTCGGTCGCAACCAAATGATTTTGCGTATCTAAAAATAGCACCAAAAAAACTTCTCTCGTAAGGCTGCCAAGCTTTAATACCAAGTAATCACGCACTTGTTGTGGCGATTTAAACACATCACGTTGCTGCAATTGCTCGTTTAGCGCACGGCGGCTCATTTCAAATATCGCCTGCAACTGCACGTATTTGCTAGTGCCTATGCCATGCACTTGAATGAGCTCATGTTCGGTGGCGGCAAAAATACCGTTGAGACTAGTAAATTGAGTCAACAAATCGCGCGCTAAATCCACCGCACTTTTACCAGTTACGCCCACGCGTAAAAATATGGCGAGTAATTCTGCGTCTGATAAGGCTTCTGCGCCAAGCTCGATGAGTTTTTCACGCGGACGTTCGGCGGCTGGCCAGTCGGTTATTGCCATTTAGAGTCTGCCATATCTTATCCTCTTATTTAATCCAGCCTATTTCACGGGCTGTCTTTTCACCAATTAACGTTTGGCTCAAGTTTTTAGGTATTTCTGCCTTGGTTTCGCTAATAGGCACACGCCCACCCATTAGCTCGGCAAAATCTTGTGGGTAACGCGGCAAATGATCTGGCTCAGCAAAGCCATCAGGGTAGGCTGGTAGCGTAGTTTGCAAGTCGTATTTATCGCTTGCGGTAAGCGTATGTAACAGCTCATGTGCCAAAATCACCAAGTTTTGTTTAGAATATATATTGTTCCCAAATAAATTCACGCGCCCCAGGCGGCCTTTGTTTATGGCTGTAGAGTGCGTCAATGTTGGACTGGTAGCAGGATTATAGTACAGCATATAGAGACGAATATCAGGCTTAACATTGACTTTAGGACTGTTATTCCAAGCGAACCAGCGAAATTTTAGACTCCAAATCATGGTGTTTAAAATGCTGCCGCCATTCGGCGGCGCGGGTGGAATTTCTTGCACAATATCGCCTAATTGCACCTCTACAGGCCGTCTTAACCCTAAATCATAACGCGCACCTTCTTCTGCAAAATACTCGGCTATTGGCTCAAAATCATCACGACTCAGCGCTTTTATGTAGTCTGCAACCTCGCTACTGCTATCCGCATTCACTGGGTACACCGCGACATAAAAATTTTCTTTCCAATCCAGATCGGCTTTTTCGAGAAAAGTTTGCTGAGCTACTGTTGCTAAAATAATCAACAGCACAAATACTCTTATGGTTTTAAACATAGGCTTTCCACATCAATGCGTTCACTTTTATTTATTACTGAATCTTATCAGCATTAAGTGCTAATCGCACACATCGCTATTCGCTCGCCTTTCATATAAAATTATGCAATGATAATAGTAGCTAAAAAATTAATACTAGGTATTACTGGTGGCATTGCGGCTTATAAGGCGGCAGAGCTGGTGCGCCTGCTTGTAAAAGCCAATATAGACGTGACGGTCGTGATGACCGAAAGCGCAACTAAATTTATTACGCCCGTCACCATGCAAGCCCTATCTGGAAAGCCCGTGTTTATTGGCATGTGGGACAGTAGCATTGCCAACGGTATGCCGCATATTGAGCTAAGCCGTAACGCAGATGCGATATTAATTGCGCCAGCCAGCGCCGACTTTATCGCTAAACTAGTGCACGCTCGCGCCGATGATTTACTTTCAACGTTGTGTTTAGCGCGAGGTTCTGATACAAAACCGTGTCCGCTTTTAGTCGCGCCCGCCATGAACAAGCAGATGTGGGAAAACCCAGCAACGCAGCGCAATATTGCTCAACTTAAAGCTGACGACGTGGCGATTTTAGGCCCTGACAGCGGCGATCAAGCGTGTGGCGAAATTGGCTTTGGGCGCATGTTAGAAGCGGAAGAATTATTAGCTAAAATTAAAGCATTTTTTACGCCCAAGTTATTAGCTGGTAAACGCGTGCTTATTACTGCAGGTGCTACGCTAGAGATGATAGATCCAGTGCGTGCGATTACCAATTTAAGCAGCGGCAAGATGGGTTATGCTATCGCGCAGGTGGCCGCAGATATGGGCGCTGAGGTGACCTTGGTAAGTGGCGCGACTGCACTTGCTGCACCCAAAAACGTTAAAAATATAAGCGCCACCAGTGCAAAAGCCATGTATTTAGCGGTGATGGCGAATGTAGCAAAACAGGATATTTTTATAAGTGTTGCGGCGGTTGCCGATTACTCACCTGCCGAGTCGAGTCCACAAAAAATTAAAAAACAGGCTGACTCGCTAAGCCTAAAACTTAAACCCTTGGAACTTAAACCCAATAAAGACATTTTAGCTGAGGTTGCTAGCCTGCCAAATGCGCCATTCTGCGTGGGTTTTGCCGCAGAATCACAAGATTTAATTGCACAAGCTGAACAAAAACGCTTGCGTAAAAAGCTACCTCTACTAGTGGCTAATCTAGTCTCTGAGAGTATGGGGCAAGATGAAGCCAGTATTACTTTGCTGGACGATAAAGGCAGCCACCCGCTACAAAAGGCGGCTAAAAATGTGTTGGCAATAAGCCTGCTTACCCACATTAGCAAGATGCTAAACCATTAATTTAATTGAAAGACACGTATGAGTATCACTGTTGACCTTAAAATTTTAGATGCCCGCTTGCATCACATGATGCCAGCCTATGCCACGCCAGGCTCTGCAGGGCTTGATTTACGCGCCTGTATTGATCATACGCTCACCATTCCACCAGGTGATACGGTGATGATTCCCACAGGCATGGCGATTCATATCGACAACGCTTATTACGCCGCGCTTATTCTGCCGCGCTCTGGCCTAGGGCATAAGCATGGCATTGTGCTAGGCAATTTGGTGGGATTAATTGATTCAGATTATCAGGGGCAATTGTTGGTTTCTTGCTGGAATCGTAGTAAAGAGGCGTTTTTACTTAACCCGATGGAGCGTATTGCGCAATTAGTTATAGTACCTGTGGTGCAGGCAGAGTTTCATATTGTGGACGAATTTACCGTAAGTGAGCGCGGTGATGGTGGATTTGGCAGTACTGGCAAGCACTAAGCGTGCAGAAATTAAAAAACCAAGCAAGACCCGCGAAAGTTTAAAGTGCCACGCGTAAAATAAACATAAGGAAATCCGCTATTTAGCTTGAAACAACGCAAGCTTTCATACTATAATTGTCGTCTTTCTAAAAAAGCAAAGTATTTGGGGATTATCCATGGCACGTGTATGTATGGTAACTGGCAAAAAGCCAATGGTGGGTAACAATGTTTCTCACGCACAAAACAAAACAAAACGTCGTTTTTTACCTAATTTGCAAAATCGCAAATTTTGGGTTGAATCTGAAAACCGTTGGGTAAGTATGCGCATTACCAACAACGCGCTTCGCACCATCGACAAAAACGGTATTGACGCTGTGCTTGCAGGTATGCGCGCAGCAGGTCAAAAAATCTAAACCCAGCCACACCTAAACAAAGTAACACTAGGAGCATATAACATGCGCGAAAAAATTAAATTAGAATCAAGTGCTGGTACAGGTCATTTTTATACCACCACTAAAAACAAACGTACGATGCCAGAAAAAATGGAAATCAAAAAATTTGATCCAGTAGTGCGTAAACACGTGATCTATAAAGAAACTAAATTAAAATAAAACCAGACTTAAAAACCAGATTTAAAATAAATTTAGTTTAAAAAAAACCCGCGTTGCGGGTTTTTTATTGTTTAAAATTTAGCATTACTCTGGTTTAACCTCTGTTTTCACAAAGTTAATTTCATTTACTCTAAACTCCTTCCAAATATCCATAAACAATGCCGATTGCAGGGCTAATACACCGCTCTCTGGGTCTGCAACCCATACTGTCAAAGTCAGTCCTATGCCAAGCTCATTGAAGCCTTTAATACGCGCTACTGGCGCAGGCGTTTGCAGCACACGTGCATGTTGTTTGGCAATATCTTGAAGTAATTGCAAGGCTAGTTCGAGCGGGCTATCTACACTTATGGCTAACTCAATCTGCACGCGGCCTTTGTGCTCGGTAAGTGAGTGGTTGATGACTGCGGTAGTAATCAATAACTCATTGGGTATAATTACATGCGTGCCATCGGGCTTGCTAAGCACCATATAGCGTGCACGCATGTCACTGACCATGCCATAATGCTTGTCCACAGAAATCACGTCACCAATTTGCATGGATTTATCTAGCAAAATAATAAAACCACTGACATAATTGCTGGCAATGCGCTGTAAACCAAAACCCAGCCCCACGCCCAACGCGCCGCCGAAAACTGAAAGCAGTGTAATGTCCAAGCCGACTGCTGATAAGGCAATGAGCGTGGCGACAAACAACAATACAATGCGAATAAGCTTGCCCAGTACCACACGCATATTCATATTGACATGGTCAGCACGCATGAGCTTATTTTCTAATAATCGACTAATCCATAATGCAATAAAGATGGTAAAAACTACAGTGAGCAGCGCCTGCAACACTTGCAACAAATTCACAGGATTTTTACCGATATTGAAATGCTTAGCCTCTAGGCTTAGAATAATCTGAGGCAACAAGCCAGTAAGATACAGAGCTAATATGCCCCAAATACACCACGCGATTACGCTCTCTAGCGTTTTAAGCCAGCCACTAGGCGGAAACAAATAGCGTACAAAATAAACGATTAAACGAATGACGGCCATTGCCAGTAATAAACGGCTTGCGAGCTGGAGCAATCCTGTGTGTTGCCAACCTGACAATATCAATTGACTGAACAAAACCAACACTAAGGTTGACAATGGAAATAGCACTCTGTTGATGCTGCCTATAGCAAGCTTCCAATGCTGAGGCGCACGTTGCATTACGTAGTTGCGTAGCGCGCCGTTAATCATCCATGCTGTTACTATGGCGATGATAATAAGGCCAACTTGCCACAGCATGGTTGCGCTCTGCATATCGGTTTGAATTTCTTGCCAAATCAGCTGAATTTCATTATTCATGTTTTAAATATCACACTAAAATTATTTACAACAAAAAAATGGTCGCCAAACCTAAAAATATAAAGAAGCCACCGCTATCGGTTACCGCAGTAATCAACACGCTAGTACCCACTGCTGGGTCGCGACCAGATTTATGCATAATCAACGGAATCATCACACCCATCAAGGCTGCAAGTAGCAAATTTAGTGTCATTGCGGACATCATCACCAAACCCAACTGATAGTTACTATATAGCGCATAAGCAACCACGCCTAGCACACTGCCCCACAGCAGTCCGTTAAGCAAGGCAACACCTAGCTCTTTTTTGATGAGTGAGTGCATATTATGTGCAGAAATCTGCCCCAAAGCCAAACCGCGCACAATCATGGTAGTGGTTTGATTGCCAGAATTACCACCAATTCCCGCCACGATTGGCATCAGCGCTGCCAACGCAACTATTTTCTCAATAGAGCCTTCAAACAAACCAATGACGCGAGAGGCCATTAAAGCCGTCATTAAATTAATGGCTAGCCATGCCCAACGGTTTTGCACCGATTTCCAAATGGAGGCAAAAAAGTCTTCTTCTTCGCGCAAGCCCGCCATCGATAGCATATCCGATTCAGATTCATCACGTATATAATCCATCACCTCATTAACCGTTAATCGCCCCACTAATTTATTATTTTTATCCACCACTGGCGCGGTTACCAGGTCATAGCGCTCAAAAGCTTGGGCAGCTTCATCTGCAACATCTTCAGGATGAAACGCCACTGCATCAGCTGCCATCACGTCGGCCACATTAGCATCCAAGTCGTTCACCACCATACGCTTTAGCGGCAACACACCTTGCAAAATATCATTTCTATCGACTACAAATAACTTATCCGTATGATCTGGCAAGCTACCCAAACGACGTAAATAGCGCAATGCCACTTCCAAGGTAATGTCCTCACGAATGGTGACCATGTCAAAATCCATCAGCGCACCAACCGCATCATCATTATAGGAAAGGGTGGATTGCAAACGCTCACGATTCTGCGTATCTAGGTTTTCGAGCAGGTCTTGTAGCACGTCTTTGGGCAAGTCGGGCGCTAAATCCGCCAATTCGTCTGTGTCTAACTGCTCGGCTGCCGCCAGCAACTCATGTGGCGCCATGTCATCAATCAAGCTTTGACGCACAGAATCAGTCACTTCTAACAAAATATCGCCATCGCGATCAGCTTTTACTAACTCCCAAAGATTTAAGCGATCGTCAAGTGGGAGTGCTTCCAAAATATGTGCCACATCCGCAGGGTGCAAGGCATCTAATTTCTTTTGCAGCTCGGCTAAATTTTGTTTATGGACTAACTGCTCTACTAAATCTTGTCTTGCTAAATCTTGCTTTGGCATGTCTTGCTTGTGAACAAGATTCTCAACCAACTTGTGTTTCTCCAAAAGAGAAATCACCTGTTGCAGGCTTTCGCTTAAACTCTCTTTTGTGTCATATTGATCGGCCATGCTTAACCTTAATGCTGATAAAACAGTGTAATGCGCTATTATGATTTATTTTTCTGGTTTTTTTGCTTTTTGCAGGGAAATTAGCGTCTAAAATATTAGCCATGGTTAAACAGCTCGCTTTATACTCCACCTCAAACTGTCATTTGTGCGATTTAGCCTACGCACTTTTGATGCCACTAGCTGATGGCTTTAAGCTTACAGTCATTGATATTGTGGATGATGCGGCTTTGCTAACACAATATGGTTCGCGCATTCCAGCATTGCATCGACTAGATACAAAAACTGAACTATATTGGCCGTTTAACTCGGCAGACATAGCTGAGCTCCTAAAGTAGGTTTTAATCGAAACGATAGCCAATAAAAAAGCCAGCTAGAAGCTGGCTTTTTTAACATATTAATACTACTTTATAGAAAATCTATTTCTAAGCTTCTAGTGCTTCTGCGCTGGTGTCTGGACGATCTACCAACTCAACCAATGCCATAGGCGCGTTATCACCGTTACGGAAGCCACATTTAAGAATACGCAAATAGCCGCCGTTACGCGCATTATAGCGTGGTCCAAGCTCGCCGAACAGTTTACCTACAATGTCGCGATCGCGTAAGCGCGCAAACGCTAAACGACGATTGGCCAAAGTTGCATCTTTACCTAAGGTAATCAATGGCTCTGCATATTTACGCAACTCTTTTGCTTTTGGCAAAGTCGTTCTAATAATTTCATGACGTAACAAAGACACAGACATATTGCGGAACATAGCTGCGCGGTGGCTGCTAGTACGATTTAATTTACGATTGCTATTACCGTGACGCATAGTAATTCCTTAATTTTCTTTAATGTTTAAGCTTGCTAACTTAAGCTTTTTCAAGACCAACTGGCGGCCAGTTTTCAAGCTTCATGCCCAAAGTTAAGCCTTTAGTGGCTAATACATCTTTAATTTCATTCAAAGATTTACGACCTAAATTAGGGGCTTTTAATAATTCATTTTCGCTACGTTGGATTAAATCACCAATGTAGAAAATATTTTCTGCTTTCAAACAGTTGGCCGAACGCACTGTTAGCTCTAGATCATCCACAGGACGCAATAAAATTGGGTCTACTTGCGGCGCAGATTTCACTTCCACTTCGCTAGGTGAGCCTTCTAGATTAGCAAACACAGACAATTGGCCAATCAAAATACGTGCCGCATCACGAATCGCCTGTTCAGGTTCAATAATACCGTTGGTTTCAACATCCATGATTAACTTATCTAAGTCAGTACGTTGCTCAACTCGCGCACTTTCAACTTGATAGCTAACTTTGTTAATTGGGCTAAAAGACGCATCTACCATGATAAAACCTAACACTCGGTCTGCATCATCGGCTTTTTGACGCGCTGGAACAGGTTGATAACCACGACCCATTTCAACTTTAACTTCTAAACTTAATTTTCCACCCTTGGTTAAGTGTGCAATTACATGGTTCGGATTCACAATTTCTGCATCATGACCTGTATCAAAATCACCAGCAGTAACAATACCTTCGGTAGATTTGTTGAGCGTTAAAATAGTTTCAGTTTTATTGTTAAGCTTTAATGCCACCCCTTTAAGGTTAAGCAAAATGTCAACAACGTCTTCTTGCACGCCGTCAATCGTTGAGTATTCATGAACTACGCCATCAATTTTAACTTCAGTAATGGCAAAGCCAGGAATAGATGACAATAGAACGCGACGTAGCGCATTACCTAATGTATAACCAAAACCACGCTCCATAGGCTCTAATGTCACACGAGCACGCAATGGGGTGATTACTTCAACATCTACCACGTGCGGTTTCAAATATTCAGTTGGGTTGTTTTGCATAAAATTCCTCGAGTTATTGGTTAAATGAGCATTTAAACTAAGTGTAAATTAACTAAGTGTTAATTACTTAGAATACAACTCAACGACCAATGATTCGTTAATGGTTGAAGGCAAATCATCACGCTGTGGTTTAGATTTAAATGTGCCAGTCAAAGCTTTCACATCCACTTCCAACCATGCAGGGAAACCGCGTTGTTCGGCTGCTTCAAGCGCACTTTTAATACGTAACTGTGTTTTTGATGCTTCTGCAACTGAAACCACATCGCCCGCTTTAACTTGGTATGAAGGAATATTCACACGTTTACCATTCACTTTAATACTGTTATGACGCACGATTTGGCGCGCTTCTGTACGTGAGCCACCAAGGCCCATACGGAAAGCCACGTTATCTAAACGACACTCCAGCAATTGCAATAAGTTCTCGCCAGTAATACCTTTTTGACGATCAGCTTCTGCGTAGTAACTACGGAACTGACCTTCTAGAACGCCATAAATACGGCGTACTTTTTGTTTTTCACGCAATTGCACACCGTAATCAGACAAGCGTGAATTACGACGCTGACCGTGTTGGCCAGGTGGAAAGTTGCGTTTTTCGATAGCACACTTATCTGTAAAGCATTTTTCTGCTTTTAAGAATAATTTTTCGCCTTCACGGCGGCACTGACGGCATTTAGGGTCTAAGTTTCTAGCCAAGATAGTTCTCCAGTAATCTTTTTCGCTTAAATTCTGCGTTTTTTAGGTGGACGGCAGCCATTGTGCGGTACTGGCGTCACATCGGTTATGCTGGTAATTTTAAAACCAGCTGCATTAAGCGCGCGTACCGCTGACTCACGGCCAGGACCAGGCCCTTTAATTCGCACTTCTAAATTTTTAACGCCCGATTCTTGCGCGGCTTTACCCGCAACATCAGCCGCAACTTGTGCAGCGAATGGCGTGCTTTTACGTGAGCCTTTAAAGCCTTGGCCGCCAGAAGTTGCCCATGAAAGCGCATTGCCTTGGCGATCTGTGATTGTAATAATTGTATTGTTAAATGAAGCGTGCACGTGAGCGATACCCTCGGCAATATTCTTTTTAACTTTTTTTCTAACGCGTACATTAGCTTTAGCCATGTTGTACCATTCCTTACCTATGAATCTTACTTAATCGAATCTTAATAAAATTAATTACTGGTTTAAGCTTACTTAGACTGCTTAATGGCTTTGACTGGGCCTTTACGCGTACGCGCATTGGTCTTAGTGCGTTGACCACGAACAGGCAAACCACGGCGATGTCGCACACCGCGATAGCAACCTAAATCCATTAGACGCTTAATATTCATAGAAACTTCGCGACGTAAATCGCCTTCTACTTTAACTTTAGCCACTTCATCACGAAGTTTTTCCACGTCAGCGTCGTTAAGATCCTTGACCTTTGTGGAAGCTAAAACACCAGCAGCAACACAAATTTTTTGTGCTGTATTTCTACCAATACCAAAAATCGCGGTCAATGCAATTTCAGCGTGTTTATTATTCGGGATATTAACCCCAGCAATACGAGCCATACTCTAACTCCAAAACATATCGCAATATGTTGCGACTAAATAAAAAAGCCTTAAGTTTTAGCAACTAGATTTTATATTTTCAAACCATTCGCTGCTAACTTAAGCATTTTAACAATGCACTACTTTATTACCTACAGCCATTAACCTTGGCGTTGTTTGTGACGTGGGTCTGTACAAATAATACGAACCACACCACGACGACGCACAACTTTACAATTGCGGCATAATGCTTTTACTGATGCACGAACTCTCATAATTTACCTCAACACCAATTAATTCTATCTAAAAATTTTAAACTAACGCGCGTTTGCGCCGCCTTTAAAGTTCGCTTTTTTAAGCAAACCTTCGTACTGATGCGACATCAAGTGTGATTGCACTTGCGTCATAAAATCCATGGTGACTACTACAATAATTAGCAAAGATGTGCCGCCAAAATAAAATGGAGTATTAAATTTCAATCTTAAAAACTCTGGCAACAAACACACCAAGGTGATATAAATAGCGCCAATCAAGGTTAAACGACCCATAATCTTGTCGATATATTTCGCAGTTTGATCGCCTGGACGAATACCTGGAATAAATGCGCCACTTTTTTTCAAATTGTCAGCAGTTTCTTTTGGGTTGAATACTAAGGCCGTGTAAAAGAAACAGAAAAACATAATCGCTGCAGCAAAAAACAAAATGTAAATCGGCTGACCTGGTGATAACACATTACTGATATCTTTTAACCAGTAAAGCTCCTCGCTACTACCAAACCAGCCTGCTAATGTCGCTGGGAACAAAATAATGCTTGAGGCAAAAATTGGTGGTATCACGCCCGCCATGTTTAGCTTTAATGGCAAATGTGTGGTTTGACCACCATACACTTTGTTACCTACTTGGCGTTTGGCATAGTTCACTGTAATTTTACGTTGCCCGCGCTCTACAAAAACCACCAGCGCAGTTACTAACAATACTGCTACAAACAAAAATATTACCAATGGTATTGAAAAAGCACCAGTACGCGCCAATTCTAAAGTGCTACCAATCGCGCTTGGCAAGCCCGCCACAATACCTGCAAAAATAATAATAGAAATACCATTACCAATACCTCGTTCGGTGATTTGTTCACCCAGCCACATTAAAAACATGGTGCCGCTCACTAAAGTAATCACGGCAGTTAATCTAAACGCCATGCCTGGATCCAGTACCAAACCCGCTTGTCCTTCCAATGCAATTGCTATGCCTAAGCCTTGGAACGTTGCCAACACCAACGTGCCATAGCGCGTGTATTTGGTAATAGTACGACGACCCGCTTCACCTACTTTTTTCAGCTGCTCCAATTTGGGAGAAACTACTGTCGCCAATTGCATAATAATAGATGACGAAATATACGGCATGATACCTAAAGCAAACACAGTAAAGCGTGATAATGCGCCCCCTGAGAACATGTTGAACATGCCCAAAATACCACCGCTTTGCGAATCAAATAACTGCTTCAACACCGTTGGATCAATGCCAGGCACTGGAATATGCGCACCTAAGCGATACACAACCAAGGCACCCAACACAAACCACAAGCGACTTTTCAGCTCACTCATTTTACCCACTGCACCTAAAAGACTATCTTGCGCCAATGCTTACTCTCTTACGCTTCTGCAACTTTGCCGCCAGCCGCTTCAACCGCAGCGCGCGCGCCTTTTGTTAGCAGCAATCCAGATAAATTAAGTTTCTTGGTAACTTCACCAGATAAAAATACTTTTGCGGCTAGCGCGTTGCCTGAAATCACGTTAGCTTGTTTTAACACTAGCAAATCAATTGTATCCACTGGCAAATTGTTGAGTTCTGACGTGCGCACATGTGCTGTATCAGCTTTTGTCATCGATTTAAAGCCACGTTTTGGCAAGCGACGTTGCAATGGCATCTGACCGCCTTCAAAACCGACTTTATGAAAGCCACCAGTACGTGATTTTTGGCCTTTATGGCCGCGACCTGCAGTTTTACCTAAACCAGAACCAATACCACGACCTACACGACGGCGGTTCTTTTTAGCGCCTTCAGCAGGCTTAATTGTATTTAATTGCATTATCCTTCTACCTTTAATAGATAGCCAACCACGTTAATCATACCGCGAATTGCTGGTGTGTCTTGTAGCTCAACCGTATGATGCATACGACGCAGACCCAAGCCTTTTACAGTAGCGCGATGCGCTTCAATTCTACCAATGACGCTTTTAACTAGCGTAACTTTAATACTTGTTGTAACGCTTGCAGCATCTTTTTTAGCTTTAGCCATGATTTTAGCCTCTAATTTCTTCAATAGATTTACCGCGTTTAGCTGCAATTTCTGAAGGTGTGTTCATTGATTCTAAGCCATTTAATGTAGCGCGAACTAAATTATATGGGTTAGTTGAGCCGATACATTTAGCTACTACGTTAGTGATGCCCATTACTTCGAAAATTGCGCGCATTGCGCCACCAGCAATAATGCCAGTACCTTCAGATGCTGGCTGAATAAACACTTTAGCCGCACCATGAACACCAGTAACAGCATGATGTAGCGTACCGTTATTCAAATTAACTTTTAACATGCCGCGACGCGCTTCATCCATGGCTTTTTGCACCGCAACTGGCACTTCACGCGCCTTGCCTTTGCCCATGCCTACTGCGCCATCGCCATCGCCGACTACTGTCAATGCTGCGAAACTCATAATACGACCACCTTTAACCGTTTTACTTACACGATTTACTGTAATCATTTTTTCACGCAAACCATCAGTTTGCTGTGATTGCTGTTCGATTTCTCTAGCCATTATCTATCTCGCCTAAATTAGAATGACAGACCGTTTTCACGCGCAGCATCTGCTAACGCCTTGATACGACCATGATATTTGTAGCCTGAACGATCAAAAGCCACAGTAGTTATGCCCGCTTTTTTCGCTTTTTCGGCGATGAGCTTGCCGATTGCTGCTGCTGCCTCAACAGTGCCACCGTTTTTTACTTTCTTACGCACATCTGCTTCAACAGTTGAAGCGCTTGCTAGTACTTTATCACCAGTTTCAGCAATAATTTGCGCATAAATATGCGTATTAGTACGATGCACACTTAAACGTGTAACTTTTAACTCGGCAATTTTGGCACGGGTTTTACGTGCACGGCGCAAGCGATTATTTACGATGTTCATTTATATAAATCCTAATTATTTTTCAGTCTATTTATTTCTTTTTGGTTTCTTTAATCACTACCACTTCGTCTGAATAACGAACACCCTTGCCTTTGTATGGCTCTGGTGAGCGATAAGAACGAATTTGTGCAGCAATCTGACCAACCACTTGCTTGTCGTAACCAGTCAGAATTACTTCAGTCGGCGTAGGAGTTTGCACAGTTATGCCCGCAGGCATTTTTTGGTTGATTGGATGTGAATAACCCAACTCCAAGTTAAGCATTGCACCTTGTGCATTGGCCTTATAACCAACACCAACCAATGTTAATTTACGCGTAAAGCCTGTTGAAACACCTTGCACCATATTAGCCACCAACGCACGCAATGTACCTGACATGGCGCGTGAATGTTGGCTATCGCTGGTTGCAGCAAACGTAATGGTTTCGCCATCACGCTTCAACTCAACCGCATTGGTGAGTGGGTGAGATAATTTGCCTAATGGGCCGCTAATCGCAATATTATTTGCGCTTAGCACCACTTCAACTTTATCTGGAATAGCGACTGGATTTTTAGCAACACGTGACATTTGCTTCTCCTTAAGCCACTACGCACAACAC
>JANMOP010000021.1:0-13337 GCA_031369365.1 Methylotenera sp.
GAATAGGGCCACAGAGACGAGCATATTAAGTTATGGTGAAACGCGGTAACCTCCATCTGCAGCAAGACCAAATAGGCTGGCAATAGGCGTGGCTCGCGCTGCCAGCGGGTAGGTTGCTTGAGCGTACAAGTAATTGTGCGCCTAGATGAATGACTGTTACGTGCAGCAATGCACGACAGAACCCGGCTTATCGGCTAGCTTCACTCACTTTTTCTTATTCACACTTCTAATTTTTCCACTTCTTGCAATTCAATCACATAATCAATAACACTGATAATCTACATTCACTTAATTTAATAAGTAATTGATTTTTAACATGTTTGTTATTAGCATGAAAATGCGCTAAGTCTTTGTCTTATAAAGAAAAAAACCTAAAAAGAGCTTGCAATGAACTTTTTTTTTAACTATAGTTCAATTTGTGGAGAAAAGTGGGTTTTTGTGGGGATAAGCTATGCGCCTCAAATCAATTCAAACGGGTTGTGACTAATAATTTTTAAGCAGCTAAACCCAAACAGATAACAGAAATTATAAGGCTTATAACCAAACATGTTTCGCGGCGCTACCAATTTAAGTATGGATGCAAAAGGCAGGCTAGCTGTGCCAGCCAAGCATCGCGACGTACTTTTAACGCAATCTGCGGGAAATGTGGTATTGACCGCTCACCCGCATGGATGCTTATTGTTGTATCCGCAGCCCGCGTGGGAGCCGATTCAAGCCAAAATGATGGCCTTATCCTCTTTTGATAAGCAGTCATCAAGCTTACAGCGCCTATTGGTGGGCTATGCAGAGGATATTACGATTGACGCGGCTGGCCGCATGTTGGTGTCGCCAAGTTTGCGCGAATTTGCCCATTTAGAAAAAGATGTGATGCTGGTAGGCCAAGGTGGCCATTTTGAGATGTGGAATATGACCGCTTGGCGCAAGCAGCTAGAAAACCTAATGAGTGGCGATGGTATTGAGATGCCCGCAGAATTAGAAGGCTTTTCACTATGATGATGGGCGCGACTTCGGCGCCCAACCCACCCCCAACCTCGACCTCAGCGTCACCAGCAATTATGTCAACAGCTTCAACACACATCACAGTTTTGCTTAACGAGGCAGTTGATGCGTTAAACATAAAGCCAAATGGCATTTATATCGATGGCACGTTTGGGCGCGGCGGGCATAGCAAAAAAATATTATCTAAGCTAGATCATACAGGACGTTTGTTTGCGATAGACCGTGATTTAGCGGCGATAGAAACAGGCAAAAACATTTCAGACGCTCGATTCAACATTGAGCATCGGCATTTTTCAGAAATCAATCAATTGGCAGTTGATAACAATTTAACGCGTGTGGACGGCATTTTGCTGGATTTAGGCATTTCATCGCCGCAAATTGATGAAGGTGAACGTGGTTTTAGTTTTAGGTTTGATGCGCCGCTGGATATGCGCATGGATCAATCGCGTGGCAAAACAGTAGCAGAACTGTTGACCACAATTTCAGAGCAACAATTAGGGAAAGTGATAAAAGATTATGGTGAAGAACGGTTTGCTAAGCAGGTTGCAAGGGCGATTATTAAGGAGCGCACAGACGGGCGTGCCATCACCACTACTGGACAGCTTGCCAAGGTCGTGGCAAGTGCAATCCCCAAGATCGAACCGGGGCAGAACCCTGCAACGCGCACCTTTCAAGCTTTACGGATTTACGTCAATTCGGAGCTTGAGGAGCTATCGTTAATTCTGCCGCAATGTTTAGATTTATTGGCAGTGGGCGGCAGGCTGGTGGTGATTAGTTTTCACTCGCTAGAAGATAGGATTGTGAAACGGTTTATAAAAGCTGAGCAAAATCGAGATGATTTGCCAGCTAACTTTCCTATAAAAGCAAAAGATTTACCACAGCCGAGGTTGTCATCTATTGGCAAAGCCATTAAACCCAGCGCTGCAGAAATTAAGCAAAATGTGCGTTGCAGAAGTGCTGTGATGCGCGTAGCAGAAAGAACGGTAATAGCATGACGCGACTAAATTTGACCTTATTTTTTGTGCTCATCATGGTGAGTTTGGGCGTGGTGACTTCGCAGCACAAGGCGCGCAAATTGTATTTTGAGCTAGAGCAGCAGCAAGATTTGAGCAAAAAATACGAGACAGAATTTGGCCAATTGCAGCTAGAACAAAGCACTTGGGCCATGCACTCGCGCATAGAAGAGCTGGCGACTAAGAAATTAAACATGCAAGTGCCCGATGCAAAACGCATACAGGTAATCTCACTTGAAGAATTAAATTAGCAGAGCATAAGCAGCAAATAAACATGGCCTACAACCAAGCAATACACCATATCGTTAAATTACCAGCATGGCGTCGCCGCGTGCTGTTAATTGGTGTGTTGACACTATTTGCTGGGCTATTTATGCGTGGCATTTATTTGCAAAGCTTGCACAAAGAGTTTTTGCAAAAAAAAGGTGATGCGCGTTATAGCCGTACATTGGTATTGCAAGCGCATCGCGGGAGAATTATGGATCGAAATGGCGAATTGTTAGCCATTAGCAGCCCAGTAGAATCTGTTTGGGCAAGCCCGCCAGATGTGACGATTAATAAGCAACAAAAAACCGCGTTAGCCAATTTACTCAGCATCAAAACCAAAGACATCGATAAAAAAATCGCTAACAGAAAGCGTGAGTTTGTGTATTTAAAACGCCGTATTTCACCCGATCTAGCCGCAAAGGTGATGAGTTTGGAAATTCCAGGCGTGTTTTTGCAACGTGAGTACAAACGCTTTTACCCTGCTGGCGATGTCACCGCGCATTTGGTGGGTTTTACAGGCATTGACGATAATGGCCAAGAAGGATTTGAGTTGGCACAAAATAGCGTGCTTTCTGGAAAAGCAGGCAGTCGCCGTGTGATTCAAGATAGGCAAGGCCATATTGTCGAAGATTTAGAAGCGGTTAAAGTACCGCAAGATGGTCATGATTTGGTGTTGAGTATTGATAGGCGCATTCAGTATTTGGCGTTTAGAGAGCTATCCAAGGCGGTGGAAAAGCACAAAGCCAAAGCGGGTGCGGTTGTAGTGCTAGATGCCAAAACGGGCGAAGTATTGGCGATGGTAAATTTGCCCACTTATAATCCAAACAATCCAATCAATATTAAAGGCAAAACGCGCAATCGCGCCATTACCGATATGTTTGAGCCGGGCTCTACCATGAAGCCCGTGACGGCTGCGGCTGCCATGCAGTTTGGCGACTATCAACCTGATACTAAAATTCAAACCGCGCCTGGCCACATGTCTATTGGCCCTGCCACTATCAATGATACGCACTCGTATGGGGTTTTAACCGTGGCGCAAGTGATACAAAAATCATCCAATGTGGGCGCGGTAAAAATGGCATTAAGCCTTAAAAAAGAGGAGCTATGGAGTACGTTTAATCAGCTAGGTTTTGGGTCACGTACACATATTGGTTTTCCTGGCGAGTCTGCTGGCATAGTGAGAAATTACAAATCGTGGCGACCCATTGAACAGGCGACAATGTCTTTTGGCCACGGTATTAGCGTCACTTTATTGCAATTGGCACGCTCGTACACTGTATTTACCAATGAAGGTGAGTTAAAGCCAGTTTCGCTCATTAAATTGGCACAATCGCCAGTGGGGCATCAAGTATTTTCTGGACAAGTAGCTAACGACGTAAAAGCGATGCTCGAATTGGTGGTTCAGCCAGGCGGAACTGCTTTAAGAGCACAAGTAGCGGGTTATCGCGTAGGCGGTAAAACAGGTACAGCACACAAGTTGGGCTCCAAGGGTTACGAGCCTGATAAATACGTGGCCTCGTTCGTGGGCATAGCGCCAGCTTCTAATCCGCGCTTAATTATGGCGGTGATGATTGATGAGCCGAGTATTAAAAATGAGCAGTATTACGGCGGCGTTTCGGCGGCACCAGTTTTTAGTGCGGTAATGGCAGATGCATTGCGAATGTTGTCTGTGCCGCAAGATGCACCCAATAATAATATTGTAATTCCACCTGAAACTACCGAAGATGCAAAAGAGGTGGTATGACATCATACTCGATTAAAACTTCGGTAAAAAACATTACTTCGGATAGCCGTAAAGTGCAGCCTGGCAGCCTATTCTTGGCATACCCAGGCGATAAAACAGACGGCAGAAATTATATTGCTGATGCCGTTAAAAATGGCGCAAACGCGGTGCTCTGGGAATCGGCAGGGGAATCTGGAGGAGAATCTGATAGCTTTGAGTGGAATGCAGAATGGGACGTAGAAAACACGCCTATTAAAGGATTGCGCGCGCAAGTAAGCCACATTGCCAGCCAATTTTATAATCATCCATCGACAAAAATTTGGATGATTGGCGTCACAGGCACTAATGGTAAGACTTCAATTTCACAATGGTTAAGCCAATGCTTTAACCATTTAGGCAACAAAACTGCGGTGATTGGCACACTAGGCAACGGCTTGCCCAATCAACTAAGTGCTACAGCAAACACCACGCCAGATGCGGTGATGTTGCAAGAAATGTTGGCTGATTATGTTCAACAGGATGTTAAAACAGTCGCCATGGAAGTGTCATCCCACGGTCTGCATCAAGGCCGTGTTAAAGGCGTGCATTTTGATGTAGCGATATTTAGCAATTTAACGCGTGATCATTTGGATTATCACGGCACGTTTGAAGCGTATGCAGACGCAAAACGCAGCTTATTTGTAGATAACGATTTGAAATACGCAGTGCTAAATAGCGACGATGAATTTGGTCGTAAACTTGAAGCAGAGTTAACAGATGCAGGTACGCCAGTGATGAGCTATGGCATAGAAAGCGGCGACGTGCGGGCGATTGAACTGCACTTTGAGAACACACATTTTGCATTTTATGTGCATACTCCATTTGGCAACGCGCCCGTAAAAGCTAATTTAATAGGCCGTTTTAATGTGTATAACGTGCTGGCAGTTTTGGCAACATTGCTAGCCTCTAAAGTTAGTTTAGAGGATGCTATAGAAGCGATTTCGCATATACAATCAGCCACAGGCCGTATGCAAACCATGGGTGGTGGTGCATTGCCTCTAGTGGTGGTGGATTATGCACATACGCCCGATGCGCTTGAAAAAGTATTGCTAACATTAAAAGCACAAGCCAGCTCAAAATTAATATGTATATTTGGCTGCGGAGGCAATCGCGATGCGGGTAAGCGCGCATTAATGGGCAAAGTGGCCAGTGAAATTGCCGACGCGGTAGTGGTGACATCGGATAATCCGCGAGACGAAGACCCATACCAAATTATTCAAGATATTGTAGGTGCGATGCAAGGAAATTACGCGGTAGAAGAAGACCGTGCTAAAGCCATCGCTATTGGCATACGCACAGCTAAGCCGCGCGATATTGTGTTAATTGCGGGCAAAGGCCACGAAGACTACCAAGAAATTGCTGGTAAAAAACACCATTTTAGCGATATTGAACAAGCGCAAAATGCGCTCAAAATTTATCAGGGAATGCACTGATGATGATGCTTTCTGAAATCGCAAAAGCGTTGAATGGCCGCATGATTGGCGAGGATGTGCTGGTGCAAAGCGTGGGCACAGATAGCCGCAATATAGTCAAAAATCAATTATTTATTGGTATTAAAGGCGATAATTTTGATGGCAATAGCTATGCGCTAGATGCGATTAAACAAGGCGCTGCGGCGGTGTTGTTATCTGATGCCAATACACAAGCAAGCCCCGCAGTAGTAGTGCAAGACACCCGCTTGGCTTTGGGGCAATTGGCAAAACACTGGCGTGAAAAATTTAAAATCCCGCTAGTTGCAGTCACGGGTAGTAATGGCAAAACCACTGTAAAAGAAATGATTGCAGCGATTTTGGCGGCAGCTAACGAAACCGTGTTAGCGACACAAGGTAATCTCAATAACGATATTGGCTTGCCGCTTACCTTGCTAAAAATACGCACTGAACATACGGTGGCAGTGATTGAAATGGGCATGAACCACCTAGGCGAGATTGATTATTTAACACGCCTTGCAAAACCCTCTATCGCGGTGATTAACAACGCAGGCACTGCACACATTGGCGAAGTTGGCTCGCGTGACAATATCGCCAAAGCTAAAGGTGAAATTTATGCAGGGCTAACTGATGACGGCATTGCGGTAATCAATGCCGATGATGATTATTCAGGCTATTGGCAATCGCTCAATGAAGGTAAAAAAATCATCACCTTTGGTTTAAATAAAACCGCTGACGTAAGCGCAACTTTTGCAGAAAAAGACGATTTAACCGAGGTTCATCTTACAACGCCAAGTGGCAGCGTTATTTTTAACTTAGCGCTAATGGGCAAACACAATATTAGCAATGCGCTGGCAGCCAGCGCCTGTGCGGTTGCGCTGGGTATTAGCAACAAAAACATAGCAATCGGCTTAAGCAATATGCAAGCGGTAAAAGGTCGCTTGCAACGCAAAGCTGGCTTCAACAATGCAGTGCTGATTGATGATACCTACAACGCGAATCCTGATTCGATGAAGGCGGCAATTGACGTGTTGGCTACGCATAAAAACAGCATTTTTGTGATGGGCGATATGGCGGAATTAGGTGAAAACGCACCGCAAATGCACGCAGATATTGGTTTGTACGCTAAACAAAAAGGCATTGAACAATTGGTTGCGTTTGGCGATTTGAGTGTACAAGCAAGCCTTGCATTTGGAAGTAATGCCCAACATTTCGACCGCATAGAAAATTTAGTTTCTGCTTTAAAAGTACAAATGAAACAAGGCGTTACCGTGCTGGTAAAAGGCTCGCGCTTTATGCAGATGGAGCGCGTAGTAAGTCAGTTAATAGAAAATAATATTAATTTGGAGGAAAAATAATGTTACTAGAACTTACTCGCTGGCTGGCACACGACATTCGTGGTTTTAATGTGTTTAATTACATTACCTTACGTGCAGTGTTGGCTACACTTACCGCGCTGATTATCTCGTTTATGGTGGGACCAACCATGATACGCAAGCTCACGCAATATAAGGTGGGCCAAGCGGTGCGTGATGATGGACCGCAAACCCATTTAATCAAGGCGGGCACACCCACCATGGGCGGCGCGCTAATACTGGTGGCCATTGGCGTATCTACCTTGTTGTGGGGCGATTTGCATAACAAATACATTTGGGTGGTACTGGTGACTACACTGGGCTTTGGCGCGGTTGGTTGGGTAGATGATTACCGCAAAGTAGTTCACAAAAATCCTAAAGGCTTATCTGCCAAGGCTAAATATTTTTGGCAGAGTTTGATTGGTTTGGGTGTGGCTATATTTTTATACCAAACAGCCAGCAGCCCAGCAGAAACGACATTAATCGTCCCGTTTTTTAAAACATTAACGCTGCCTTTAGGCATGGTGGGTTTTATCGTACTGACGTATTTGGTCATTGTGGGTAGCAGCAACGCAGTGAACCTGACTGATGGCCTGGATGGTTTGGCGATTATGCCAACCGTCATGGTGGGAAGTGCTTTGGGCTTGTTTGCTTACATGGCAGGGCATTTATATTTTTCAAAATATTTGGGCGTGCCTTATGTGGCGGGCTCTGGCGAGCTGATGGTGTTTTGCGCGGCGATGGCGGGTGCAGGCTTGGGCTTCTTATGGTTTAACGCCTACCCAGCCGAAGTGTTTATGGGCGACGTAGGCGCGCTTGCCTTGGGAGCCGCTCTGGGCGTGGTAGCTGTCATTGTGCGACAAGAAATCGTATTGTTTATCATGGGCGGTGTTTTCGTGGTAGAGACCTTCTCAGTCGCCATGCAAGTACTGTATTTTAAATACACCAAGCACAAAACTGGCACTGGCAAACGCATCTTTTTAATGGCACCGCTACATCATCATTACGAGCAAAAAGGCTGGAAAGAAACGCAAGTAGTAGTACGGTTTTGGATTATTACCATGATGTTGGTGTTGGTTGGATTGTCGACCTTGAAATTAAGATGAAAAGCTTTAGCCACAGAGAACACCGAGTAAACAAAGGATTTTCTTCTTGTGGTTTCTGGGTGCGCTCTAAGACCTCTGTGACAAAAATGAAAAGAAAATGAAAAACATAAGCCACAGAGAACACCGAGTACACAGAGAATTTCTCTTTAGAAATATATCTGGGGTTTTTTCTGTGAACTCTGTGACCTCTGTGGCAAAAATGAAATGAAAACAGTGTTAAAAGATAAAAAAGTACTCGTGCTGGGCCTTGGTGAAACAGGGCTCTCAAGCCTGCGTTGGCTAGAAACGCAGGGCGCGATTTTGTCTGTGGCCGATTCGCGCGATAACCCGCCCAGTTTGGATGACGTGATTCGGCGTATGCCGCAAGTACTTGTGCATACGGGCGCATTTAAGCCCGAGGTATTTTTAAGCGCCGATTTAATCGTGATTAGCCCAGGCATAGCGCTTAACGAGCCTGCCGTACAAGCCGCCATACAAGCGGGTGTCACCGTAGTGGGCGATGTGGAATTATTTGCACAATACCGCCCACAAAGCGCAAAAATCATCGCCATTACTGGTGCAAACGGCAAAACCACGGTAACGACACTGGTAGGTGAAATGTGCAAAGCGGCGGGTTTAAAAACGATTGTGGCGGGCAATATAGGCTTGCCTGTATTAGAAGCTTTGATGATGGAAGCGCCTGATGTTTATGTGTTGGAGCTTTCTAGCTTTCAGCTGGAAACCACGCACAGCTTGGTGTTGGACGCAGCGACCATGTTGAATTTATCTGAAGACCACATGGATAGATATGCCAGTTTGCAAGACTATGCCGTCGCTAAAGCGCATATTTTTTACCACGCCAAATTGCAAGTGCTAAACCGCGATGATGCTTGGAGCATGCTGATGGCGCGGCCAAAGCTGGCGCAAGTGACGTTTGGTTTTAGCGAGCTAGAATATGGCTTGAAGCAAACGCAAACTGATACTTGGCTGATGGATAATAATAAAGAGTTAATCAATGTAAATGATTTAAAAATAGCAGGTTTACACAATGCGGCCAATGCGCTGGCTGCCGTTGCGCTGTGTCGCGGCATTGGCATAGATTACGCGCCTATTATTCAAACCTTGTACAACTTTAAAGGCCTGCCACACCGCGTGGAATGGGTCGCTAATATTGATGATGTAGATTATTACGATGACTCAAAAGGCACTAATGTGGGCGCGACTTGCGCTGCATTATCAGGTTTGCCGCAAAAAATAGTGCTAATTGCGGGCGGCGACGGCAAAGGCCAAGATTTTGCGCCGCTGGCAGATGCCGTGCAAGCCAATAGCCGCGCGGTGGTGCTGTTTGGACGTGATGCACCTTTAATTGAAGCTGTTTTATTGCCTACCAATGTTCCCCTATATCAAGCACTAGATTTACCCGAAGCGGTGAATATTGCCAAAAAACTGGCACAAGCGGGTGATGCGGTATTGCTTTCTCCTGCTTGCGCTAGTTTTGATATGTTTAAAAACTATGTGCATCGGGCAGAAGTGTTTGTAAATGCTGTGAAGCAGTTGCAATTGACTAACAAGGTGGTGTCCGCATGTTAAGTCCTGTTATACACAGCAGTGAGCGCGCAAACGCCGCCAGTTATGACCAAATGTTGCTGTGGGTTACCTTTATTTTATTGGGCTTAGGTTTGGTGATGGTGTACTCCTCTTCGATTGCGATTGCAGAGGCTGATAAAGCGGTGGGGCATCAAAGTACCTATTATTTAATGCGCCAAAGCATTTTTATTACGATTGGTCTGATGGCAGGCTTTGTTTCATTTCAAATACCCGTCGCGTGGTGGCAAAAAATGGCACCGTACTTGTTTTTATTCGGCCTAGCCTTATTGGTGTTAGTGCTTACTCCGCTTGGCCGCAATGTGAACGGCAGCCAGCGTTGGCTTTCATTGTTTGTGTTTAACTTGCAACCGTCGGAGCTGATGAAGCTATTTGCCGCAATGTATGTGGCCGATTACGCGGTGCGTAAAGCGCCACAAATGGATAGCTTTGTACGAGGCTTTTTGCCGATGGTGGCGGTAATGGTGCTGGTAGGCTTTTTATTGCTGCGCGAACCAGATTTTGGCGCATTTGCAGTGATTGCGGCGATTTCCATTTCTATACTTTGGTTGGGCGGCATTAACGTTAAAATTTTTGCAGGTTTGTTGGCCTTGCTACCAGTCGCAATCTATATGCTGATATGGAGCTCACCCTACCGTTTGCAGCGCGTCATTGGTTTTATGGATCCGTGGGCTGACCCGTATGGTAAAGGTTATCAATTGTCACATGCACTAATCGCATTTGGGCGTGGCGAATGGTTTGGCGTGGGTTTGGGCGCAAGTGTAGAAAAATTGCTATATCTACCCGAAGCGCATACCGACTTTTTACTGGCAGTAATCGCCGAAGAGCTTGGTTTTGTTGGCGTGCTGACGGTGCTGGGCTTATTTGTGTGGATTGTGATTCGCGCCTTTGGTATTGGCAAAGAGGCAGTAGCGAACGAGCGCTATTTCGCCGCCTTGCTTGCACAAGGCTTAGGCGTGTGGATAGGCGTACAAGGCATTATTAACATTGGTGTAAATATGGGCGTGCTACCCACTAAAGGCTTAACGTTACCTTTGCTGTCATTTGGCGGCAGCGGCATTTTGGCTAATTGTATCGCCATGGCGGTATTGCTAAGAATTGACTTCGAGAATCGAAGATTGCAGAAAGGCTTGCCCGCATGATGTTGGCTAACCTAGTGACGCAATCTAAAATAGGCACGCTGATGGTGATGGCGGGCGGCACTGGCGGCCATGTGTATCCTGCAATGGCGGTGGCGGATTACATGAAAGAACATGGCTGGAAAATTGTCTGGCTTTGCACCGAAGGTGGTATGGAAAACAAGTTAATTGAAGGCAAATCCTACGAAAAAGCGATGATTACTATGCAAGGTGTGCGTGGCAAAGGCTTGCTAGGGTGGTTGCTGCTGCCGATTAAATTAGCGACCGCCTCCAAACAAAGTATTTCTGCCATTCACAAATATCAGCCAAATGTGGTGTTAGGTATGGGCGGCTTTGCCGCTTTTCCAGGTGGACTAATGGCGAAATTGCTTGGCAAACCATTGGTGATTCACGAGCAAAACTCGATTGCAGGTTTAACTAATAAAGTATTGGCAATTTTTGCAACGCGTGTATTAGCGGCGTTTCCAGCAGCATTTGGCGACAAAGCAACGCTGGTAGGCAACCCAGTTCGCCACGACATTACGCAATTGCCCACGCCAGAACACAGATATAAGCAACGTACTGGCAAGCTAAATTTGCTGGTGGTTGGCGGCAGTTTAGGCGCGGCGGCTTTAAATGATGTGCTACCAAAAGCCTTGGCCAATTTGCCAACAGATACATTTAATGTGGTGCATCAAGCAGGTGAAAAACATATTGATACCCTGCAAGCCAATTACCAAGCGGGTGGTGTACAAGCTGAAACCAAAGCATTTATTAACAACATGAGTGAGATGTACGCGTGGGCTGATGTGGTGATTTGCCGCGCTGGCGCGCTAACCATCGCAGAGCTGGCCTGTGTGGGCGTGGCGAGCGTGCTCGTACCTTTTCCACATGCGGTGGATGATCATCAAACCTACAACGCCCAATATTTAAGCGATGCGGGCGCTGCTAAGTTGATTCAACAAACAGAATTTAATGTGCAAAAAGCGACAGAAATATTAAGCAGTTTAACGCGTGAGAGTTGCTTAGCAATGGCAATTAAAGCTAAAGCGCTAGCCAAGCCAGAAGCCACAAGCTCAGTCGCAAAAATTTGTATGGAGGTGGCGCGTTAGCGTTTAAATAGATGAAACATAAAGTTAAAAACATCCATTTTGTGGGCATCGGCGGCGCTGGTATGAGTGGCATTGCTGAGGTGCTGATTAATTTAGATTTTAAGGTTTCAGGCTCCGATTTGGCTAGCAACGCGGTCACGCAGCGTTTAAAAAATTTTGGCGCTACAATTTATCAAGGTCACGCAACGAAAAATTTAAACACCGCAGACGTGGTGGTGGTGTCGTCGGCTGTGAATGAACAAAACCCAGAAATTATCGCCGCCCGCGCAAAAAATATCCCCGTGGTGCCACGCGCACTCATGTTGGCAGAATTAATGCGCTTTAGGCAAGGCATTGCAGTAGCAGGCACGCATGGCAAAACCACCACCACCAGCCTCATCGCTAGTATTTTGGCAGAAGCTGGTATGGATCCGACCTTTGTTATTGGTGGAAAACTCGAAGCCGCCAGTGCCAATGCACGACTTGGCACGGGTGAGTATATTGTGGCAGAAGCCGATGAATCGGATGCATCTTTCTTGCACTTAACACCCGTAATGGCGGTGGTGACCAATATCGACCAAGACCACATGGATACTTACGAGCACAGTTTTGATAAGTTGAAAAGCGCGTTTGTGGAATTTTTGCAGCAATTGCCATTTTGGGGCATGGCGGTGGTGTGCGTGGATGATGCCAATATTCGTGAGATTTTGCCGCGCGTAACTAAGCCGGTGATGACTTATGGCATGAGTGAGGGCGCACGGATTCGCGCCACTAATGTGCGCGCGGATAACGGCAAAATGCATTTTACGGTTTCAAGAATGAATGGAAAAACAACGACATTTGATGTGACGCTAAACCTGCCTGGCAATCATTATGTGCTTAACGCATTAGCGGCGATTGCTATCGCCAGTGAGCTGAATGTGGCAGATAAACATATTATTAAAGCACTGGCCGAGTTTAAAGGCGTGGGTCGCAGGTTTGAGCGTTATGGTGAGGTTTCCACAAAAGACTCAGGCACATTTACGCTGATTGATGATTACGGCCATCATCCCGTCGAGATGCAGGCGGTGATTGCCGCCGCGCGCGATGCCTTCCCCAATCGCCGCTTGGTACTTGCCTTCCAGCCACATCGCTTTACGCGTACGCGTGATTGCTTTGAGGATTTTGTGCGCGTGCTTTCTACCACCGATTCGGTGTTGCTGACTGAAGTGTACTCGGCTGGCGAAGCGCCCATTGTAGCGGCAGATACGCGAAGTTTAATTCGCGCGGTGCGTGTGGCAGGTAAGGTAGAGCCGCTTTTTGTGGAAACCACCGATGAGTTGCCAGAAGCGATTGTAAATATGGCGCAAGCGGGTGATGTGGTGATTGTGATGGGCGCAGGCTCAATTGGTCATGTGGCAGAAAAAACCAGGGACTTAGCAAATGCTAATTTGGCAAATGCTAATTTGGCAAATGGGGAGCTAGTAAGCAAATGACGCAAGCTGAAGTGAAATCACAATTACTTAAAAACGAGCCTCTTGCACGCTATACCAGCTGGCGCGTGGGTGGGCGCGCAGACCGCTTGTTTATTGCCGAAAATTTAAACGAACTACAAGCTTTTATGCAAACTTTA
>JANMOP010000032.1:0-19345 GCA_031369365.1 Methylotenera sp.
TTAAGCGTACGCAAATGGCCGCGTGCCTTCATCACCAGCGGGCGAATGCGCTCCAGCGAAAGCACCTCTTTAGCAATGCGCGATAATACGGCGGTTTGGTAGCCACAGCCTGTGCCGATTTCAAGCACTTTATTGAGTTGTTTACCGTTGCGTAAAATCTCAGACATGCGCGCCACAATATAGGGCTGCGAAATGGTTTGACTGTAGCCAATGGGTAATGCGACATCTTCGTAAGCGCGCGTCGACAGCGCTTCATCCACAAAAATATGGCGCGGAATTTCGTTCATTGCGGATAATACCACTTCATCTTGAATGCCCTGCTCGCGCAGGCGCGCCAACATGCGGTCGCGCGTGCGGGTTGACGTCATGCCAATGCCAGATTTTGAAGGGGATTTTGCTAACATTATTGAGTAAGCCAACTTTGCAATTCAGCCAGTTGTGAATGTTTGGTTAAATCAACCTGAATGGGTGAAATAGAGACTTGATTGTGTGCAACCGCATAAAAGTCGGTGCCTTCGCCGCCATCATTGGGTTGGCCTGCAGCACCCACCCAATACACGGTCTCATTACGTGGCGTTTTAAGCTGCATCACAGGCTCGGCCTTATGGCGCTTTCCTAGGCGCGTGATTGCACGACCTGTTAATTCATCGTAAGGCACATCAGGCACGTTGACATTAAGTAAAGTGGGCGAGGCAAAACCTGTTTTAATATAATGCTGCACCAGCTCTAAAGCCACACGTGCTGCCGTTTCAAAATGAGTGCAGTTATGCCGAGACATAGAAACAGCAATGGACGGGATGCCCAATAAATAGCCCTCCATAGCGGCGGCAACTGTGCCAGAATAAATAGTGTCATCACCCATATTGGCACCATCATTAATGCCACTAATCACCATGTCTGGCGTGTCATCCATCAAACCCGTAAGCGCTAAGTGCACACAATCAGTTGGCGTGCCATTCACATAAAAAAAGCCGTTGCTGGCTTTTTTAACGCTTAGTGGGCGGTCTAGTGTGAGAGAGTTACTGGCGCCGCTGCGATTGCGCTCGGGCGCCACCACGGTAATATCTGCAATTTTCGCTAAGTGTTCAGCTAAAATATTAAGACCAGGTGCAAAATAACCGTCGTCGTTCGAAATAAGTATTTTCATACTAAGCTTACAAGTTGTATTTTTGTGGCTAATTGCATTTTCATGCGCTTATTATAAAGGATGGTGGGTTTATTAAGGCGGCTGTCGTGTGAGTTTAGCGTAAAAAATAGCACACATAAAAAAGATTAGCGATAAAATCACTTCAATTAGCGCTAATTGAGCAGATAAGCCAGTGTCGGACCAAGCACGTACCACGCCTTCGGTGAAGTAAAGCAAAATAAACATGCTAGACCATTGGTAAGTGTAGCGGAGGCCTTTAAGTATGCCAAATAGTGGCAATAACAACGGAACAGCTTTTAGCATCAGAAATGAGCCATTGGGTTTGAGTGGCGCAAGAACGCTCTCCCAAGCTAGGCATAAAAAAATTAAGGCAATCAGGCTAACACCAGCGCCAATCCTTAATACTCTTAACATCCTCTCTCCCCAACCCTCTCCCTCAAGGGGAGAGGGGGCGATTGGAACACTTCATCGTGGGTTTGATCTGTTTCTAAGTTAGCATCTCTTATTGGCAAAGATAATTCACTTATTATATTTTGCGATTCTACCCCCTCTCCCCCCGTGGGATTAGCAGTGACTTGCTCGCTTGCGGGCTTAGTCATCTGCTTAGTTGCTCCATCAGAGGGTTGGGGAGAGGGGGTGACATTCATCGTGACGCCAACTTCAAAGCCGTTTCAGCCAAACGTTTGCCCAGCGCAATACACAATTTCTTTTCTTCAGTGGTAATAGGTTTATCATCCATCGTACCGCCCACATGGCTTGCCCCATAAGGCGTGCCGCCACTATGCGTGCTGGATAATTCAGGTTCGGAATACGGCAAACCGACCATCATCATGCCGTGGTGCATGAGCGGCAACATCATCGTCAGCAGCGTGCTTTCATTGCCACCATGCATACTGCCCGTGCTGGTGAATACCGCCGCTGGCTTGCCAATTAACGCGCCTTTCAGCCACAGCGCAGTCGTACCATCTAAAAAATATTTCATGGGTGCGGCCATGTTGCCAAAGCGGGTAGGGCTGCCCAGCACCATGCCAATACACTCTTCTAAATCTTGCAGTTCACAATACGGGTCGCCAGATGCGGGAATATCAGGCTCGGTCGCCTCGCAATTGGTAGAAACTTTTGGCACAGTGCGGATGCGCGCTTTTACACCGCTTATAGATTCAACCCCACGCGCAATCAACTGTGCCATCTCGCGCACTGCGCCGCCTTGAGAGTAATATAAAACGAGGATTTCGGTCATTTTTCCCGCCCTGTCATTGCGAGGTGCATAGCACCGCGGCAATCTATAACGGTTCTGGATTGCTTCGTCATTTTATTCCTCGCAATGACGCTAACTATAATTAATGGAAAAGTCACTAAACTAAACATGCTTGGTTAAAGCAACCGCTTTGCCAATATAACTAGCAGGCGTCATCTCAAGCAGTGCTTTTTTAGCCTCACTTGGAATGTTCAAGCCACTTATAAAATCATGCAACGAGGCTTTATTAATGCCACCTTTGCCGCGCGTTAGCTCTTTTAGTTGCTCGTACGGATTTTCTATTCCATAACGACGCATCACCGTCTGTATTGGCTCGGCGAGCACTTCCCAGCTTGCGTCCAAATCTTCGGCCAGTTTGGTTAGGTTAATTTCGAGCTTATTCAAGCCGCGTAAACAGGAATCGTAACCTAGCAGCGTATAGCCAAACGCCACGCCCATATTGCGTAACACGGTTGAGTCTGTCAAGTCGCGCTGCCAGCGTGAAATCGGCAATTTTTCGGCCATGTGGCGCAATATTGCATTTGCTAAACCCAAATTGCCCTCACTATTTTCAAAATCAATCGGGTTAACCTTGTGTGGCATGGTAGATGAGCCGATTTCGCCCGCTTTGACTTTTTGCTTGAAATAACCGACCGAAATGTAGCCCCAAATATCGCGATTCAGGTCAATCAAAATGGTGTTAATACGGCTTAAGCAATCGTAAAGCTCCGCCATGTAATCGTGCGGCTCAATTTGAATGGTCATCGGGTTATAAGTTAAACCTAAATTTTCTACAAATTGCTTAGCAAAACTTTCCCAATCAAAATCAGGATAAGCCGATAAATGTGCATTAAAGTTACCCACTGCGCCGTTAATCTTGCCAAGTATCTCATTGTTTTTTAATTGTTTTTGTTGGCGCTGCAATCTGTAAACCACATTAGCCAACTCTTTACCCATTGTAGTGGGGGATGCTGTTTGACCGTGTGTGCGGGCGAGCATTGGTTGTGCTGCAAGCTCGTGCGAAAGCGCTGTTAAACGCGTAATTAAATTCGCCAAAAACGGCAGCATCACAGCGTCACGCGCGCTTTTTAACATCAGGCCGTGCGATAGATTATTGATGTCTTCTGACGTGCAAGCAAAGTGAATAAATTCACTGCCTTTTTTAACTTCATGATTCGCGTCAAATTTTTCTTTAAGCCAATATTCCAGCGCCTTTACATCGTGATTAGTGCGCGCCTCAATTGCCTTAACTTGCGCGGCATCGGCCTCTGAAAAGTTAGCAATCGTCGCATCTAATTCTTTGATTGTATCCGCACTAAATGGCGCAATTTCTTGCAACTCCTCAGCCGACGCCAAAGCTTTCAACCATTCCACCTCTACCCATGCGCGGTGTTTAATCAGCGCATATTCACTAAAATAAGGTCTTAATGCATCTAGTTTGGTTTGGTAGCGACCATCGAGAGGCGATAGCGCATTTAGGGTGGTGAGTGACATAAATAAAGCTTTCAAGCAGCAGTTCAATAAAACAATATTTTACCCTAGTCGTAGGGTGTGCAAAAAGCTTTTATTTGCACACCATTATTTGCTAAAATCTAACCATGCCAAACTATATAAGAAGCCAAACGGCTGGCGCCACCTATTTTTTCACATTAACCCTTTCACAACGCAACACCAGCTTATTAACTGACCACATCGATTGGTTTCGCAAAGCATATCAACGCGCTAATACCTTGCATCCTTTCACCACCATCGCTATTTGCATCTTACCAGACCACATTCACGCAATATGGCAAATGCCAATAGATGACGGCAATTACGCGTTACGTTGGCGCATGATTAAAAGCCAATTTTCACGAAATTTTAACGCCAATGAACAACGCTCAAGTAGTAAAATTAAACATCGAGAAAAAGGCATTTGGCAAAGGCGATATTGGGAGCATCAAATACGTGATGACATTGATTTACAACGCCATGTCGAATATATTCATTACAATCCAGCAAAACATGGGAATGTGAAACATGTAAAAGATTGGCCGTACAGCACGTTTCACAAATATGTCGCGCAAGGTTTGGTGGATGAGAATTGGGGCGGGGCTGATGAAAAAGGGGCGTTTGGTGAATAATTTAGATAAATGGTGTGCAAATTCCTTGACAGGTTTTGCACACCCTACGCTAGCTGCAAACCTATCCTCACCTAAACCGTACAAGTAAAATGATTGATACACAAAATACTAAATTTCGCATAAAAGCTGCCTCGCTAATTTGGCTTATCCTATTTATTGTTATGAGCATGTCTATTTTATTCTTAGCTATCTCATTGATTTTTTATTACATTGGCGGGTTATCATTAGTGCTGGATGTTTGGAGTGATAAAGCACGCGGAGATTATCTTTGGATTGGTTTAACGCCGATTCCACCCTCATTTCATTTCGGAAGCAAATTAGGCACTAAGTTGTGGAAAATACTCATGCATAAAACTGGGTTTATTAGTGATCAGCAAGCGCGTGAAATGATAGGTTAATAGCCCCGCAAGCTAGCAAGCGTAGATACCGTCTCTCCCGTTAAGTGATATTTGCATAATCAGCCTGATAAGGCATCTGTGTTTTAAGCACCCCAAAGCACAAATGTACCAACTTACGCATGGCAGCGCCTAAAGCAGACATCCTAGACTTACCTTTCGCA
This sequence comes from Methylotenera sp., assembly GCA_031369365.1. Taxonomy (GTDB): domain Bacteria; phylum Pseudomonadota; class Gammaproteobacteria; order Burkholderiales; family Methylophilaceae; genus Methylotenera_A. The sequence continues at coordinate 5,067 of JANMOP010000032.1, forward strand.
ATGAGCCTATCATACAAAGCGAGTAGGGTGTGCAAAATGATTTATCTTGCACACCAATTCAATTAATAATTATCGCAACGGTGTGCAAAAACCCAATTTGCACACCCTACCAATTAAGCTACCAGCATATCCACAAACGCGTTCACTGACGTGGCTTCCAGCTTGGTTTGGTCTAAGCAAAGTGCCAAAACATCGGCTTGCGTTTTTGCATCAAAATGGCGTGCTAAATTTACTTTAAATTTTTTCACGAGTTCTGGGATGCCTTCATTACGACGGCGCCTATGACCAATAGGATATTCCACGGCGATGTTGTCTGACTTGCTGCCATCTTTAAATAAAATTTGAATCGCGTTGGCGATAGAACGTTTTTCTGGGTCGTGGTAGTCTCGTGTGTATTCGGCCTTTTCCACACAGCTCATTTTGGCGCGGATGGCGTCAATGCGTGGGTCTGCGGCGGCTGCATCTTCGTAATCCTGCGCGGTTAAGTTGCCTTTTAGCAAGCCAATCGCAGCCATGTATTGAATGCAGTGATCTCTATCAGCAGGGTTATCTAGCGGGCCAGTTTTGTCGATGATGCGGATGGCTGATTCGTGCGTCGTGATGACGATTTTATCAATCGCGTTGATTTGTTCTATGGTTTGTAATTTGCTGCCAACTGCTGAATTGAGTTGAATGGCGCATTCTACTGCGGTTTGCGCGTGAAATTCGGCTGGGAAGCTAATTTTAAACAGCACTTGCTCCATTACATAGCTGCCGTAGCCACGTTGAAATTTAAAGGCGTTGCCTTTAAACAGCACATCGTAAAAGCCCCATGTTTTGGCTGTTAAAGCTGATGGGTAGCCCATTTCGCCTTGCAGTACCATCCACGCCAAACGTACGGCGCGACTGGTTGCATCGCCCGCCGCCCATGATTTGCGTGAGCCTGTGTTTGGGCTGTGGCGATAAGTACGCAAGCTTTGACCATCGACAAACGCGTTAGAAACCGCGTTGATAATATCTTCTTTATTGCCGCCTAGCAGCTTTGTCACCACGGCGGTGGAGGCGATTTTAACTAAAATTACGTGGTCTAAACCGACGCGATTAAAGCTGTTTTCAAGCGCTAAAACGCCTTGAATCTCATGCGCTTTAATCATGGCGGTGAGCACGTCTTTAATAGTCAGTGCGGCTTTGCCTTCTGCTATATTTTTACGCGAAATATAATCGGCACAGGCTAAAATTCCACCTAAATTATCGGAAGGGTGCCCCCATTCTGCTGCTAGCCAAGTATCGTTAAAGTCTAACCAGCGTATCATCGCACCGATGTTAAAAGCGGCTAAAATTGGGTCTAGTTGAAAGTTTGTACCTGGCACTTTTGCGCCATTTGGCACGACTGTACCTGAAATGACTGGGCCTAAAATTTTGGTGCAAGCAGGGTAATCTAAGGCTTCAAAGCCGCAACCAAGTGTGTCCATTAAACAATTACGAGCGGTGTCGAATGCTTCGGTTGAAGTGATTTCATAATCGGCGACATAGTTGGCGATATCAACAATAACTTGATCGGGAGCGGGGCGTACGTTGGAGATGTGGGCAGACATAATTTTCACTTACTTTCATAAAGCTTAAATTTAAAGTTTCGTCATTCTGAGCCTAAGTTTTAACTGGGCGAAGAATCCATTGCTATGTAGAAAAAAACTGGATTCTTCGTTGCACTCAGAATGACGGTCTAAGGTTGGGTTTACTCTGTGCGCTCTGTGTCCTCTGTGGCAAAAAGCGATTTAACGTTTATTCAACGCCACAAATGGCCGATTCTCTGGCCCCGTGTATTCAGCATTCGGACGAATGATTTTGTTGTCGATGCGTTGCTCAATCACATGTGCCACCCAGCCCGTGGTGCGCGAAATCACAAATAGTGGCGTAAACATACCTGTTGGAACGCCCATTAAATGGTAGCTGCTGGCGCTGTACCAATCTAAATTTGGGAACATTTTTTTCTGATCACACATAATTTTTTCGATGCGTTCTGAGATGTCAAAAAGCTGCATATTGCCATTATATGCACTTTACGTGCGGCTAACTTCTTTGATTGACTCGTTTCGTGGGTCGGCGATTGTGTAAACTGGATGGCCAAAACCAATCACAATTTCTTTTCTGCTCATTCGCTCTAAAATATCTTTTTCGGCTTCATCGGCATTTTTGTAGCGTTCGATGATTTCCATCGCCGCCTCATTCGCGCCGCCATGTTTCGCGCCCCGCAGCGCACCAATTGCGCCTGTGATGCAGCTATACATATCAGACAGCGTGCCTGCTATTACTCGCGCGGTGAACGTGCTGGCGTTAAATTCATGCTCTGCGTATAACACTAGCGATGTATTCATCGCGTCAATATGCACTTGGCTAGGCAATTTCCCATGTAAAACGTGTAGGAAATGCGCGGCGATTGAGTCGTCGTCGGTTTCAACGATTACGCGTTTGCCAAAGTGACTAAAGTGATACCAATACAATAAAATTGAACCAAAACAGCTAATTAAGCGATCGCCTAGTAATTTTGCAGCATCAATATCGCGGCTGGCACTTTCAGGTTCAAGTGTGCCGAGCATGGCACAACCTGTGCGCATCACATCCATTGGATGCGCGTTTTTCGGGATTTGCTCGAGCACAGTGTTAAGTGCAGCAGGCAAGCCACGCAATGTTTTTAATTTTGCGTGATAGGCAGTGAGCTGCGCTTGGTTGGGCAACTCGCCATGAATCAACAGGTACGCCACTTCTTCAAATGTGGCACTTTGAGCCAACTCGATTATATCGTAGCCACGATAATGTAAATCGTTGCCCGTGTGGCCGACCGTGCAAATGGCTGTAGAGCCAGCATTGACGCCAGCTAGGGCGACGCCTTTTTTCTTTTTCGGTTCAGTTTTTTCTGCTTCCATAATCCCCCCTATTACGTCATCCCCGTGAAAACGGGAATCCATTTTGAATTTAACCCTCTTTACAATGGATTCCCGTTTTCACGGGAATGACGATGAAGTTAACTTTACTGTTTAAATAATGAGTCAAGTTTTTGCTCAAACGCGTGATAACCCAAGTGTTCATATAGCTCCATACGGGTTTGCATCAAGCCCACTACATTTTTTTGTGTACCCTCAGCGCGCATGGTTTCATAAACTGTTAGCGCAGCCTTGTTCATGGCGCGGAAGGCAGAAAGTGGATATAAAACCATGCTCACATCCGCGCTTGCCAGCTCTGCTACGGTGAATAAAGGCGTGCTACCAAACTCGGTAATGTTCGCCAACACAGGCACTTTCACTGCATCTACAAATTGTTTATACATGCTAAGTTCAGTCATCGCTTCTGGGAATATCATATCCGCACCCGCCTCAACACAAGCACAGGCGCGATCCATAGCGCTTTGTAAACCTTCCACGGCCAATGCATCAGTACGCGCCATAATCACAAAATCGGGGTCAGTTCTAGCATCCACAGCCGCTTTAATGCGGTCAACCATCTCCGCTTGGCTTACTACCGCCTTGTTAGGGCGATGACCGCAGCGTTTGGCTGAAACTTGGTCTTCAATATGCACCGCTGCTGCGCCAGCTTTTGCCACGCTTTTAACAGAGCGAGCAATATTAAATGCGCCGCCCCAGCCAGTGTCGATATCCACCAGCAGCGGCGTATCAACAGCGTCGGTAATGCGGCGCACGTCAATTAATACGTCTTCCAGCGAAGAAATGCCTAAATCGGGCAAGCCCAGCGAGCCAGCAGCCACGCCGCCGCCAGATAAATACAGCGCCTTAAAGCCAGTTTGCGTGGCAAGCATGGCGTGATACGCGTTAATCGCGCCGATAATTTGTAGCGGTTTTTCAGCGGTTATGGCAGCACGAAAACGTGCGCCTGCGGAAGTTGGTTTGGTCATAAGTTTAATTTCAAAGTTTTAGCCACAGAGAACACAGAGGCCACAGAGGTCACAGAGATAACATTGTTTTGGTTTAGCATTCCTCTGTGCGCTCTGTGTTCTATGTGGCAGGTTTTAGTTAAAAAATGCTTTATCAGCTTCAGTTGGTAAGTTCACACCCGTCAATTTTGCCTTTTGCAGCACTTCCCAAAAGTATCGATACGTTGCTCTGTCGTGCAGTTCTCCTTCATACTGAATCGGCCCCCAATCGGCTTGCTGGGCAGCTAGTAGAATGTTCGCTGCATCAGCAACTTCGTCAAAATTCGGTTTCATGGCATCGACAATGGCCTGAATTTGTGTCGGGTAAATGCTCCACATGCGCATAAAACCAAACTCGTTGCGCGCGCGTTTGGCATCGCTCATGGTGGTTTCTACATTTTTTAAGTCTAGCGTTACGTTGTGCGCGGGCACGACACCATTGGCAAGGGCGGCGGAAACTACTTCGGCCTTAGCGCGAGCAAGCAAACGGTGCTCAAACTGACCAGGGCTGCGCATGGCACTGGCAGGAATCGCGCCGTGATGTGCGCTAACAAAATCCATTAGGCCGAAATCCAGCACTTGTACCCACGGCAATTTGGCAATGTCGTGCACTTGATTCAGCGCGCCGTGTGTTTCTATTAAAATATGCACAGGAATAATGCGTGTAATGCCGTTAAAAGTCGCCGTTTTTTGAATATAGGCAATCATTTCTTTTGCTTGCGATAGGCTAGTGCATTTAGGAATGGTGATATAACTCAATAGCTTACCTGCACCACTTACCAAAATGTCAATATCTTGGCGCCAGCTAGGGTGCGTGTAATCGTGAATGCGCGCGCCCGCCATTTTGTGCACATTAGCTTCGCTATTTAATACGCGCACAATCATCTCGGCGTGCTCGCGTTCTTGACCGCTGGAAGCACCATCTTCGCAATCGCAAGTGATATCAAACACCGCACCAATGCTAGCCTGTAAGCCAAGTGCTTTTAAGATTAATTTCTCGCTACCCGCAAAATGTTCGCAGGCTGGAATCAGCGGAAAGGGTTTTTCGCCACCGAAAAGGGCATCATTTGGATGAACTTTAATTATAGTTTCAGACATTTCAATTAACCTTTAAGCTTACAAATTCGTCATTCTCGCGTAAGCGGGAATCCATTTTTTACCCCAGCTGGATTCATCACTGCGTTCAGAATGACGGCTGAGATTTATAAATTACTTTTTCGGCATGGCCACGGTGTAATCAAGGTCTAGCACCACATTAGGGTGATAGCCTTTGTCGTTTTTAATTACTGTTAAATCACAAGGAGACATATTTTTTATGCCGACCATACGCAGTCTCAAAGCACCAATATCGGTGCGATTTGGCAGCACCCAAGTGTCCAACACTTCTGTCGCGCAATAAATCGTATCGCCCGAAAAGCTTGGGTTGGCGTGCGTTCCAGCGTTAATTGCTAAAACACACAACGCGTTTTCTATGCCTTCATAGCTTAAGCTACGACATAGCGAAATAGGCACGCCGCCATATACCAAGCGCTGGCCAAAGCTGGACGTTTTCATTGAATGGTCATCAAAATGCAAGCGCGCATTATTCTGGTAAAGCCGCGTTGCCATAGTGTGGTCGGCAGGGTTAATCGTCATACCTGCCGCATGATTAATCCGTTCGCCAGCTTCATAATCATCCCAAAAATATTGGCCGCCAGTCACCTTTCTATCAAATTTTTTGATAGAAAAAAAACTTGGAATGCTTAAATTTTCAGGCGCAACAAAGCTAGGTAATACTGGAATAACCGTTGTTGGAGCAGGTGAATCTACATTGTTTTTATGAATCATCACCCAACGCACCCAGCTTAATACTGGCTCACCGCGTTGATTAATGCTGGTGGAGCGCACATACACCACGCCACTTTTGCCGCTAGAATTTTGTTTTAAGCCAATCACTTGGCTACTGGTAGATAATGTATCACCGACAAAAACAGGTTGCAAAAAGCGCACATCGGCATAGCCCAAATTGGCTACGGCGTTTACCGAAATATCTGGCACAGTTTTACCAAAGGCGATATGAAACGCCAGTAAATCATCCACTGGTGTGCTGGGGTTATTTTTATTGGTGTAGCCAAGTGATTGTGCAAAAGGTTCGCTGCAATGCAACGGGTTGCGACTGCCGTAAAGCGCAATATAAAGCGAGCAATCGCCCGCCGTGATGGTGCGTGGCGTGGCGTGTTGAATCACTTCATTTAGCGTGAAATCTTCAAAAAAACGGCCTGCATTAATTTTAGTGGATAAGGTCAATTAAATGTACTCTTCTTCTAACTCTGCAATCATGTTGTGCAACTTTAACAAGCGTTCTGCAGCTTTTACATGGTGGTGCTCAACTAATCTATCGTTTACCACCACTGTACCAAGCCCCTTTTCGTTGGCCTCTTTTAGCGCTCTAATAATCTCACGCGCATGCGCTACCTCGCTATTTTTTGGCGTATAGGCATCGTTGCTGTAGGCAATTTGCGATGGCGAAACCAGCGTTTTGCCGTCAAAGCCCATATCACGCCCCATGCGGCATGCATACTCAAATGAATGCATGTTTTTAAAGTCGCTGGTGATACCATCCACCACGCAACGGCCGTAAGCACGGCCAGCTAAAATCACCATAGATAATGCGGTTAAAATCGCACTTTGTTCGTGCGTAACCCTAGCATGAAGCTGTGAGGTTAAATCTGAAGTTGCCATCATTATACAAATTATGCGATCACTTGCGGCAGCGATTTCTTTGGCATTTAGCACCGCAATCGGGCTTTCTATCATCACCATAATCGGCATGTGGCCACCGCCTGCGTCGTCTAATAGCTTAAGCGCGGTATGCACATGTTCGGCAGATTCTATATTCGGGAATAGTATTGCATCCGCACCAATATTAGCAACCGCTTTAATGTCATCAACACCCCAAATTGAGTCTAAGTTATTGACGCGCACAATCACCTCGCGCGAGCCATAACCGCCTTGTTTGACCGCCACTACAACGTTATTGCGCGATTCTATTTTTGAGGCTACCAAAATTGGGTCGCCCAAATCAAGAATCACCGCATCAGCGGGTAAGGTGCGGGCACGATCCAAATAATGCTGGTTGCAGCCAGGCACATACAGCGCAGAACGACGAGGGCGAAAACATAGCTCCATGAAACAGCTCCAAAAACAGCTTTAAAAAAACATAGCCAACAAATTAGCTTTAATTATAACTTTTAAGTAATTATATAGAGGGCATTCTAAAACTGTCAATAAATATCTTATATCTTATATAAGATAAGTCTTGTATAAGATATAATTTACTAGACTATTTTTATTGAGTATGCTTTAATTTACATTAACTCAACATGTATCATTAATTATTGCGACTTAAGATATAACCCCTAAATTATGATAGATAAAGCCAACTCACCAAGCTACAGGCCGCTGTACGACCAAATTAAGGTGCTATTAACCCAAAGCCTAATTGGCGGCGAATGGCGTCCTGGCGATATGATTCCTAGCGAAATTGATTTGGCTGGACGTTTTAAAGTAAGCCAAGGCACGGTGCGAAAAGCTATCGATAGCTTGGCGGGCGAGAACATTTTGATTCGCCGCCAAGGCAAAGGCACCTTTGTGGCCACGCATAACGAAGAAGGCATCAAATTACGTTTCTTGCGTCTGACAGCGGCTAGCGGCCAAAAAGAAGCGCTACAAAATGAGCTGATTTCTTGCACAAAAAGTAAGGCTGATAATCGCATCGCCAAAATTTTAGAAATCAAAGCGGGTGCGGCTTTGATAGAGATTAAGCGCTTACTCACTTTTTCTGGCAGGCCGCTTATTTACGATCACATCATTGTGCCAGCTGCGCCATTTAAAGGCTTGAATAGCACTAGAATAGAAGACAATCAAGGCTCGCTATACAGCATGTACGAGACTGAATACGGCATCCGCATGATTCGCGCCGAAGAGCGGCTTACTGCGGTAGCGGCAAATAGCACGGTTTCAGAAGCGCTCAACTTAAAGCTAGGTGCGCCATTGTTGAGCATAGAGCGCGTTTCTTATACTTATGGTGATAAACCGATGGAATGGCGACTGGGCTTGTGTCTTACCGATGATCATCATTACATGAGCGAGTTAGAGTGAGTGCTTTTAAGATTATAAAAACAATTTAGCCACAGATAAACACAGATAAACACAGATTTATGCAGATTTATACTAATAAATTATATTAGATTAAACCACATTAGATTTATTTGTCAGCCTTTTATCCGTGTGCATCTGTGGCAAAATATTTTAGAAAGAGTAAGTGTAAATGGATGATTTGAAAAAGCGCGCGCTTGATTATCACCAATTTCCAAAACCTGGAAAATTGACTGTTGACTCATCCAAGCCGTGCGCGACGCAAGATGATTTAAGTTTAGCTTATACCCCAGGCGTGGCCGAGCCCGTGCGCGAGATTCATGCTGACCCTGCTAACGCATATAAATACACCAATAAAGGTAATTTAGTCGCGGTGATTACCGATGGCACAGCGGTTCTAGGGCTTGGTAATATGGGCGCACTCGCCAGCAAACCTGTGATGGAAGGCAAAGCGGTGCTGTTTAAGCGCTTTGCAGGTATCGACGTGTTCGATATTGAAATTAACGCCAGTTCACCCGATGAATTTATTCAAACCGTGGTGAATATCGCGCCGACTTTTGGTGGTATTAATCTAGAAGACATCGCCGCACCACATTGTTTTTATATTGAAGATGAGCTGAAAAAACGCCTCGATATTCCCGTGTTTCATGACGACCAGCATGGCACAGCAGTGATTGTAGCAGCCGCTCTGCTAAACGCGCTAGAGCTGCAAGGCAAAACCTTGCCAAGCGCAAAAATTGTGTTTTTAGGCGCAGGCGCAGCGGGTTGCTCATGCGCAAAATTGCTCAAATTAATGGGCGCTACGAACATTACTATGGTAGATAGAACGGGCGTAATCGACACTTCACGTCCTGATTTGCATGACAATAATCGTGAGCTTGCGGTTGCGCCAAGTGTCAATAAAACGCTGACCGATGTAATGCCGCAAGCGGACGTGTTTATTGGCGTGTCGGCCAAAAATGCGCTGGATGCCGCTTTAATAAAGTGCATGGCCAGAAATCCAATTATTTTTGCGCTGGCGAATCCTGATCCAGAAGTGCTACCGAGTGTGGCACATGCCATTCGCGATGATATTCTCATGGCAACGGGACGTAGTGATTTCCCCAATCAAGTGAATAACGCGCTGTGCTTTCCGTATTTGTTTCGCGGTGCACTCGATGCAAAAGCCACGCAAATTACCGACAAAATGAAAATTGCTGCGGCAATGGCGCTTAGTGAACTGGCACGCGAGCCAGTGCCAGCCGATGTTTTGGCAGCTTACAAGTTAACAAGTTTAAGTTTTGGCAAAGAATATATTATCCCAAAACCGTTTGATGCGCGCCTATTGGCGCGGGTTTCGGGCGCGGTAGCCAAAGCCGCTAAAGAAGGGTAAAAAACGTTTAAATCCCACATCCGTCAATTCCCGCTTGCGCGGGAATTGACGGACAGTTGGTAGGGTGGGTCACTTGTGACCCACGCGTTGTAATGGTGAAAATTTGTAACTACTGCGTGGGTTCAAGAACCCACCCTATCTCGTGATTCTCGCCTACGGTGGAATGACCAATGAGATCAGAAATAATTTAAAAATTGGAAAGAGTTAATAAAGTAAAAATGCAAAAAAACAACTTCAAAGATAAGAATAGGCCTAGGCCTAAAAACCTAAATCTGTTCACTATTCGCCTGCCCATCAACGCGGTGGTGTCTATTTTGCATCGCGCTTCTGGCGTGGGTTTGTTTTTGGCTTTACCTTTGATTTTGTTAGCGTTGCAATACTCAGTACGCTCGCCAGAAAGCTATGCAATATTGACGAATCTGTTCGATACTTGGCTTGTAAAGTTGGTGTTAATTGGTTTATCTTGGGCATTTTTTCACCACTTTTTTGCGGGTATTCGGCATTTATTGCAAGATATTCACTGGATGACATCGCTACAAAAAGCGCGTTTTTCAGGTAAAGCAGTGCTGTTTTTGGTGGCGCTTGCGGTGCTGATTTTTGCATGCTTTATATGGTAAATAATTTGGTAATTCACAATGTTGATACAGTTACTTACTAACAAATATCCAGGCATGCGATTATGGTTATCGCAGCGGCTAACTGCGTTGGTAATGGCCTTTTATATTGTATTGCTGGTTATTATGTTAGCAATTACCCAGCCCGCAGGCTTTGCCGCTTGGCATGATTTTGTGACGCCAATTTGGTTTAGATTGCTCACACTTATATTTTTTATGTGCCTATTTATGCATGCGTGGCTGGGCGTGGCCGATGTCTTACAAGATTATGTATTTAATAAAACGCTGCGGGCCTATATGCAGATTGCGGTTGATATTGCGTTAGTAGCTTACCTATTTTGGTTAATGTTTATATTGTGGAATATATAAAAATGGCGTTGCAGACACATCAATTTGATGCAGTCATTATCGGCGGCGGTGGCGCGGGTTTACGTGCGTCGCTACAATTGGCAGAGGCGGGCGTTAAGGTTGCGGTGCTGTCAAAAGTATTCCCCACGCGCTCACACACGGTGGCGGCGCAAGGTGGCATTGCAGCTGCGCTAGGTAACGTGGCCGAGGATAAATGGCTGTGGCACATGTACGACACCATCAAGGGCAGTGACTTTTTGGGCGACCAAGATGCGATTGAATTTATGTGCAAAAACGCCGCTAAAGCGATTATAGAGCTGGAACATTTTGGTATGCCGTTTGACCGCCTAGAATCTGGCAAAATCTATCAGCGCCCGTTTGGCGGTATGACGCAAAATTTTGGCGAATCGCCTATCTCACGCACCTGCGCGGTGGCTGATAGAACTGGTCATGCCATGTTGCACACACTGTATCAGCGTAACATTCGCGCCAATACACAATTTTTAATAGAGTGGTTTGCACTCGATTTAATTCGTGATGCTGATGGTGATGTGTTGGGTGTGATTGCGTTAGAAATCGAAACAGGTGAGATTCATATTATTCAAGCCAAAACTACGCTGCTGGCCACTGGCGGTGCAGGGCGCATCTTTAAAGCTAGCACCAACGCCTTCATTAACACGGGCGACGGTTTGGGCATGGCGGCTCGCGCAGGGTTACCTCTGCAAGACATGGAGTTCTGGCAATTTCACCCCACGGGCATTCAGCATGTTGGCGTGTTAATTACCGAAGGCGTGCGCGGCGAGGGTGGCTATTTGATTAATAGTGAAGGCGAGCGATTTATGGAGCGTTACGCGCCGCACGCCAAAGATTTAGCCAGCCGCGATGTGATTTCTCGCGCATGTGCAACCGAAATTAAAGCAGGCCGTGGTGTGGGCAAAAATAAAGATGCGGTGTATTTAAAACTCGACCATTTGGGTAAAGAGCGCATTAATAAAAGCCTACCAGGCATTCGCGAAATCGCCAAAACCTTTGCCAATGTCGATCCAATCAAAGACCCAATCCCCATCGTGCCAACGGCGCATTATATGATGGGCGGTATTCCGACCAACTTGGATGGCCAAGTGTTGATTGATAATGAACAGGTGGTCAATGGCCTATATGCTGTGGGCGAATGTGCGTGTGTTTCGGTGCATGGCGCAAATCGTTTGGGCTCAAATTCATTGCTAGATTTAGTGGTGTTTGGCAAGGCGGCGGGCGATCACATGGCGGCTGCTATTAAACAAAATAATACGCACAAAGCTTTACCAGAAGATGCCGCAGAGGCAACATTGGCGCGCATCGCAAGGCTAGACGGTACTAATAATACAGGAGCTACTGGCGAAAACGTGGCCGAAGTTGGGGATGCGATTCGTGACACTATGCAAAATCATTGTGGCGTATTTCGATTTCCTGATGAGATGGCAAAAGGCGTGGTGCAAATTGATGCGGTAGCCAAACGTCTGCAAAATATCACCATTAAAGATAAAAGCCGTGTTTTCAACACGGCCAGAGTGGAAGCGCTGGAGCTGGATAATCTGATTGAAGTCGCCGTTGCCACCATGCACGCCGCCAATAATCGCACCGAGAGCCGTGGCGCACATGCTAGAGAAGATTTTGCCGAGCGTGATGATGAAAACTGGCTGACACACTCACTTTTTTATAAAGAAAACAATCGCTTAGCCTACAAGCCAGTGCGCTTAAAACCACAAACTGTAGAATCGTTTGAGCCGAAGGCAAGGGTTTATTAGATATGAGCCACAGAGCACACAGGGAGCACAGAGAAAAACATAAGGCTTTTTTTGGCAGGATTAGAGATAACGTGCAATTGATGACAACATTTATCAGCTTAAATGATCCCTCTGTGAACTCTGTGTTCTCTGTGGCTAAAAATTAGAGAAAAACATGAAATTTTCAATTTATAGATACAACCCAGATGTTGATAAAAAGCCCTATATGCAAGATTACAACATTGAGCTGGCCGAAGAAGACAATATGCTGCTGGATGCATTGATGCGTTTAAAAGAGCAGGACGATAGCTTAACCATGCGTAAATCGTGTCGCGAAGGCGTGTGCGGCAGTGACTCAATGAATATCAACGGTAAAAATGGTTTGGCTTGCATTACCAAAATTGCCGATTTAGACCAGCCAATTACTCTGCGCCCCATGCCTGGCTTGCCTGTGATTCGCGATTTAGTGGTCGATATGACGCAATTTTTTGACGCGTACAACTCTATCAAGCCGTATTTAATTAACAATGACCCATTGCCCGAAACCGAGCGCTTGCAAAGCCCTGAAGACCGCGCTAAATTAGATGGCATGTACGAGTGCATTTTGTGCGGCGCATGCACCACATCGTGCCCCAGTTTTTGGTGGAATCCTGATAAATTTGTGGGTCCAGCAGGCTTGATGCAGGCCAACCGTTTTATTATGGATTCTCGCGACCAAGCAACTGAAGAGCGCTTGGAAAATTTAGAAGATCCGTACCGACTGTATCGCTGCCACAATATTATGAATTGCGTGGAAGTGTGCCCGAAAAAGCTCAACCCCAATGCGGCGATTGCCAATATTAAAGATTTAAAAATCGAACGCGCGCGTGAAACTAAAGTGAGCAAAAAATACATTGAAATTAAGGCAGTTTAAAAATACTTTAGCCACAGAGAACACAGAGAAATTCAAAAGCTAAACTTGGCAGCTTTAACTGGTTTTATCTGTGACCTCTGTGCCCTCTGTGGCGAAAAAGGTTTTAAGGAATTAGATTGAAAGCAAAAAATATAAAAGACGCTCAGAAACAAGCCGGATCGCGCCGTTTAGCTTGGCGTTGCAGGCGTGGCCTGTTAGAGCTGGATATTGTATTGCAACGCTTTGTAACGCAATATTATGAGGGTTTAAGTGTGGCAGAATTAAGTGCATTTGATGCGATGTTAGCACTACCCGATAACGATTTTTGGGCCTTGGTTTCCAGTGAAAATGCACAGCCAATCAATCTAGAAACATTAGCGGTTATCAATAAAATTAAAAGCGTACATCATCAGGTTGAAAGCTAAATATGACACAAACGTTAAACATGACACAAACGAAAGTAGCACCAAATAAAGTCGGCCATAGCTCAGGTGCTTTAGGCGATTATTGGCCTGGCATTCAGCTGTATTATCCGCCAGTAAAATATGCACCAAGCTTAGGTATTTATGAGGACATGGTGCAAGCTGCTGCTCGCATGGCTAAGCACGCGCACAACACTATTGCACACACATTGATATTCGATTTGGAAGACGGTTGTCGTCAAAAAGAAATGAGCCGCGATTTGCTGCGACAAGAGCTACCAGCGCTACGCAAAGTGAATGAGCGCGTGACGATTGCCATTCGCTGCAACTCATTCCGTACCGATGAGTACGAGCAAGATATGCAGCTGGTGCGCGATATGGGCGAGTATATTGACGTGGTAATGTTGGCCAAAGCAGGCGAAGTTTACGGTGCGGCTGAAGTGCGCGATTTATCGAGCTTTTTGCTTAATATCAATTCAAATATGACGATTCAGCCAATTATAGAACACCCAAAATCGCTCAAAATTGCGCCCGAACTCATGCAATACAACACGGTAAAACACGTGGTATTCGGCATTCACGATTTCTCAAAAGCCATGGGCATTCACATCACGCCCGAGGGCTGGATTGAAGAGTTGCAGTTTTATATGAACACCCTGATGTTTGAGGCACGGATTGCGGGCAAGGGCGTGATTGGTGGCGTTGAGACGCTCATTGGCCAAAACATCATGCCCGAAAAATATTTAGAGCCGCAAGATGTACGCCGCTGGCTAGATTTACATGGGGATGACGAATCGCGAATTGTGTATAAACACGCCTGCCAA
>JANMOP010000043.1:0-3755 GCA_031369365.1 Methylotenera sp.
TGTCTTATCTTGCATACGTTATAATATTGCCAATATTGATTGTTAGGTTGTCATCTTGAAAAATACCGCGAACCGTATTACTGCCCCTATTTTACAGCTTTTATCCATTGCGCTTTTAGCTTTATTTGTGCAAGGTTGCGCCATTTTTGGCGACCCGACCGAGCTAGATGAAACTAAAGGCTGGCAAGCCGAGCGTATTTACCAAGCGGGCGAAGAAAGAATGATCGACAAAGATTATGATAAAGCCATTGGCTATTTTCAAAAATTAGAGTCGCGCTTTCCGCAAGGTGTTTACGCCACGCAGGCGCAATTAGAAATTGCCTATGCTTACTATAAAAAATCTGATCCCGTATCCACCGTGGCGGCGGCAGATCGCTTCATCAAGCTGCACCCAAACCACCCCAATGTGGATTACGCCTATTATTTAAAAGGCTTAGCTAGCTTTAACGAGCGTGGGGTAATAGAAAAATACTCTGGTCAAGAAATCAGTGATCGCGACCCAAAGGCGCTTAAACTCTCATTTGCAGCACTTAAAGAGCTGACAGAGCGTTATCCAAAAAGCCGCTATTTTAAAGATGCCACGCAACGCATGGTTTACCTTGTGAATGCACTCAGCCAGCACGAAATGCACGTAGCACGCTACTACATGAAGCGCCAAGCCTATTTAGCCGCGCTAAATCGCGCAAAATACGTGCTGGAATACTATCCAAACTCCAGCTCGGTTGAAGAGGCGCTGGTAGTGAGCATTAGCGCATACGACCTCATGGATTTAACCGATTTAAAAGACGATACCATGCGTATTTTAAAAACCAACTACCCGCAAAACCCGATGGTGCTTGGTAAAGTGAGTGAGGATGAAAAAGTGTGGTGGAAGTTCTGGGAAAGTTTGTATTAAGATTAAATTAGAAATTGATGGTTACAAGTTTTAAATTTAGGCGATACTAAAAATTAATAACAATATGATTTTATTATATATTTCAATCAATATTTACAAGAGAATATCCAACTTGACGCAATATAAAGCGTCAATTAGGATGTCTATTTTACGTTAGCAGTCAATATTCGCAAGTTGTTACCGTCACTTCAAATGCGCCTTTGCCGCGTTTAGTAGCAGGCACATATAAATATCTATATTCACCAGTTCCGTCAGGTACACATCGCCATATCTTATGTTTTGGCTCACTCCACCCACTGCCAAATTTTTCACCGTGTGCTTTTTCAAACTCGGCTTTAAATTCTTCCGCATCTACTTTGCCCTTGCAAAAATATGTCATGTAGTCATCGTTACTGCAATATTCAAGTTTCATACCAACCTTTCACCATTGTTACTGCTAACCCAACATTGGTGCGGGAATTGCTACGCAATCCCCACAATTTATACGTTAGGCGGCTTCGCTAATCAAAATTACCATCTGTAAAATCGGGTGTTATTTCTTTGCCGCAATTAGCGCATTTATTTCTAAACAAATACTGTTCGTCACCCCAAATTGACCCCCAACCTTCTTTTTCTTTTTCAGTTCTTTTCCTGTACATTTTTTTGAACCTATGCAACCCAATCCAGCATAAAACACTCATATTTACTCCTTAATTAAAATCTGCCTAACCCTGTCATTCAAGCGCGACGGCTTCGCCGCGCCTTAATTTATTCGTTAGGTATTTATGATTGATGAACCTACAATATTGCATGAGATTTTCTTATCTATGATTCCGTTTACTCCAATTTGGATGCCCTTAGCGTTTCTTTTTGTGCTTTGGAATAAGCTGTCAAGTAGGTTTTTATTTACAGTATCAGGTATCTTGTCTGCTTTAACAATTCAGCAAGTAATCTATTTAAATCTAATGCCAACGATAGAAGTAACAAAACAGCCATGTAGGGTGGGTCACATGTGACCCACGCGTTACAATCGTTTAACCTGCCTTAACCGCGTGGGTTCAAGAACCCACCCTACTTAAAATTTTTAACGCTTTTTATTCTCTTCGTCTTTTTTAGCTTTTAACTCAGCACGTTGTGCGGTTTTACGGCGACGCATACTCACAATGCCTTCGCCTGCTTTGCGTTTGTTTTCTGGCTCGGCAAACGGGTTTGCGCCTGCGTTAAACTGCACGCGCAATGGCGTGCCTGTTAGCTGGAAGGTTTTGCGGAACACGCCTTCTAAATAGCGTTTGTAGCGAGCGTAGGGTGTGCAAATTGTTTTATCTTGCACACCGATAAATGGTGGGCAAACTACGTTTGCGCCACCCTACAAAACCTAGCCATGTAGGGTTTTATTTACCTTGCTTATTTCACTGGTTGTGTTTGCGCCACCCTACAAAACCTAGCCATGTAGGGTGGGTCACTTGTGACCCACGCGTTACAATTGTTTAACCTGCTTAACCGCGTGGGTTCAAGAACCCACCCTACTTAAAATTTTTATCGTTTTTTATTCTCTTCGTCTTTTTTCGATTTCAACTCGGCACGCTGCGCGGTTTTGCGGCGGCGCATGCTGACTATGCCTTCGCCTGCTTTGCGTTTGTTTTCTGGCTCTGCAAAGGGGTTGGCGCCTGCGTTAAACTGCACGCGCAATGGCGTGCCAACTAGCTGGAAGGTTTTGCGGAACACGCCTTCTAAATAGCGTTTGTAGCTGTCTTTAATATCATCGACATGGCTGCCGTGAATCACCACAATCGGCGGGTTCATGCCGCCTTGATGCGCGTATTTTAATTTTGGGCGTGTGCCGCGGCTAATAGGCGGCTGGTGTTGTGCGATGGCATCAATTAACACGCGTGTGAGTTGAGGCGTGGCGAGTTTGGCCATGGCGGCTTTAAATGCGCCATCGACTGACACAAACAATTCGGGCAAACCTTTTTTGCGTAGCGCAGAAATGTAGTGAAATTTAGCCCAATCTAAAAAGATGAGTTTTCTATCAATTTCTTTTTTAATAAACTCGCGCTCGTCCTCAGGCAGGCCATCCCACTTGTTTACCGCCACCACTAAGGCACGCCCAGCATCCAGTATATAAGCGGCTACGTGGGCATCTTGCTCAGTGATGCCTTCTTGCGCGTCCACCACCAAAATCGCCACATTGGCGTCTTCAATGGCTTGCATGGTTTTAACCACTGAGAATTTTTCCACTGACTCGAACACGCGGCCACGTTTACGCACGCCTGCGGTGTCGATAATAATGTAGTTTTTGCCGTTTTTTTCTAGGTCAATTTCGATAGAATCACGCGTAGTGCCTGGCTCGTCAAACGCAATCACGCGCTCTTCGCCCAATAGCGCGTTTACTAGTGTCGATTTACCCACGTTGGGGCGGCCTACGATGGCGATTCTAGGTACTTTGTCGTGCGGTACGGTTTCATCAAAACTCGGTTCAGCAAAGCCTTCTAAGGCCAGTTCGACCAAATCTTTTACGCCTTCGCCGTGCGCGGACGAAATAGAGAGCGGCTCGCCGAGGCCTAGCTCGTGAAAATCTGCCGATACCACGGCTTTATTCATGCCTTCGGTTTTGTTCACGGCCAGCAATACTGGGCGCTGTGATTTGCGTAGGGTATCGGCAATTATAAACTCTTGCGGCGTTAAACCTGCGCGGCCATCAACAATAAAAATCACGATGTCGGCTTCATCTATCGCCAATAAGGTTTGCTTGGCCATTTCTTTTAGAATGCCAGATTCAGCGGTGGGTTCAAAACCGCCAGTATCAATCACCAAATAAGGCTTGCTGCCGCCAATGCCTCGTCCGTAGTGCCTATCGCGCGTGAGGCCAGGTAAATCCGCC
>JANMOP010000060.1:0-18067 GCA_031369365.1 Methylotenera sp.
ATACCCGCGTTAAACAAGTCAGTTTCCAAGAAAATCTGACCATCAGTAATAGAAATCACGTTGGTTGGAACGAATGCTGAAACGTCACCAGCCGCTGTTTCAATTACTGGCAATGCAGTTAATGAACCAGTTTTGCCTTTAACGGCACCGTTAGTGAATTTTTCTACATAATCTTCATTCACGCGAGCTGCACGCTCTAACAAACGTGAGTGGATGTAAAATACATCGCCAGGATAAGCTTCGCGACCTGGTGGGCGGCGTAGCAATAATGAGATTTGACGGTAAGCAATCGCTTGTTTAGTCAAATCATCATAAACAATCAACGCATCTTCACCGCGATCACGGAAATATTCGCCCATAGTACAACCAGCATATGGTGCTAAGAATTGTAATGCAGCAGAATCAGAAGCTGTCGCAGCCACAACAATGGTATAAGCCATCGCGCCATTTTCTTCAAGCTTACGTACCACGTTAGCCACTGTTGAAGCTTTTTGACCAATCGCCACGTAGATACAGGTCATGTTTTGACCTTTTTGGTTGATGATGGCATCGATCGCTACCGCAGTTTTACCTGTTTGACGGTCACCAATAATCAACTCACGTTGACCACGGCCCACTGGCACCATTGAGTCCACTGATTTCAAACCAGTTTGCACTGGTTGTGACACTGATTTACGTGCAATTACGCCTGGTGCTACTTTTTCAATTTTGTCGGTCATTTTTGCATTAACTGGGCCTTTGCCATCAATCGGCTGACCTAATGCATTAACCACACGGCCAATTAGTTCTGGGCCAACTGGCACTTCCAAAATACGACCAGTACATTTAACTGTATCGCCTTCAGTAATATGCTCGTAATCACCTAAAACCACTGCACCCACTGAATCACGCTCTAAGTTAAGCGCAAGACCAAATGTGTTACCTGGGAATTCGATCATCTCGCCAGCCATTACATTTGAAAGACCGTGAACGCGCACAATACCGTCAGTTACTGAAATAACCGTACCTTGAGTACGCGCTTCAGCGCTGGTCGAAAAATTTTCTAATCTGCTTTTAATCAGTTCACTGATTTCTGATGAAGATAACTGCATTATGACTCCTAAGTTTTTCTTGCCTTATGCGGTGAGCGAATAGGCTAAATTTTGTAACTGAGCTTTGACGGACGCGTCGATCACGGTATCGCCAACAATAATTTTAATGCCACCAATTAGTTCTGGGTCTACCGTCACATTGGCTTCAATTTTTTTGCCGAACTTAGCTTCTAAACGTTTTACCAGGTCTTTTATTTCTGCTGCACTAGGCTTAGCTGCTGCAACAATCTGGGTATCTAGCACGCCTTCATCTTGTGCTTTTAGTTCTTCAAAAGCACTTTTAATTGCTGGCAAAATAGAAATACGATTGTTTTCAATCAATACTTTAATTAAGTTTTGACCGAACTCATTCAACTGGTCGCCGCATACTTTTAAAAAGTTCGCCTGCAGATCGCTATCAAGCACTTTTGGATCTTCAATATAAGTTTTCATTTGTGAGTTAGTAGCAACACTCGCAGCAAAACTTAACATTTCAGACCATTTTACAAGCGCTTTTTGCTCACGTCCCAGCTTGTAAGCCGCTACAGCGTAAGGCCTTGCAATGGTTGATAATTCAGCCATATTTCCCCTATACTCTTTTAGAGCTCTGCCGCAAGTTTAGAAAGCATCTCAGAATGCGTTTTGCTATCGATTTCTTTACGCAAGATTTTTTCAGCACCAGCTATTGCCAATGCAGACACCTGCGCGCGTAAACCTTCTTTAGCGCGATTAACTTCTTGGTCGATTTCTGCTTTAGCACCATTAACGATGCGCTCGCCTTCAACTTTGGCATTGCCTTTTGCTTCTTCAACGATTTGGCTTGCGCGTTTTTCAGCCAGACCAATAATCTCAGAGGCTTTTTGTTTAGCTTCGTTTAAAGTCACTTCTGATTTTTTAGCAGCTACTTCTAGCGCACTTTTGCCTTCGTGTGCAGCGGCTAAGCCATCGGCGATTGTTTTTTGACGCGTTTCAATCGCGCCCAACAAAGGTGGCCATACAAATTGTACAGTCACCCAAATTAACACCGCAAAGGCGATTGCTTGCGCAACTAGGGTTAAATGAATATCCATGTTTGCTCCAATATTAAGTTCTGATTAATTAAGCGCGTTATAGCGTTGGCTATATGCTAATTAATTAAGCAAGTGCACTTAATAATGGGTTTGCAAAGGCGAACAATAAAGCAATACCAACAGCAATAATGAATGACGCATCAATTAAACCTAGCAATAAGAATACTTTACTTTGTAATTGTGGGATCATTTCTGGTTGACGAGCTGCGCCATCTAAGAAGCTTGAACACATATTACCTACGCCGATACAAGCGCCTGCTGCACCAATACCCACCATTAAACCTACACCAATTGCCGTGTAACTTTGTACCATTGCTAAATCTGCCATTTTAATACCCTCTCAAGTGAAAATTACTACTATATAAATTAAAACAAACTACAACAAAAAACTTAAAACCCAATATTAATGGCTTTCATGCGCCATAGACAAATAAACAATCGTCATCATCATAAATATAAATGCTTGTAGTGGCACGACCAATATATGAAATACCGACCAAGCCGCGCCTAACAGTGCAGCGCCAAACATGCCTAAAATGCTAGTGCCCGCCAACATACCTATCAACAAGAAAATAACCTCGCCAGCATATAGGTTGCCAAATAGACGTAATGAATGGGAAAGCGGTTTTGAAATATATTCAATCATATTGAACATAAAATTTGCCAACAACAATAATGGGCTGGCAATCAAGCCAACAAAGCCTAATACGCTTTTTGGTTTAAAAAATTTAGGGCCACCGAAAGGCGCGTAGAAAATTTCGTGAATCAGTCCGCCAAAGCCTTTTACTTTAATGGAAAAGATAATCATTAGTAGCCAAACCGAGAGCGCTAACGCAAAGGTGGTGTTAATGTCAGAAGTTGGCACAGGACGCCAATGCGTATCATGGGAGCCAGAAATCAACTCTACTACTTTTGCAAAAAAATCGACTGGTAAAAAGCTCATCATGTTCATGGCCAATACCCACAAAAACACCGTTAGCGCGGCAGGGGCAATGAATGCATGACGATCACCGTGAAACATCGATTTCGCTTGTTCATCTACAAATTCAAAAACAATTTCTACAAAGGCCTGTGTTTTACTTGGCACGCCAGCATGGGCTTTGCGAGCCACCCACCAAATTAACCCAATCACTAAAAAACCTAAAAATACAGAGGTGAATAAGGTATCGACATTGATACGCCAAAAACCACCAGCATCACCAACATTTTGGGTATTAAAACCCAAGTGGTGAGCAATGTACTCTGCTGGAGTTAATGCATGTTGTGCTTGTTCTGCTGCCATAATCGCTCTTAAAGTATTTTAATTTGCTATTGTGATTTACTTGCCGTTTTACTTATTGCTGCACCTGATACCAGCGCCGCTGCCATCAAGCCAATAATTAAGGCTGCTGGCACTAAATTTTTGTAGTGCTTAAATACTAAAATTAAAAACGTAAATACAAATACCAGTTTTACAATTTCTGAAACAATCAAGCTTACCAAGATTGATGCAGCGTCTTGCTTGTTTTTATTTCGCGCGAATATCAAGCTTGCAAAAGCAGAGGCAAATATCACCGAAAAACCACCTAAAAAACCAGAGATTGCTGCATTTTTGCCGCTGCTATATAAAGCTATTAACGCCACCAATGTTGCCGCTAACGTTTGCCAAGCTAGCATTCTTATAAAAACACGTTCGTTATGTATCATTTGATTTTAGTACATTAAATTTCGCTAAAAATTGTTGCAAATCTTTATATTTAGCAAAGTCCGCGATTCTGAATTATTAAGCTAATTTAGTCAAGCTTTATAAGTACTTAGCCAGCAATTTTCTTAATAATATCGTCTAGCTGATCTAAACTGCTGTAATTAATTTTTAGCGTACCAGATCCGTTTGTCTTTGCGGAAATATTTACACTTGCTCCAATTTTCTCGCTTAAGCTGTTTTGTAAAGCCAAAACGTCACCATTCATACTGAATTTCTGTAGTTTTGGTTTCGTTTCAGCGCTTAAATTTTTAACCAAATTTTCAACTTCACGCACGGATAAATCTTGGCTGATAATTTTATTCGCCAGCATGATTTGTTGCGCTGCATCTAATCCTATTAAAGCGCGGGCATGACCCATGTCTAATTTATTGTGCATTAATAAATCTTGAACATAGGCACTTAAACTTAATAAACGCAGCAAATTAGATACCGCTACTCGCGAACGTCCAACAGCTGTAGCAGCTTTTTCATGCGTCATACCAAACTCATCAACCAAGCGCTTTATACCTTGCGCCTCTTCTAAAGGATTTAGGTTTTCGCGCTGAATGTTTTCTATTAAAGCCATTGCCAACGCAGATTCATCGGCAATTTCGCGCACTAATACTGGTACTTCTGCCAAGCCTGCCAATTGCGATGCGCGCCAGCGACGTTCGCCCGCAATGATTTCAAATTTATCATTCGCAATTTGGCGCACCAAAATCGGCTGCATAATACCTTGGCTTTTAATCGAATCTGCCAGTGTTTGCAGCGCCACGTCATCCATATAGCTGCGCGGTTGATATTTACCTGGCTGCATCTGTGCTACATTGAGCGTACTCATGGCCTCGGTGCTAATCGCTGTCTCAATATCGCCTGCCAACAGCGCATCTAAACCGCGTCCTAAGCCTTTTAGTTTAACCATGCGCTGCAACCTTTTCTTTAACCAATTGATTTTTAAGTATTATTTCTTTTGCTAATGCTAAATATGCCACCGCACCCTTGGATCCGTTGTCGTACATTAGCACAGGTAAGCCATAGCTTGGCGCTTCGGCTAAACGTATATTGCGTGGAATCACCGTGCTATAAACTTTATCACCAAAATGGCTGACTAACTGCGCCGATACTTGGTTAGCGAGCATATTACGGTTATCAAACATAGTGCGTAATAAGCCTTCAATCTCTAACTTTGGGTTCAAATTAGCGCGCACTTTTTTGATGGTGTTCACCAAATCCGACAAGCCTTCTAGCGCGTAATATTCGCACTGCATGGGAATCATTACTGTATCGGCTGCAGTCAATGCGTTCACCGTCACTAAATTTAGCGCGGGCGGACAATCTAGCAGCACATAATCATACACTTCACCCAACTTTGCTATCGCCAGTTTCAAGCGTGTTTCGCGCGCGTTTTCGTTCACCAAATCAACCTCTGCGCCTGCAAGCTCGCGATTAGATGGCGCAATATCATAGCCGCCTTTTTCGCTTTTTATAATCACGTCTGTTAGCGATTTTTCGTTTAGCAACACATGGTAAACGCTGTGACTTAAACGCGTTTTATCTATACCGCTACCTGTACTGGCGTTGCCTTGCGGATCTAGGTCTATCAGCAATACTTTTTTCTTATTTACCGCTAAACTGGCGGCCAAATTCACGCAGGTTGTGGTTTTGCCTACGCCGCCTTTTTGATTGGTGATTGCAAGTGTTTTCATGGTTTATTTTCAAAAATTACTAAATGTCGTTCTGCGTTTAATCCAGCCACTTTCAGTGCGATAATCTTGTTCGATATAAGCTCTAACGTTTTTAGCTCTTTATGTGGCGCAACGCCTTTCATTGCCAACCATTGCCCATTATCCGCGATTAGATGCTGCGTTAACTTTACAAACAAAGATGCTTCAGAAAAAGCACGCGATACAATCGCTTCAAACTTTTCTTTTGGCTGATAATTTTCCACCCGCGCATGTACCACTTCTAAATTGCTCAAGCCCAATTCACCTTTTACTTGGCGCATAAATATCGCTTTTTTTTGCACCGTATCAATAGTCGTCACTTGCAAATTTGGCAAACAAATTGCTAACACAATACCTGGCAAACCACCGCCGCTGCCTACATCTAATAAATTTTTAGTCTTTATATACGGCAACACGCTTAAGCTATCCAGCAAATGCAAAGTCACCATTTCTAGCGGATCGCGCACTGCAGTAAGGTTGTACACCTTATTCCATTTATGCAATAAACTTAAATATTGCAGCAACTTTTGCTGCACCTCAAGCGATACATCCAAACCCATTTCGGCAACACCCGCCGCCAGCAAAACTGCTTGCGTCATGCCGCCTCGCTATTATTTTCTTTATTGGGTTCTTGATTCGCCTGTTTTTTATGCTTACGCTTTAAATAAACTAGCAACAAAGAAATTGTCGCAGGCGTAATGCCCGAAATTCGATTGGCTTGGCCAATGCTTTCTGGCTTAAATTGCGTTAATTTTTGCCGCGCCTCAACGCTTAAACCATGCACGTCCGCGTAATCAATCGCGTCACCTAGCTTAATGTGTTCACTACCCGCTTGTTTGGCGATTTCTTCTTTTTGGCGGTCGATATAGCCTTGATATTTGGCGGCTATTTCGACTTGCTCACGCACCGATGGCTCTAACTCGCCCATGCCTAGCGCACCTAAAGTCAACATGCCCTCGTAGCTTACTTCTGGGCGGCGCAACAGTTCAAACAAGCTATATTCATGCTCCAGTGGTTTGCCTAAGGTTACTGTTTGTGTTTCACGTGAAACATCATCTAGCGCCACTTGCACAAAAGTTGTTTTTAAGCGCGCTTGCTCGCGCGATACCGCTTCTAGTTTTTTCTCAAACGCTGCCCAGCGCGCATCATCCACCAGGCCCAATTCTCGACCCTTGGCGGTTAAGCGCATATCGGCGTTGTCTTCACGCAGTTGCAAACGATATTCCGCACGTGAAGTAAACATGCGGTATGGCTCTGTTACGCCCGCGGTTATTAGGTCATCAACCAACACGCCCAAATATGCCTCATCGCGGGCAGGACACCAAGATTCTTTTTCTTGCACATAAAGTGCTGCATTGGCGCCCGCCAGCAAGCCTTGCGCGGCGGCTTCTTCGTAACCAGTAGTGCCGTTAATTTGCCCTGCAAAAAATAAACCTTTAATCGATTTAGTTTCTAAGCTTGATTTTAAGGCGCGTGGATCGTAATAATCGTATTCAATGGCATAGCCAGGACGCAGAATATGCGCGCCTTCCAAGCCATTAATTGAGCAAACCAATGCCAGCTGAATATCAAACGGCAGGCTGGTAGAAATGCCGTTTGGATAAATCTCATTGGTCGTTAGGCCTTCTGGCTCTAAAAATATTTGATGCGACTCTTTATCGGCAAAGCGATGGATTTTATCTTCCACACTTGGGCAATATCGAGGCCCAACACCTTCAATCACGCCAGTGTACATAGGCGAGCGGTCTAGGCCGCTGCGAATAATATCGTGTGTGCGCTCGTTGGTATGCGTGATCCAGCACGACATTTGTGTGGGGTGTTGCGCGGTATTGCCCATAAACGAAAACACTGGCACTGGGTCGTCGCCTGGCTGTTCTTGCATGACCGAGTAATTAATCGTACGACCATCAATACGCGGCGGCGTGCCTGTTTTTAAGCGGCCTGCAGGTAAATTTAGCTCGCGCAAGCGGGCGGCTAGGCTTATGGCTGGCGGATCGCCAGCGCGACCTGCGCTGTAACTTTGCAAGCCGACATGAATTAAGCCACCTAAAAATGTACCTGCGGTAAGTACCACTGATTTTGAATGAAAACGCAGCCCAATCTGTGTGACGACGCCTGCCGCACGCTCGCCGTCTAAAATAATATCATCCACCGCTTGTTGAAATAACCATAAATTCGGCTGGTTTTCTAAGCGTTTTCTTATTGCTGCCTTATACAATACACGGTCGGCTTGCGCGCGCGTTGCACGTACCGCAGGGCCTTTACTGGAATTTAAGATGCGAAACTGAATGCCGCCTTCATCGGTCGCGGCGGCCATGGCGCCACCTAGCGCATCAATCTCTTTAACTAAGTGGCCTTTACCTATACCGCCAATACTGGGATTGCAGGACATTTGACCCAAAGTCTCGATGTTATGGCTTAACAGGAGCGTTTTTTGCCCCATGCGCGCAGCCGCCAGCGCCGCCTCTGTACCCGCATGGCCACCGCCGACGACAATTACATCAAAAATATCAGGAAAATTCATGGTTTAATTTAATGGTTAATTGGTAAAGCCCAATGAAAAACGCTTAAATAACAAAGAGGTGAAAGTTTAACGCAATCTCTGGCTTAAGTCATAAAAAACTAAGTTTTATGCCAATGTTTCACGTGAAACACAACAATCATTTACAAACCTTTTCAAATAAACGCTTTACGCCTATTGACGAGTGCAATATTGCGCGCCTATAGTATCGGTAGCCGTTAATGGCGCTTTCATCCAACAAAAATGAGGAGAACAGAATGGCAGGTAAGTTTGAAGTTAAAGCCGCAAAAAGCGGGCAAACCCACTTTAATCTTTTGGCGGGTAATGGCCAAATTATTTTACAATCCGAAATGTATGAAAGCAAAGCCAGTGCAATGAACGGTATTGCTTCTATACAAAAAAATGCAGGGCTGGAAGAGCGTTTTGAGCGTTTGGTTGCAAAATCTGGAAAGCCTTACTTTGTGATTAAGGCGGGTAATCACCAAGTCATTGGTCAAAGCCAACAATACGAATCTGAAGCTGGCCGCGATAACGGAATTGAGTCTGTGATGAAAAACGCACCAGAAGCAACTATTGTTGATTTAACAACTTAGTTAAAGGACGCAATAAAAAGTGCCTGCAATTAAATTGCAAGCACTTTTTGTTTATTCCCCGTTACTTGCCAATACAAAACTTACTAAATATCTCGCCCAACAAATCATCTGGCGTAAATTCACCCGTGATACTACTCAGCGCTTCTTGCGCTAAACGCAACTCTTCTGCAATTAATTCAGCATGATGCTCGTTTTTTTGTGCGCCTTGCAAATGCACAGCCACCTGCATTAATGCTTCCAAATGTCGTGTGCGTGCCATAAAAACACCTTCTGCATTTTGCTGATAACCTGCAACTTTCAATAAGTGTTGTTTTAATAAATCCACACCTGCACCAGTTTTTGCCGAAAGGTAAATATGCGTTTCGCCTGCTATTTCTACAATTTTTGCTGTTTCTTTTGTGGTGTCAATTTTATTATGCGCCCAAATTTTGTCTGTTTCTTGCGGCAAGCACGATAGAATTGATTTTTCATTCTCGCTAATACCATGAGCTGCGTCAACCAATAATAATGCGACCTGCGCGCTTTCTAGTGCTTGATAAGTGCGCGCGATGCCAATTTTTTCTACCTCGTCATCGGTGTCACGCAAGCCCGCTGTATCTATAATATTTAATGGCAACCCATTGATTTGTATGATGTTTTTAATAGAATCTCGCGTTGTACCCGCAATTGGGGTAACAATGGCCACCTCCTCGCCACTTAATTGGTTCATCAAGCTGGATTTTCCCACATTCGGCTGGCCGACTAATACAATGTGCAAGCCTTCACGCAATAAACTGCCTTGCTTGGCTTTTGCGAAGACCAATTTTAACTCTGCTGCAATGGCCTCTAACTTCTCGATCACATTGCCTTGCGTAATAAAATCAATTTCTTCTTCAGGAAAATCTAAACACGCCTCAACATACATGCGCAAGTTAATCAGCTTGGCAAGCACCTGATTAATACTATTTGAAAACTCGCCTGATAAAGAGCGCATGGCGCTACGTGCGGCTTCGATAGTCGAAGCGTTAATGACATCCGCCACTGCTTCAGCTTGAGCTAAATCAATTTTGTCATTTAGATAGGCACGGCGCGTAAATTCGCCAGGCTCAGCTTGCCTTGCTCCCAGCTCAATGCAACGTGCCAACAAAATTTGCATAAGCGCAGTACCGCCATGTGCCTGCAGTTCAAGCACATCTTCGCCCGTGTATGAGTGTGGATTTTGGTAATATATCGCGATGCCGCGATCAATTAATTGTTGATTAGCATCATAGAAAGGTAAATAAGTCGCGTGACGCGGGGCGGGGCAGTGGCCTAAAACTTGAATAGCAATACTTTGCGATAAATTCCCCGAAATCCGCACTACACCTATGCCGCCAGCGCCACTAGCGGTGGCTATGGCGACGATGGTGTCCCTAGGGGTTAGCATAAGTTATTTTGCTGCATTGCCTTTTTTAGCTAAGGCTTCCGCGTGAATAATCTTATTCACATACCATTGCTGTGCAATAGAAAGTATATTATTGACCAACCAATACAACACCAAGCCTGCTGGAAAGAAGAAGAAAAATACACTAAATACCACAGGCATCACTTTCATCACTTTAGCTTGAATGGGGTCAGCTGGCGCAGGATTCAAAGAAGTTTGAATAATCATGGTTGCGCCCATTAATATTGGCAACACATAATAAGGGTCAATCGCTGATAAATCTTGAATCCAGCCAAAAAATGGCGCATGACGCAATTCAACCGAACCTAAAATCATCCAATATAGTGCAATAAAAACAGGTATTTGCACTAATATTGGCAAACAACCACTCATAGGATTTATTTTTTCGGTACGGTACATTTCCATCATGGCTTGCTGCATTTTTTGCTTGTCGTCACCAAACTTTTCTTTCATGCTTTGCAAGCGTGGTGCTAATTCGCGCATTTGCGCCATCGATTTATAACTCTTGGCAGATAGCGGATAAAAAGCAGCTTTAATTAAAACCGTCAGTAAAATAATCGCTATGCCCCAGTTGTGTACTAAATCATTCAATTTAGTCAGTATCCAAAATAGCGGTTTTGCTACTACCGTTAACCAGCCGTAATCTACCGCATATTCCAAGCCAGGCGCGGCGATGCTTAAGTCTTTTTCAGTTTGTGGTCCTGCAAATAATTGTGCAGTTATGTCTGCCCTAGAACCCGCACCAATGCTTGATGCTGGCGTTATCACCCCAACGGCAAAAATGTTTTCCGCTAATTGTTTGGTATAAAACTCACGATTTACGCCCGCTTTAGGAATCCACGCGCTGGCAAAATAATGTTCTATTAAGCCAATCCAACCGTCTTTGCTCGATTTAGAAAGACTCTCATCTGCCATATCGCCAAAATTAATTTTTTTGAATTTATCCGCTTCGGTGTAATAAGCGCCACCTGTAAAGGTTGGCATCATGGCAGAGCCTTGTTTTGATTCGCTATCGTGCACAATTTGATAATAGGTAGAGGGTGTTATCGCCGCTGCACTTCCATTATTAATTTGGTAGCTCACATCAATGACGTAGCTACCGCGATGAAAGGTATAAATTTTATCAACGATTATTCCATTAGCAGCTCCAGTCCCAATCCAGCTAAGACGTACTTCTTGGCTTGCCGCGCCCGCAGCCATTGTGTAGCTTGTGGCAGCGCTAGTAAACAGTGATTTATGATTGGGCAAATCACTGCCCATTAAGCCCGTTTGTGCAATATACAACATTGGCTTTTGTGCATCGCTCATCAATACAAAATTGCCGTCTTTACTTTCTTCCGCGCTATGCTTATTCAATACTAAACGGCGTAAATCGCCACCTTTTGTGTCAATTTCTGCTTGAAATAAATCGGTAGTCACTTTTATGCGCTGGCCACTTTCAAGTTTAAAGCTACCATCACTTGCTGTGTTATTTAAGGCTGCTGCATCCAACGTATTAGTAGTATTAGCTGTACTTGACGTTGGCACTTCTTGTTGAGCCTGTTGTTTAACATCTACAATTGGTGGATTTTTTTTCTGCCACGAATCCCACAACATCATGATAGAAAATGAAAAAATAACAAATAATATTAAACGGCGTGTGTCCATAAACTCTTTATCGTCAGTAAATTAAAAAATGTAGCAATATTAAAATGTATATTTTAAGGCACTAGGTCAAGGCATTAGGTCAAGGCACAGGGTCATGACCACCAACATGCCACGGGTGGCAGTGTGATAAGCGTTTTATTGTAAGCCAACACCCTTTAAATGCGCCATGATTTTGTATGCATTCAATCGCATATTGCGAGCATGTTGGGGTAAATCTACAATGCAAGCCAAAAAACGGGCTTAGTGCTATTTGGTAGGATTTAATAATCGCAATTAAAATTCTTGTCATTTAAAAAAGCCTATCAACTTTCTTTAGTTGGCGCTACTTTAACAGAAAGCTTTAACAATAAATTTTCAAATTCTTGTTTTATCAAGGTAAATTCTGGTTTTTTAAATGGTTTTTGCACTTGAATCACTAAATCAATAATAGGCAACTGTTGCTGATTTAACCTAAAAAGTTCACGCAACACGCGCCGCATATAGTTACGCTGAACGGCAAATTTGTCGGTTTTTTTGCTCACTATCAAGCCTAAACGTGGGATATTAGCTTCATTTAAGCGATAACGCATCACCAAATGCTGGCTTGCGATGCGTTTGCGCAAATTAAAAACGGATGAAAAATCATCCGTTTTTACAATTTTGGCCAGTCTAGGTAATCTAAACGCTGCCAATTTATTATCTTTAAGCTATTAAATTTACAACTAGCATTACAACTACGCTAATATAAATTTAAAACCTTAATTATAGGCCGAGGCGAACACGGCCTTTAGCACGGCGAGCAGCGATCACTGCACGGCCACCTTTGGTTTTCATACGCACTAAAAAGCCATGAGTGCGCGCGCGACGTGTTTTAGAAGGTTGGTAAGTACGTTTCATTAAATTCTCCAGCGAATAAATGCGATAAAGCCCGCTATTAAACCTGATAACCATCTATTTTGTCAATGAATATTTAGTTTAATAAAAGCGTGTATGCCTGTGGATAAGTAGGATTAAACCAGCTAAAATGGTTGAACAAATTAATAAGTATTAAACTAAATCAGCTATGCCTAGGTCACCTCTAGGTCGTACATGGCAAGTAATTAAACATATTATAATAAATAACTTAACAACCACTACAATGAGGTTTCGGGTAACGAATGGAAAATTTTTGGCCTACCTGCCTTAATCGCTTTGAACAAGAGCTATCTACGCAACAATTTAATACTTGGATTAAACCTCTGCAAGCTGAGCTTATTAAAACAACGTTAGGTGATAACGCCTTACGTATAATTGCACCCAATAAATTTGTGCAGCAATGGGTAAAAGAACGGTTTTTAGCAAAAATTGAAATAATCGCGGCTGAATTGTTGCCTTTAAACACCATGATAGAGTTGGCCATTAGTGAGAAAAAAGTAGCCAAAAAAATACTGAATGGCAATTTAAACAAGAGCCCGCCAACTGAATTAAGCATCGATACCGCAAGCGTTAATATCGCAAATATAAATACCACAAAACCCTTGTCTGAGCGCCGTACTATTGGACGGGTTATTAATGCGGGTGAACGTGGTACTGGTTTAAATCCTAGTTTTAATTTTGATAATTATGTGATTGGACGCGCCAATCAACTTGCCCGCGCTGCCGCAATTCAAGTAGCAGAGAACCCTGGGCAAGCCTATAACCCGTTGTTTATTTATGGCGGCGTAGGCTTAGGCAAAACGCATTTATTGCAAGCCATTGGCAATCAATTAAAACAACAAAACCCAGATGCTAATATTCGTTACTTACATGCCGAGCGTTATGTATCTGATGTAGTTAAAGCTTATGAAAACAAAGCCTTTGATGAATTTAAGCGGCAATATCATTCGCTAGATTTATTATTGATTGATGATATTCAGTTTTTTGCTAAAAAAACCCGCACGCAAGAAGAGTTTTTTTACGCTTTTAATACCTTAATAGAAGAAAAAAAGCAGATTGTGATTACTTGTGACACCTACCCAAAAGAAATAATTGATGTAGATGAGCGTTTAAGAACACGATTTAGTTGGGGTTTAACGGTTGCAGTAGAGCCGCCAGAGCTTGAGATGCGCGTGGCAATTTTGCTTAAAAAAGCCGAAGAGTCTAAAATAAATCTGTCCGAAGATGTGGCTTTTTTTGTTGCAAAACAAATCCGTTCTAGTGTGCGTGAGCTTGAAGGTGCGCTTAACAGAATTGTTGCTATGGCTAATTTTACTGGTCATGCAATCGATATTCATCTCGCAAAGGATGCCTTGCGCGATTTAATTGCGGTGCGTGGTCGTCAAATTACCATTGAAAATATTCAAAAAACTGTGGCAGATTATTACAAAATTAAAGTAAGTGAAATGCACAGCAAAAAACGCTCACGTATTTTTGCTCGGCCTCGTCAGGTCGCGATGAGTTTAGCGCGCGAGCTGACTAATCATAGCTTTCCTGAAATTGGTGAGGCTTTTGGCAGCCGTCATCACACTACTGTGATGCATGCCTGTGAAGAAATAGAACAATTACGTTTGAATGATCAAACGATTGCCAGAGATATCGCTTTTTTAACCCAAGTTATTCGAGATTAGGTGATTAGAGATTAAGTTATTCAAGATTAACTATCAATAGTGGTTGTGATTAAAGCGATAATAAGCTGTGGATTAAATAAGATTAAAGGCTTGTATTTATAAACTAAAATATTTATGCACAATTTACCCGCAGCATAAACATTGATTTTTAACAAACTTGCTTATATTCTAATTATTTGATTTAAATACAATATTGATAGTTATCCACAAAAATAACCCGCATTATTATTACTATTAGTTTTATATATACATTAAAACAATAATTAAGTTTTACCGAGTAGACCGTTTTTTAGATTAAATAAACCTTTGGAATTTAAATTATGCAAATTAAAATTAACCGTGAAATCTTATTAAAACCTCTTACAAGTGTTACAGGAATTGTAGAACGTCGGCATACTTTACCCATACTTTCCAATTTATTATTGGTGGCTAAAAATAATAGCATTCAACTTACGGCAACCGATCTAGAAATGCAAATTTCGCTCAATATTGAAAGTAATTTTACGGGTGAGTTATCCACCACTATTTCGGCAAAAAAATTATTAGACATTTGCCGCGCGCTACCAGATTCAGTCGATATAGACATGATGAGCAACGATAGCCGCATTACTGTAAAAGCAGGTAAAAGTCGCTTTAACTTACAAACATTGCCAGCTGCAGATTACCCAGTCATGACAAAAGCGGCAGAGGTTAGCGCTAGTATACAAATCAGCCAAATCACCCTTAAAAATTTACTCAAACAAGTTGAGTTTGCCATGGCGCAGCAAGATATTCGTTATTATCTAAACGGTTTATTGTTAGAAGTTAATGAAAATAAACTCAATATCGTGGGTACCGATGGCCATCGCTTAAGTTTTACCTCAACCACGCTGAATAAAAGTGTTGAGAAAACCGATATTATTTTGCCGAGAAAAACAGTCATTGAATTAATTAAATTATTAAACGAAAGTGATGAAGAAGTTAATATCGACATAAGCGCGGGTCAGGTTAATTTCACCTTCAGCGATATTCAGTTAATTTCAAAAGTAATCGATGGTAAATTCCCCGATTATCACCGTGTGATCCCTGTTGGTCATCAAAACATGTTTAGTGTGAATCGCTTAACAGTACTTACCGCCATGCAGCGCGCGTCTATTTTATCTAATGAGAAATATCGCGGCATCCGCATGGTCATAAGCAATAACAATCTCAAACTTATCAGCACCAACACAGAGCAAGAAGAAGCCGAAGAAGAACTAGAGATCGATTACGCCAAGGATGGTTTAGATATTGGCTTTAACGTCACCTATCTAATAGACGTACTCAATAACATGAGCGCTGAAAATATTAACTTTTCATTTGCCGATGCCAATAGCAGCTGCTTAATCACTGTGCCTAATGACGAAAATTACAAATATGTCGTCATGCCAATGCGCATATAAATAGGTGGTTTCACGTGAAACCAATCATCACAACACAATAAACATTTTAATCATTAGGTAATAAAGTTATGGCTAAAGCCCCAAGCACGCAACCAGAATACAACTCAGACAGCATCAAGATTTTAGAAGGCCTAGACGCGGTGCGTAAACGTCCTGGCATGTATATTGGCGATACGTCCGATGGCTCGGGTTTGCACCACATGGTGTTTGAGGTGCTCGACAACGCCATTGACGAGGCGCTTGCGGGGCATTGTGACGATATTAAGGTCATCATCCACCCT
This sequence comes from Methylotenera sp., assembly GCA_031369365.1. Classification (GTDB taxonomy): domain Bacteria; phylum Pseudomonadota; class Gammaproteobacteria; order Burkholderiales; family Methylophilaceae; genus Methylotenera_A. The sequence goes on from JANMOP010000060.1 coordinate 16,038, forward strand.
GATAACTCTATTAGCGTCTCGGATAACGGGCGTGGTATTCCTACTGATATTAAAACTGATGATAAACACGAACCAAAACGCTCAGCGGCTGAAATTGTGATGACTGAGCTGCATGCAGGCGGCAAGTTCGATCAAAACTCGTACAAAGTATCTGGCGGCTTGCACGGCGTGGGTGTGTCGGTAGTCAATGCGCTATCAGATTGGTTGCGTTTAAAAATTTACCGTAAAGGTGAAGTGCATCAAATGGAGTTTCATCGTGGCGTTGCAGTTGCGCCTTTGGTAAAAACAGGAAAAACCGATAAAAAAGGCACCGAAGTACATTTTTTGGCTTCCGTTGAAACTTTCGTTTTGGTGGAATATCATTTTGAAATATTAGCCAAACGTATTCGCGAGCTGTCATTTTTAAACGATGGCGTAAAGATAGAATTAATAGATCAGCGCACAGGAAAATCTGAAAACTTTGCCCACGCAGGCGGTATTAAAGCGTTTGTGGAATATATTAATCGTAGTAAAACTGTGCTGCACCCTAAGACATTTTATGCCAAAGGCGAAAAAGATGGCATGACCATTGAAGTATCGATGCAATGGAATGATAGTTACACCGAAACCGTGCAATGCTTTACTAATAATATTCCGCAACGCGATGGCGGCACGCATTTAACTGGGCTACGCACCGCTATGACGCGCACGCTGAACCAGTATATTGAATCATCTGAGTTGGCCAAAAAAGCCAAAGTGGAAACCACAGGCGATGACATGCGCGAAGGCATTACCTGCGTGCTATCGGTTAAAGTACCAGACCCAAAATTTTCATCGCAGACTAAGGATAAGCTAGTTTCCAGCGAAGTTCAGCCCGTGGTTTCAGAAGTGGTATCTGCCAAATTAGCCGAATTTTTAGCCGAAAACCCAGCCGATGCTAAAATTATTTGCGGTAAAATTGTCGATGCTGCCCGCGCACGCGAAGCGGCGCGTAAAGCACGCGAAATCACCCGCCGCAAAGGTGTAATGGACACAATGGGCTTGCCAGGTAAATTAGCGGATTGCCAAGAACGCGACCCAGCCAAATGCGAAATTTACTTAGTGGAAGGTGACTCTGCGGGCGGCTCGGCCAAACAAGGCCGCGACCGTAAAAACCAAGCCATTTTGCCACTAAAAGGTAAAATTTTAAATGTTGAAAAAGCCCGTTTTGATAAACTAATCGGCTCACAAGAAATCGCCACGCTGATCACCGCGCTGGGTACCAGCATCGGCAAGGCCGATTTTAATGTAGAAAAATTACGCTATCACCGCATTATCATCATGACCGATGCCGACGTGGATGGCGCGCATATTCGCACCTTGTTGCTCACCTTCTTCTATCGCCAAATGACCGAGCTAGTAGAGCGCGGCCATATTTACATCGCGCAACCGCCGTTGTACAAGGTTAAGCAGGGTAAGGACGAGCGCTATTTAAAAGATCAGCAAGAGTTAGATCAATACCTGCTTAACTCTGCCCTAAAAGGCGCCGAGCTAGACACTAAAACCAATGCAGGCGTGATTGCTGGCGCGCCATTGGCCGAAATCGCCAAACAAATGTTGATAACCGATGCGGAGATTCGTCGAATTGCTGCGCTGTATGACGAAAGCGTGCTGCGCGCTATTCAAGACGTAGGTGAAATCAACCTAAGCACAGAAGCCGCCGCCAACAAAATCGCCGAGCAATTACGCCCAATTCTAGGCGCAATCGGCTCAGAGGTAATTGTAGGCTTTGACGCAGAAACTAACACCTATCGCCTAGAAGTGAACAAATACGTGCACGGCAACCTGCAATGCTGCGTCATCGATGCCGAATTTTTAAGCAGCGGCGACTATCGCCAAATTTTAAAAGTATCCACCATGTTACACGGCTTGGTGGGCGATGGCGCGATTGTGAAACGCAACGATAAAGAGCAACAAATCAGCACCTTCAAACAAGCGCTAGATTGGCTGTTGAGTGAGGCACGCAACACCCTCAACATCCAACGCTACAAAGGCCTGGGCGAGATGAACCC
>JANMOP010000088.1:0-8436 GCA_031369365.1 Methylotenera sp.
AAACAATACGGCCTAACCGTCTGTTCGGTAGCGAACAGACGGTTAGGCCGTATTTTGGAACTTAACTAGGTTTTAGCTTTAACTAAAGTTTGCTTTTGGCCTTAACTAAAGTTTAGATTTAACTATATCTTAATCTTAACAATATCTTGGTCTTAACTAGGTTTTGGTCTTAAATAGCAAAATATTAACAAGCACTTAATTACAGCCCGTTTAGATTTCCAGTACTAGAATTGTCGCTTCCAGAAGTTGATGGATTTGAATTTAATGGGACGTCACCCAATGTCGAACCAAGGGGCTGTGAGTTATTGATCTCTCTATCTATAGACTGCGTATCTCTTGATTTTCTATCATCTATCATATTGCCATCATTATTACGATTTATACGTGAGTTATCGTTAGGCAACGATCTAGACGTATCATTTCGCATCTCTTTTTCACATAACAATCTGTCATTTCCATTTCTAATGCTGCAATCTTGCATTCTATTTGCTTCATTAGAACTGGGTCTATTTAAATCACCTTCAGCACCAGTAGTGCTATCCATAGTACTTGCAGCTACAGCCGCCATGCTTATAGACATAGCAAATGCAAAAACACTCATTTTTAAACTATTCATCATTTATCCTTTACATTAATCTGTTTAGATTTGAATCCCCAACTGCATCATTTTAAAAAGCATATGGGTAATCATGGATGGCTAGATTAGGTAGTTTAAAAAACATCGTCAGTCTGCTAACGCACATAAAATGCAAATAATTATATTGTTAAAATTTTATTGTTAGATATGTTCGTTAACAGACAGAGAAGCACCACTTCAAGGCGCGATACTCTTTTAACTATTTTGTTATTTAGGCTTGGACGAAAAAGACCTTAAAGGCTTGCCACCTACCACGATAATTACTGCACAGATTGATCCTTTGCGTTCAGAAGGTAAAGCTTATGCAAATTTGCTAGAAAAAGCAGGTGTTGCAGTACGCTACAAAAATTATGAAAGTGTAACCATGAGTTTTTTGGTATGGTGGCAGTCATAGATAAAGCAAAAGAGGCGCAACAGTTTGTCGCAAAAGGTTTAAAAGAAGCCCTTGCAACTAAAACGTAATTATTAAAAATATAAGTTTAAGATAAATGATACCCAATGAAATATTAAATTTTTTACAGTGGCCAGCCATGGCCACTACTTTACTATCTGCATGGTTGGTCGCTTCAGAATCTAAACAAAAACGCGGTTTGGGCTTTTGGATATTCATTGTAAGCAACATCTTGTGGGTATTATGGGGATGGCATGATGGCGCATATGCCCTTATTGCGATGCAGTTTGGCCTTTTGTTGTTGAATATTCGTGGCGCATTCAAGAATCCAGTTTAATTTACTCTGTTTCATAAAATGCTTGTAATTACATATGCTCAACAATCAATATGTTGAGCATTTTTCAAGCTGATATTGCTGTATTATCAATGTGATGAAGAATATCACTTGCACTACAATTAAAATAAATTTAAGTAAAACCAACGTTGGTCATTAAACAATGAGCGAATTAGAAACTAAACAAACCAAGCAGCCAGAAGCTCCCCTTGAGCAAGATTGGGGTTCACGTAATCACGTTCAGACTTTAGTGCTGATGCTAGCGACTATATTGGGTATTTACTTATGCTATCAAATGGCAGTGCCGTTTCTATCAGTGCTGGTTTGGGCGTTAACTTTGGCCGTTATGTTCATCCCTTTGCAACGATGGCTTGAATCAAAACTTAAACATCCTAATTTGGCCGCACTCACTTCAATCTTATTAATTGGTTTGATAGTCATTATCCCCACTTTGCTCATTGGAGAGCAGATGCTCATGCAAGTAGTAAAAGGTTCGCAGTTAGTTGAGGCAAAACTAAATTCTGGCGAATGGCGGCGTATGTTTGAAGCGCAACCACAGCTGGCGGCTATTGTGACCAAAATAGACCAATACATTAATTTTCCAGACTTGATAAAAACGCTTAACACCAAGCTGGGTAACGCTGCTGGCGCTATTGTCAAAGGCTCCATCTTTCAATTAGTAGGGCTTATTTTAGTTTTTTATATGCTTTTCTTTTTGCTGCGTGATCGCCATTGGGCGCTAAAATCGATTACGTCTTTGTCACCGCTTACAAAGGCCGAGATGGAAAAATTATTTAACCAAGTGGGCGATACTATCCACGCAATTGTTTACGGCACATTCGCTATTGCGGCTGTGCAGGGTACTTTGGGCGGATTAATGTTTTGGTGGTTAGATTTGCCAGCACCGTTTTTGTGGGGCTTGATGATGAGTTTTTTAGCTATAGTGCCTATGTTAGGTGCTTCGATTATTTGGGCGCCAGCCGCGCTTTTTCTAGCTTTAGAAGGTAACTGGAACAGTGCAATAATACTTAGCATTTGGGGCATGTTGGTAGTGGGCACTATTGATAACTTACTTAGACCTGCATTTGTAGGGAATCGGCTTAAGCTGCACACCATTTTGATTTTTATTTCAGTCATTGGTGGGCTGATTCAATTTGGCCCCGCTGGCATCATTTTAGGCCCAGTGACGCTTGCTGTCACCATTGCCTTGTTAGAGATTTGGTTTTAGCGAAACTCGGTTGAAGCAACATAATCTTAGGATGCATTAACATGACTGAGCCCAATAACCCACATCTTTTAGTGCAAAGCCTATTTCAAGGGGCAATGCCAGCACGCAACAGCAATGCGCACAAAGGCCAGTTTGGCAGTGTGGCCATTATAGGTGGCGCTACTGGCATGGTGGGCGCAGTGCTGCTGGCCGCGCGGGCAGCCTTGCATAGCGGGGCAGGGCGCGTTTACACGGCCATGCTATGCGAAAATGCCCCCAATGTAGATATGTTGCAGCCCGAAATCATGCTGCGTTCGCCATTAGCCATTAGTCAATTATCTCAACTCGATTGTATTGTCATTGGCACAGGCTTAGGGCAATCGAATACTGCCCTTGAATTGCTAGAATATTGGTTAGCGCAAAACCTACCTTTGCTATTAGACGCAGACGCACTTAATTTAATTGCTAGCCACCTACATTTGGCCTCTATTGTAATTAGCCGCAATGCCGAAACGGTCATTACGCCACACGCGGGTGAAGCCGCTAGGTTGTTGGATGTCAGCATAGAGCAGATTCAAAAAAACCGCACACAAAGCGCACTTAAATTAGCTAAAAGTCTAAATGCCACTTGTGTGCTTAAAGGCGCAGGTAGTGTTTGCGTGCATCATGATGGTAGTTGGTTTATCAATACTACAGGTAATGTTGGGCTTGCCAGCGGTGGCACGGGTGATGTACTAAGCGGCATCATCGGCAGCCTGATGGCGCAAGGCTTGACGGGACTAGATGCAGCAAAACTAGGTGTTTTTGTGCATGGCGCTGCGGCAGATGCGCTAGTCAAAAAAGGCATAGGCCCAAATGGGATGACAGCCTCAGAAGTTATTTTAGAAACGCGTAATGTGCTTAATACGCTAAACCGCGGAACTAATCGTTAGCTTGAAATTACAATTTAGACAAAACCACTGTTAATGGACTTAAGCAATACATATAAAATTAATGCGACAGGCATACCAAAGTAGATTAGATAATGAATTAACGTATTGCTAGAAGGTCTACAAAACACAAATAAATGACAATTTTTTCATCTAAAATGGGCTCACCCTTGCACATCAAATGACTATTAAAAAACCCAAAACTCAATTAACAAATCAAAATATTACTGATAAAACTTTATCTAATGTCATCGCAAAGAGTGAATCAATCAAAGATATGGTGCAAGTTTGTGCCGATGATTTATCTATTGTAAATACAGTACTAAAAGAAGAATTATCGATTAAAAATCCACAACCTTCTATTAAAAATGCAATCAAGAAAAATACGACAGTAGAAAATAAAGTGCAGTCGGCAGTAGATGAACTTAATATTGTGAATATTGCATTAAAAGATGAAGTAAAAGAGAGAGAAATTATTGAGCAAGAATTGGAAGAGGTAAAAATAGAAAGGGATACTGCCACACAGGCATCGCTGCACGATGCGCTAACTGGCTTACCGAATAGGGCATTGTTTTATGACAGGCTTGAACATGGATTGGAACAGGCAAAACGTCATGGATGGAATTTGGCGGTCATGTTTTTAGATTTGGATAAATTTAAGCAAATTAATGACACACATGGACATGATATTGGTGATAAGGTTTTGTTAACCATCGCCGAAAGACTTAAACAAAATACACGTAGTGACGACACAATTTGTCGATTTGGCGGAGATGAATTTTTGTATCTATTAATGGAAGTTAAAAATGAGAGTGAAGTTAATACTATCATTAAAAAATTAATTAAAACAATTGAGATGCCATGTGATGATATTCTGCCAAATTTAGTTGTTAAATTAAGTATTGGTGTATCTTTATTCCCTAAAAATGGAGATAACTTAGATGATTTAATTAAAAACGCTGATGAAGCGATGTATGCCGCCAAGCAAAATAAGCTGGGTTATGCTTTCGCTTGATTAGCAGTAAGATGTTTAATATTGAGGGGGTGGTGCGAAGGCTTTAAATGATGCGTTACGCGCCAGTAGCTATGCCTGTTGTGCCTAAAAATGTGAGTTTCAATCTAATTCTCCTTTTTCAGCTTCTTTGTTGAGTGATATTCGGTGTTCCTCAAGCTTGGCTTCATAATTCTGGGCTGCGTCAAAATCTAAGAAAAGTGCATATCGTGCATGTGTGCCCAGTATTTTTCGCGCATGTTTAATTGGGCAAAAATATTGCTCAGTACGCGCTACTATTTCGCTAATATAGGCAATCATGCCGCTACCGTAGGCGCAGTAAGTGCAGTGAAATTTCTCAATAAAATTAAGGTATTGCAGATTATGCCGATCAAAAATAATGTAATCGGCACGGCGTACTTTTTTAATGCCGTAAATCGGAAAACAAGTCAATTGATAAAAGGTAATGAATAAATCGGTCACCAGCAATGGAATAATCATCGAGTAAATAATCGGCCCAGTAATCAGGTTTTGCGGCCTATCGGTAACCAGCCAACGGAAGAAATTCTTTTTGAGTTTACGGTGCGTTTGCTTGATGGATTTTTCAAACTCAACGCGCTTGCCTTTAATTTGAAAAAATAGGCTGGATTGCTGCTCGCTGAGCGCGGTGCGTAGCTCATCTTCAAGCGCTGTCATTTGCTTTAACAGTTGCTGAATGCGGTCGTCCATCATGGCTCCTATTATTCTAATTAGCTAGTATTCTAATTGACTAGTATTCTAATTGACTAGTGTTAATAAACACAGTTTAGCAGTCAGACGCCAGCATATATGTACGTGCTTGCACGCATTTTATCATCGACCCAACTTCTATATATTGACGTAAACAATGTCAAATGCAAGCTGGGAGTGATGGCAGGGCAAGATGAGCGGAATTAAGCAGTTGTTTTTTACAGTGTGCATATTCTTTAGCATGAATGCTTTGGTACTGGCTGAAGCGTTGCCAAACGAAGCGCGAGGAGGGTTGCTCTATTCAACACACTGTAGCGCTTGCCACACTTCAACCATCCATTGGCGCGAGCAGAAGCTAGCAACCGATTGGAAAAGCCTTAAAGCCCAAGTAAACCGCTGGCAGCGCTATACCAAGCTAAGTTGGAGTGAGGAAGATATTGTTGATGTCACATCGTATTTGAATACTTACTATTACAATTTTATTAGCGCCGAACCAAAAGCTTTATCACAGGCTAAGGCCGAGCAGGATTAACGTCGTTCAGTGGCTTCATTTTTTTGCTCACGCGTCACTAATTTAGTAAATGCAGCCAATTCTTTGCTTAGCAATAGCAGTAAATCGTCTAATGTAATAATGCCAACCAGTCCACCATCAGCATCTACAACAGGCAGCCGCCGCACGCCTTTGTTAGCCATTAATTGAATCGCCTCGAACACACCTGCACTATCTTTAACAGCGATGAGCTTGGCAATGATGTCGCCAACCGTAATCACGTTGCAATCAAGCTCTGTGGCTACTAGTTCTACTACAATGTCTCGATCGGTCACAATGCCAATTGGTACGGTTTTATTGTCGCGATTTTCTATTACCACCACATCACCAACATGGTGCTGACGCATTAACACCGCGGCATGTAGCACCGTGGCATCGCGCTGCACAGTGATGACTTTGCGATTACAAATTGTGCCAATGGTCATAATTATTTTCCTTGTCAGTGGGTTTTTTCAGCAACAAAAAGATTGCGTGAGAGGCAGGTTTGGCAATTGCTCGTGCTGTCATGCTTTATCTCCGTATATTTTTTCAGCTAAACGTGCAATTTCAGCTTCCTCATCGGCAGGGATTATTAATACGGGCTTGGATGAAGCGGTGCTTAATGTGGCTAAATTGGCTTGATTGGCCTCTGCGTTTAACGCAAAGCCAAGAAATCCAAGCGGCTCGCAAACAAGTGCACGTATTTGCGCTGAATGTTCGCCAATGCCGCCAGTAAATACTATGGCATCAATGCCACCAGCTTTAGCGGCATAACTGCCGACGCTGGCGCGTACTTGCCTTGCAAAAAATTCCAACGCAAAATTGGCATTTTCACTATTGCTTTTTTCTAAATCAGAAACCGCGCTACTCTCGCCGTCAGAAAGCGCTAATAAGCCAGATTCTTCATAAATTACAGCACTTAATTCAACACCATCATAGCGTTTGGCAAGCTCTAGCATCACCCCAGGGTCAAGATCACCACTGCGCGTTCCCATTGGAACGCCACCAGCAGCACTGTAACCCATGCTGGTATCTACAGACTTTAAGTTTTCTAACAAGCACAGGCTTGCGCCATTGCCAAGATGTGCCACCACAACACGGCCTTTTGCAGCTGTGCCAAGGAGTTTTGGCAGCTGCCGTGCAACGTGTGCATAATTGATACCGTGAAAGCCATAACGGCGTATTTTAAGCGCCTGCGGAATAGCTAGGCGGTGTGCCATTTCTGGTAACGTGGCGTGAAAGGCCGTATCAAAGCAAGCAATCTGCGGGCAATTGAATTGCTTGGCGCATAAATCTACACCTAGCAAGTTGCTGGGCATGTGCAACGGTGCAAGATAGGCAATGCTATGTAGTCGCGCTCGCTCCTCGGCATCAATCAAGCGCGCCGCATCGCTTAATTTACCGCCATGCACAAACCTGTGCGCGATAAGTGTTGGCTGTATATCATCTAAATCGCTTAACAAGGCAATAAACGCTTTGGCATGGCTGTGAATATAATCATTGCTACTACAGGCTTGGCGAAAGTTTCGCCGCTCGCCATTCGCCATAAATAAGCTGGCTTTGAGGCTAGACGAGCCACTATTAATAGCCAGTATGGTTAATAAGGCCATACCCAGTTATCTTCTTCTGGCAAATCAACACCATATTCGTAAGCATAATTGCGGCATTCAATCTGTCTATTACGTAGTTTTTCTTGCACATGCGCGCCAATTTTTTGCAAACTGGGGACGCGATTAATGGCATCAATGGCTAAACTAAAACGATCTATCTCATTTTGAATCGCCAACTCTAGCGGGGTATTGATGCTGCCTTTTTCTTTGTAGCCACGCACATGCAAGTTATCGTGATTGGTGCGCCTATAAGTCAGGCGGTGAATAAGATAAGGATAACCGTGAAAGTTAAAAATAATTGGCTTATTTTTTGTAAATAAACTATCAAAATCACGGTCAGAAAGTCCATGTGGATGCTCGTTTTGCGGTGTTAATTTATATAAATCCACCACATTTACAAAACGTATTTTAAGTTGTGGAAAATGCTCACGCAATAACACGGTGGCAGCCAAGGCTTCTTTGGTGGTAATGTCACCAGCGCTTGCCATAACCAAATCAGGCTCAGCACCCTCATCATTGCTGGCCCACCGCCAAATACCAATGCCCTTGCTGCAATGTTCAACTGCAGCGTCCATACTTAAATATTGCAAATGTTTTTGTTTATCGCAAACAATCACATTGATGTAATCGGTGCTATTTAGGCAGTGATTAGCGACAGTCAGCAGGCAGTTCACATCGGGGGGCAAGTAAATGCGCGTGACTTCAGGGCTTTTATTCACCACAATATCCAAAAATCCTGGGTCTTGGTGGGTAAAACCATTGTGATCTTGCCGCCAAACGGTCGAGGTAATCAACAGATTAAGCGAAGAAACGGCTGCGCGCCAAGGCACCGATTTAGACATCGCAAGCCATTTTGCATGTTGATTGAACATATAATCAATGACATGTACAAACGACTCATAGGTTGAGAAAAAGCCATGGCGACCAGTCAGCAAATAACCTTCTAACCAGCCTTCAATAGTGTGTTCAGACAGCATTTCCATCACGCGCCCATCTGGTGAAAGTTCGCCGCCGTCGGCATCTTCGGGCAAATAATCTGCCAGCCAAGTTTTTTTGCTCGCTTCGTAGATATTATCGAG